>NZ_AP024325.1:1200000-1500000 GCF_018408855.1 Caballeronia sp. NK8 | reverse complement strand
TCCGCGAATTAGCGCGGATCGCTGTCGTACAATGCGAGGTTATGAACAACCTCGACAGACGCCTCCACGTTGTTGACGCTGCGGCTAAAGGTCGTCAATACGTGTGTTTCTACGGGTAATGGTAGCCGCATATGTGGGCAAAAACAAGGGTTTTCTGTGGAAGGTAACGAATCGATCTGGTCGGATTTGGCCAGCCGGGCGCTTCGCGTTCTTCTGGCGCGCAAGAAGGCGAGCTACGCCCACTTGGCCGCGGAGCTCGGCCGCCTCGGTGTAGAGGAGACGGAGCGCGGGGTCGAAGGCAAGACGCAGCGGGGCACCTATCGTTTTCTTTATTTCCTACAGTCGCTGGAAGCGCTGAACGCTGACTATCCTCCTCACTGGAAAGACGTCATGCGCTCTAACAGGAGTTGGGAGCAGAAAGCGTCTGGAATTCTTGGGGAGGAGATCGCAAGCCGGCCCTGGCTGACTAAGTCGGAGATTTCGCGGCGCCTTCGTACGATCGGTGAAGAGATGACGCCACGCAATTTCTCCGCGCACCTCCGATCGGGAAACTTCCCGGCGACGCTCTTTTTGCAATGCGCCGTAGTTTGCTCCTTCGAGGGATTGGATAAGTTTGTTGATTTCAGTGACCTCCGAGCCGCGGCCGAAACCGCGATGCCGAGGGTTCAGCGGGGTGTGCCCAAGGCATCGGACTACAGCGCGCCTTCTGGCGAGGGGTAATACACGTATTCGCGCACTTCGGTTATCCTCGGTTATCGAAATGCTTTGAGGAGAGGTGCGATGACCAGCCCCGACCAACGCACTGCTGCTGTGTTGGCAACCCGGGATTTACTGGAGACGCTGGCGAAGGGACGACCTACGAGGCCGTGCCTGGCGCAATTCAGGCGCTCGGGAGAGGGCTTCTGATGAGCTTTCCGACACAGAGCGACATTGTGTTGTGGTCGCTCGATTCCCCCGAAATTTGGGGATCGCCGGAGGGATCCGCGGATGCATCATGACCGTCGAGGATATGTTGCATGAGAACTGCCGACGGGCTCGGCGACTTTACGAGGAGGTTGGAGGCGTACCAGCCGCCGCGGGAAAACGATGGCCCGCGTCGACGACAGGACTCCCACGCTCGCCGTGCGGCAGCCGAAACGCCACAGCCAAGGACGACGGCGGCTCGCGGGCAATGAAGCGCGACATAAGCCTTCGATTCGGTGGCTTTGGACAACTGCGTTCGCCCTGTGCGCTCTGAGCGGCATCGTGATCCGCGTCGTCGCCTGGTAGCCGGCGGAAGCGGGCCGGTCGCCGAGAATACGACTCCCAAGCCCGCGTGGAATTGCTTCGGTGTATTTGAAACCAGGCGGTTCGATCGCGCGTACGGATCGGATATGGTCGGAACTCAAATGTCTTACGCGAATCGATAACGCGCAAAGTGCCGACATTAGATCGACTAGCAGCGCATGCGCATTCAATATTTCGTCCATGTTGCCGATATCCTGTGGAACGTGATTAACAACAAGGAAATTCGTGTTGAAAGCGACCTATTGCGCCGCATCTTTGTGCCTGCTTGCAGCATCTACTCTATCCGGATGCGCGAACTTCGCGACGACCGAACAGCAGACAACCAGCGTCACCACCTTTGTAAGCGCGCAGAATCCATTTTTTGCCAATAAACGTGGAGAAGGCGCTGGCGATACTCAAGTGAGAAAGCAAGGCATGACGTACATCAGTGCGGGACCGTTGATGGACGTTCGCAAGTGCGACGCTGAAATGACCTCGTGCGCATGGGGCGTCGCTAAGCTTACCAGTCGTGTGACCCTGATCGGTGCCGACAACGCGAGTGCCACTGTGGCAGTGGTACTTGTCTACGATCTCGGCCGGAAGCAGGAGATGACTTGGGGCAACACTGTCATCACCGACGCGATCCCGGATAATATCCCGGTACTCACGGACAATGCGACGTTTTCTAAGAAGGAAAGAATTCCCTATGGCCAGATGCGGCGCGTGAGCTTCGGCCACGGGGTTGACTTCAATATCTGCGCGGTTCCCGCAGACGCCCGGACCCTGATCGCCGTCGATGACAGTTGCGATCTCGACGGAATCATGAGCGGAAAGACCGCGCAAGCGATGATCCCTGCGTTGTAATCGTCCGGTCGCAACTGTACCGAGGGCAACTTCATGCTCTCTCGATTCTGCCGAACGCGACGGCCTGAATCTTTACAATATGGCGATGCTAGGGGCCGCGGACCGAACCAACTTCTGCCGGTCCCGGCGCTGAGAAGTCGACGAACGATCCGCTCCATGTATCGAAGACTTGCAGGCGTTGAATACAAGCAAGTCGGCAACGAGCTCAGTCGCGGCGCCGGGCGGGAACGTCCGGGCGAAAGCCAGGCCAACAAGGCTATCCTCGATCAGAGCTGGGGCGAACTCCGGCATCAGCTTGAGTACAAGACGGAGTGATCCGCCGGCATGCTGCTCGCGGTATCGACGCACAACATGAGCCGCACGTGCCCGCGCTGCGCACACGTGGCGAGGGAGAACCGGAAGATTCAAGCCCGATTCGCGTGTGTGTCGGGCGGATATGAGCACCAACGCCGACGTCGTCGGCGCAATCAACATTTTAGAGCGCGGACCGCGCTTGTTAGCCTGTGCAGCTTCTTCGCCTGAGCTAAGGCGCGTCGTGGCAAGAATCCGCCGGAGCGACTAAGTGGAGGTTCACGTCGCGCAGTAGAAATCCCGGCCCTCGGCCGGTGAGCGTTAGCAAGAGGGGGAGGTGAAGGCGGACATTCGTCGCCCGCCGCTGCGCCTCGAAGTTGCCCACAGAAATTGTGGGCAAGCCTGTGGAAAATGGAAGCGCTGCTCGGATTGGTCCACGCTAGCCCTGATCAAGGCGCGCGCCAAACCACTTGCCGCTGCGGATGCCTCAAGACGTGAACATCATCGTTGCTGACGCGGCGCGCACCGTTTGAGGATTTTTTGCCATCCATTGCGGGCACTCGTGGCGTCGCGGAGAATGTCCAGATATTCGTCGTGATCCACGCGGTCATCGGGCGGCAACGAGACCTTGGCGTGCCGCTCGAGCGCCGCTCGCCGCTGCCGGACGCCTGCAGCCAGCGAGATAATCCGGCTGTAGGTCTCGCATGCGTAGGCAAACGTCTCGCGCTTGGAGTAGTCGATGTTCAGCAAGAATTCCTTTCGGCGTTCCTCGTTGAGCCCGATGGTGGCTCGTTTGCAATTGTGGAAGACATGTGCTGTTTCATGGACGACGAAATCTGCAAACGGGTCGGTTTCCTCAAAGTACATCATAGAGACGAAGCAAGCTGTCTCCTCACTCAGTCCAACGATGTCTCTCGCCTCTTCCGACAGAACAGGCGCACCGACACCGGCCAGATAGAGGTTGGCCACGTCCCATGCTGTCGACAACCACGTTTGCTGCGTGAGGGCTGCGGCGATGTTGTCCGGCGTGAGAAACACGACGCTCCGAGTGAGTGTGTCCAAGATGATGGAGCGCTCGTCGGCGGGGAACAGCCCGCATACCATCGGCGATAGCTTGTCGTGGGCCCACGCATGCAAGTCGCCCGGTACGCTCACCTGGTTGCGGAAACCGTGCGCTCGCCGGAGCGTCTCTTCCACCAGCGCAGTCTTCAGACGTTGGGTGGCCCGTTGCGCGACGTCGACAAAGTCGTCCCCCGGCCAGCCCTCAAACATGCCGTCGTAGTCGCCGCTCGCGAGGTAACGTCGCACCTCAGCGTTGAGCCACGCCGGCGTGCCGACTTTCGGGCTCTGATGGTCGCGCTTCGCGACATTCGATGATATTTGCATATTTTGAGAGTCGGTTCATGCGGAGGGACAACGCTCGAAGATACCGCGGAACACGACACGCTTCGAATGGTTGGGAAATATGCCTTCAAAGGCGTCTGCAAGGTTTTTGGCTTGATACGTTCGAGAGCCATTCTTGCGGTTGGAAGTAAGTGTGCTGTCGAATCAGTATTAGCGCGGCCAAGCGGTTGTAGAAATTGAGCAACGCTCTCCGAAAGGGCGTGGATTGACATTCACTCACTCTGTAGTGGCCAGGGCGTTCCACGCTTTTTTGATATAAAGTCGGCTTGGGTTCGCGCTGGTCATACGTTGTAGCGCGCTCTCATCCTCGATGGTCGGCCGCTTGAAGTTGTGGCACACATAGGCCGCTTGATGGACGATGAAATTCGGATCGTATCGGCCTCGGCGAAGTACGGCAGGGGGAAGCAGCGTTTTGCTTCTTCGCTCAATTGAGAGATAGCCACGAAATCGGGGCGTGGCTAAGTCAGCACGTTGCATCATAAGGGCCGCTGCATACTTAACGATGCGCCTGGGCGTCGGGCCGTTCCGGTGTGGATATTTTCGACGAGATAATGCAGCACTGGTGCCCGTAGCCAAGTTCGATGTGGTTGCCTCTACACGGGGCATCAGGTGTTCGCGCTGCATCGATAGGCTAACATGCGTCGCTTTGCAACACACGCGAGGATTCGCGAACACCGACTGCTGCTCTCAAGCTGGCTGACACTTCATCTGGCGCCCTTACAGCGATTGCGTCCACGCCTGCTTGTTCCCGCGCTTCGCCAAACAAAAACGCTTGCTCCGCAGAAAGCTGGAGTTCGCAACCTCCGTGAGTTGATTTAAGGCTTGGCTTTGTTGAGCCGCCGACGTGATTCACCCGCGATGCGATCGCAAACTCGTATGCGGCAGCGCGAACCAGGCGGGCCCGGCGAACAACACCGCGAGCAATCGCTTGAAGTGCTGCCCAGTCATGGAAGCACTGGAGCAGGCAAACTACGACTGACCCTCACACCCAGGCACATCATCGAGTTTAGTTAGCCAAGAGAAGCGACGCTTCATCCAGATCTGCCGCGAGGGAGACCCGAGCTCATATCGTTGATTCAGCGCCCCGATTCTCAGTGAATATGTCTGCGGGTTTTCTGCGGCACAGGCATAAACCGGCCCTCCGCAGTTCTCGCAGAATGCGTGGATGCGCTTTGCTCCGCTGTCGGAAATTTTTAGGTACTTCCGAGGCGTGCCCGAGACAATTCGGAAGGACCCCGCAGGCGCCGGGATATTAGCTCGAAAGACCGAGCCGGACTGCCTTTGGCAATCCGCGCAATTACAGATGACCACGTTGCCCGGTTCTACCTCTGCTTCATACTTAATCGCACCGCAGTGACATTGACCATCGACTTTCATCTTTGCTCCAATGCGAAGTTCGACATGGAATGGCCTTCCGATGGTAACAGCTCCAGCGGCGCCACGCCCGTGTCTGCTGTCCACCGCCTCTACCGTTCCATTCACCTAAGATACCCGCCCTTGCATACACGCGTGACAGGCGTCGATAAATGTTCGTGGATAGTTCCGTTCAGTGGAACCAATGCCAAAAACATTGACGGTGACGGCCGTAGTGTTTACATTCATGATCGACGGATCGTAGCGGTGCAGGTACGACGGCTCTCGAGTGTGGTGAACAGATAAGACGTGTGAGGTTGGGGATGCTTGGAAGGAAGATTGTCCAGATTATTGTCTTGCTGTCGTTGAGTCTAGCCGGGCTCAACAGCGTGAGGGCGAAGGATTTTCCAGCTCAAACCATCAGATTGCTGGTCGGCTTTGCTGCTGGGGGCGGTACCGACACGATTGCAAGGCTCTATGCTCGCGGCCTGCAAGAAGAGTTGCATACGACGGTTATTGTCGAGAACAGACCCGGCGCGTCGTCTCTCGTTGCGATCAGAATGCTGATGGCGTCACCGCCCGACGGATACACGCTAATGCTCGCAAGCGGAAGCGCGCTGGCTCAGGGGCCGGGAGTCAGGAAAGACCTACCTTATGACCCTCTAAAGGATTTCAGTCTCATTTCGATGGTTGCAACGGCGCCAGGCGTCTTCGTGGTCAGCCCTAAGACAGATATTCATTCCATCGACGATCTCATTGGCTACGCCAAAGCACACCCAGGACAATTGAATTTTGGCTCTGCAGGCGTTGGTGCAGCCAGCCACCTTCAAGTCGAGTACCTGAAAAGCGTCGCTGGAATTTCGATGACCCATATTCCGTACAGGTCGGATCAAGAACTGACTCAGGAAATCGGGATGGGCGATATACAGGTAGGCCTGAGCGTGCCGCAGTTTGTCATTCCTCTTTTGAAGGCTGGGAAATTGAGAGCTATTGCAGTCACTGGTAACCACAGGCTGAGCGCATTGCCTGAAGTCCCGAGTCTCGCGGAATCCCACAACGCCTCGTTGCACGGTATCGAAAACTATACGTTCTACGGAGTCATCGGACCGAAAGGCGTTCCTTCCTCCGTGATTGAGCGTATCAGCGCGGCTGTGAATAAGGTATCGAGTTCTCCGGAAGTAGCCAGCCGGATGCGTAATTCGCTCTATTGCGAGCCAGTTTCGGGTGAAACCGCGCACTTTTCCGACTACATGTCAAAAGAGGTCCCGAAATGGCGGAGGCTGGGCCAGTCCGTCACTGTCGGTGACGGAGGGTAGGCTCTGCGAGGTGAGAGGGCGCATTCCCGACATCTTGAGCGCGAGGGCGCTCAACCCAAGCAGGGAGATTTACGGGGTGTCTTGTGCGGACACGAAACTTTCGGTCATCGCTAAACGATAGGTGCAGCGGTCTTCAGCCGCGTGACTATGACAAACATTGCAAACGAGCCATCTACAGCGAACCGAAACATGATGCGGTCTGTTCAGCGCATTCTTGCTGTGTTCGAAAGCTTCAGTTCGGATCGAACCAGTCTGACCTTACAGGAGGTCGCGGAGCGCATCGAACTGCCGAAGTCGACCGCCTTTCGGATAGTGCAAAGTCTTGAGAAGGCAGGATACCTGGTCCGTCTCGAAGATCAACAATATTGCCTCTCCTTTAGGTTCACTCGCCTGGCGGGCATGGTCAGGAGCACCTTGGACGTTCGAGCAATCGCTCGACCAATACTGGTTGAACTAGCTCAACAGACGAAGGAAACGGTTTCATTGCATACCTTGTCGGGACGAAGCCGTGTTTGCATTGACGCCTTATCGACTGTGTCTGCGCCGTTGCGAGCGGTTACCCAACCGGGCGAGGAAACGCCATTGCTCGGCGGTTCGGGCTCGAAGGTACTTTTAGCTCACATGCCGCCGCTCGAGTTGACGTCGATCTTGCCGTCGGTGGCCCGCGTTTTGAACGTAACAGATGAGGCGCTCATCGCAGAACTTGAGCTGATACGCGCACATGGTTATGCAGTTTCTCACGGCGAACGGCTACTCGGCATTTCGGCGGCATCGGCGCCAATTCGGGATGCAAATCAGGAAGTTCGTTACTGCTTGTCCGTTGCTGCGCCCACTGTAAGATTACGGGTCAACGAAGACGAGGCAATAAGGCTGGTCGTGAGTGCGGCCGAAAAGATCTCGCGTCGGTTTGGCGCGCTCTACCAGTAATCAACCTTTCTTTACCGATATGTTGAAGGTTTGGCGTTCCGTCGGAGTTTGCGACCGCATTTCGGCGTTGCCGTTGAAATGAGGTCGAGAAAATCCACGAGCGCAGCGTTTCGCAAGCTATCGCGAATCCAAGAATCCAAGCCGCCATCCCACACTCCCTTTCGGCTCTTCGTTGGCGGAGCAATCCGGCGTCGTTCCGTAGCTTGTCCTCCTGCTCGTCACTGTCGGTTCGTGCGCCTCCGGCCATAGCCCGTGATGCCAGTTCCCACGGCGTCTCAGCGACTCGTAAATCCGTGTCGTGTTGTCAATCGTCGCGCCAGTCTCTCGAATCGCGACATCTCGGTTAGGAAGTTCCGCTCAGTGGAATTGATGCTGATCATCGGAACGCGTGTTACGATGGGCTGAAGTTTTCTTCTGCGCGGCGAAGGACGGTTCGGAGTTGGGAAGGTCGACTCCCGGGGAGGCATCTGCGGTTCAACGTGCCTTTCTCGGGAAAGGGATTTCACAGGATTAGCTGACCCACCGTCAGCGTTTTTGATATTAAGAGAGACACCTGATGAGCGATACACAGAATGTCAGTTATCACGTCGAGGGCGGCGTGGCAGTGATTACCGTCGACAATCCGCCGGTCAATGCGCTGGCACCCGGTATGCGGGAGGGCATCATTGATGGCCTGGAGCGCGCCGGCGCTGACCCTGCAGTGAAGGCGGTTGTGCTCATCGGGTCAGGCAAGAACTTCATCGCCGGAGCCGATATCCGACAGTTTGGGAAGACGCGCCAAATCAGTACCAGCGTCAGCACTGCTGCCTTGGACGCATGTGAGAAGCCCGTGGTAGCCGCGATGCAAGGCTACGTTCTTGGCGCGGGACTCGAGCATGCCCTCGCATGTCATTATCGAATCGCCGCGCCTGACGCCAAGCTGGGACTGCCTGAGGTAAGCATCGGGATAATTCCAGCTGGGGGTGGGACCCAACGGCTGACGAGGTTGATCGGACCGAAGGTGGCTGTTGAGATGATCAGCAGTGGTCGTCATGTTTCCGCGTTCGAGGCGTTGAATTCCGGAATCGTTACGCAGATTGTGAGTCAGGAAAATCTTCTGGCTAGCGCAATTTCTTACGCGAAAGACGTCGCGCCCGTGCGCCCATTGCCACGGGTTCGGGACATGATTGATCAAATTACCTATGCGGGTCAGCACCCTGAAGCCTGGGAAGCGGCGAAGAAGGCCGCTCTTAGCAAGGCTCGTAACGTGAAGGCACCGCACTGCGCTGTCGCTTGCGTGGAAGCGGCACTAACCGGTAGCTTCGAGGACGGACTGGCTCTTGAGCAGCGACTGTTTTCGGAACTCGAGGGCTCGGATGAAGCGAGGGCATTGCGATATGCTTTCTTTGCCGAGCGTGAGGCGAAAAAGATTCCGGGCGCGCCCGCGTCCTATAAGCCTGAAGGCGTGCGATCCGCTGCAATCGTGGGCGCTGGAACAATGGGGGCTGGAATCGCAATCTGTTTTGCGGACGTTCGCGTTCCGGTGAAAGTGCTCGAAGTGACGCAAGAGGCACTCGATCGAGGCATGAAGCGGATTCACGACACGTATGCGGTAAGAGTGCGGCGCGGAAGCCTCACGCAAGAAGAAATGAACGAGCGACTGACGTACGTACAACCTGTCTTGCGATATGAGGACATCTGGGACGCCGATGTTGTCGTGGAAGCAGTGTTCGAGCGTATCGATCTGAAAGAAGATGTCTTCACGAAGCTGGACGCGGTGATGAAGGAAGGGGCGCTCCTGCTTACCAACTCTTCGGCGATCGACATCAACACGATGGCGGCCGTTACACGACGTCCGCATGATGTCGCGGGGGCACACTTCTTTGCGCCTGCGAATGTCATGAAACTCTGCGAAGTCGTCAGGGGCGACCGGTCGTCAATAGAAACGATACTCCGAGCGACGAAATTGGGGCGTGACCTCGGCAAAGTAAGCGTCGTTGCAGGTTCTTGCGATGGTTTTGCGGCAAATCGTAGCCGCGCGCCGCTGGTGACGGAGATGATGCTGATGCTGGAAGAAGGCGCGCTGCCCCAGCAGGTGGATAAGGTCATGGTTGGATTTGGCTACCCAATGGGACCTTTTGTGGTCAGCGATTTGTCGGGTCTAGACGTTAGTTACGATACGCGCAAGCGCCGCGCCGCTGCAGACCCGACCTATCGAAAGCTCCACGTCCCCGATCGCATGGTTGAGATGGGTAGAAAGGGGCAGAAAAATGGTGCGGGTTGGTATCGTTACAACGAAGGTGATCGCACGCCGCATCCGGACGAAGAGGTTTCGAAGATTATCCGTGACGTTGGTCGTGAGCTTGGCGTCCCGCAACGTGAGTTTTCAGACGACGAGATCCTGAACCGCTTGCTCTTCGCTTCGGTGAACGAAGCCTGCAAGATCCTGGAAGATGGTAAAGCCTACCGCGCAAGTGATATCGACGTGATGTGGCTGTATGGTTTTGGCTTCCCGCGCCATCGAGGCGGACTGATGTACTGGGCAGACTCGATTGGTGCACAAAAGATCTTTGAGCAGGTCAGTGTGTGGCACGAGCAGTATGGAAAGCGCTGGAAGCCAAGCCAGTTGTTGGCGCAGATCGCCGAAGTTGGTGGATCGCTTCGAGAGGCCCAAGCGCCTAATCTTTCTTAAGCATTCAGCGCCTGGTCCAATGATAAGTAAGGGCCATCGAAAGGGATTTGGTTCTTGCAGTCGCGAACGCGCGGCAACGACACAAAGTTAGTTCCAGGCGCTCGTCGAACCGAGTTGCGAGGCAATGATATGACAGCTGAAAACGAAGGACAAAGTACCGAGATTCGTGAATTCAAGGTTTGGCAATGCCTTCTGTGCGGATTCACGTATGACGAGGTTGAAGGTCTACCGAGCGAAGGGATCGCGCCCGGTACTCGTTGGGAAGACATTCCCGAAGATTGGGTATGTCCCGAGTGCTCGGCGACGAAAGGCGATTTTGAAATGGTCGAGATCTGACAGAAGTCAAAAATCGCCAAAATCAAACATCCAATTCATTCCACGCAACGTCGTTAGTAAGGTGTCGAGTACGACGTCTGCCGCTGGATAGCGGTGCGCAGTTGCCGCGCCCTATCTCACGGTGGTGTGCGCTGCTCTTCGCAAGGCTCTTTCGAAACGTCAAGAGCTCCGTGCGACTATTTCCACGGAGCTTCGGGCGTGTTGCTTTCTACGGGACTCATCGTTCAGCATGGTCTCGTGATGGAACGCCTGCTTAACAGACCGCCTGCCGAATCAACTGCTGTGCAGTTCCCGAAGTCGCGTCTCATGGAATGGAACGAAGGCGCCGACTTACCGGTTGATCGGCGCTGTGGCCTTCTCGTCAACCCAGCGCACAGCCTTCTTCCTGTCACGTACGCTCCGACTTCGCCGCCTCCGCAAGCTTTCGTCCGGTTGGAATAGCGCCGTTCGCAATCTACCAGGGCACTGTCATATTCATGGCGCTCGAGGTATAGCACGAGAAGCGTCGGGCTGTGGGCCCGTTGTGGATTGATGCTCTCACAGGGCCGCACAGGCCCGGGTCTCGGGACAAATTACCCGCCGTCTCAAAGTAGGGCAATCAGTTCGCCGGATGCCTGCACAGCGTTCAGCCGCGATGACCGGGATCACCTATAGTTGATCTGCGATTTGTGGCAGTGACCGCTCGTTGTGAACGGGCATCCAGGATGTGGACGATATACGCCGCACGCGCAATTTCGAAGTCGATGGTGCGTTCGTCTCGAGTCATTTCGGGAAACGACGGCGCGCTCGCGTCCTTGCGAGCGCTACCCAAAGTCGTCGTTGCTGCCGTCTTTTGCTGCATGGCGATGATCGATGGTGGCTTCCGGCGTGGTGACGAAGCGCTGATGAGGCATGCGCTCGGTGAACCGTGTGATTCTTGTTGGCAGACTGTTCAATGGAGAGGCGACTGCGGCCGAAACTGGCATTCTTCGCGCAACCGCGATCCTGGCGAGTGAGATGACGTACAAAATGTCGATGCTGGGCACCGATGCGGTCAGTTAACGCGGGCTGCTCGTCGATTTGCAGGTGCACGGATGCAGCACGGTGAGGCTTTGGTCACATCCCCGGCCACCTCGAAAAGGAACGCCGCCTCTTTGGCGGGCAATTGAGAGGGCACGGGTGTGGCAAGCCCAAAGTCAACAGCAGGGCGAGGGGTGCCAGATAGCAACCTCATGCCAATTCCGAAACAGCGAATTATCGCGGGCTCGCCTCCAACCAGTGACAATCAAGTCTATTGGAACCACCCGCGCGCCGACGGACCCGTTGCTCGATTGCCGGTCGAAGTGAAATCGGCAGGGCAATGCAGTGCGTGGATCAACGGCGGCTGGACGCCTCTTACGTGCAACCAGGGGGTGTGACAGTCTAGTCTTCGACCGCGTTGGTCTTCCGGGCGTCGATGCCTCTCGTGTCGGACGCTAACTGGGCAAAAATGAAAGCAGATGACATCGTGATTAACCCGACGCACACGAACGTAGAGTGAAACACGGGTAGAGCTTGAGGCTGCAGATGCGTTGAAAATACGTTTCCAAACATCGCTAGCATCGCGCCCGCCACTGTCACCCCGAGGCTCATGGACAGCATTTGGGTGAGCGAGAACAGACTATTCCCACTGCTTGCGCCGACAGTATCCAAGTCCTTCAAGGTGAGCGCATTCATCGCAGTAAATTGGTTTGAATTGACCGCGCCAAAGAACGCAAGTTGTAGGAGTCGGACCCATAGCGGCTGCTGCGGGTCAACGAAGGCGAAGCTCGCCATGCTCAGTCCGGCAAGAACTGTATTGGAGACAAGGACCGTACGGTAGCCATACGCTGTAATCATCGCAACGATGACTCGTTTTGACGCGATTCCAGCTGCTGCCACGGGTAGCATCATCAAGCCCGCATGAAATGGTGTATATCCGAGAGCCACTTGCAAGAACAGCGGCAGCAAGTATGGCATCGCTCCGCCGCCGATGCGAGCAAACAGGTTCCCAAGAAGACCGATCTTGAATGTTGGGATTTTGAGTAGGGTGAGCGGGAGAAGCGACGCGGGATTATCTGTGGAGTGCAGCGCATAGGATACGAGGAATGCGAATGCCAAGATTAGCAAAACCAATACTGAGGCTCGTTGTAGGCCGAGCTCCGCGAGTCCATCTAGCGCGATGGTTAGCGACAGCATGGCGAGCACTAGAAGAATATATCCCTTGAAGTCAAATCGCGTCACAGTCGGCTGGGGCTTCCCGACCATGAAAAAAAAGCATCCGATGCAGCCGATTGCGCCGATTGGTACGTTGATGAGGAATATCCAATGCCAAGAGGCGACGTCAGTAAGCCATCCGCCCAGGGTCGGGCCGAGCAGCGGACCCACTAGTCCAAGGACTGCTAGCGAACTCAATGCCGGCAGGTATCGTTCCCGTGGAAAATTGCGCAGTATTGCCAGCCGTCCAACCGGCAGCAGCATCGCACCCCCCACTCCTTGAACGACTCGCGCAGACACCAGCTGCCATAGCGCACGGGAGTTTGCGCACATCAAAGAGCCGACGGTAAAGATGATGATCGCAGCGAGGAATACTTTACGCGTTCCAAATCGGTCCGCTAGAAACCCCGATGCGGGAATCACAAGCGCCATTGTCAGCGAGTAAGCAATCACCACGGATTGCATGTGGAGCGGAGCTTCTCCGAGACTGCGAGCGATCGAAGGCAATGCGGTGTTGACGATCGTCGTGTCGAGCGTCTGCATGAAAAAGCCGGTTGCAACTAGCCACAGTGTCATTGTGACTTTTCGTGCGCTTGCTTTGTCGAGCTCGGCCGTTTGTGAGCCAATCGAGTTATCGCTCATCAGATGCTGTTTCGGTTATCGAATCGATGAAGTCGGCGTCGGGGAGATGACCAGAGAGCGGCATTCTGCCGTGGCGCAGCGGGAATGCAAGAAAAGAAGCACTTAATGAGGCGGGCGATGACCTGTGTCGACGTTGAGGCAGTCGCCGCCGAAGGCCGACTGGAGCGTCGAAGTCATGGAACGTGCCGGGAGCAGACCATGTCCTTGTAATCGAAAGCCACTGAAAATGGTGTGATCCGAATTACTGCTCGCGTCGTAAGGCCGGGAGTACGGCCCCCGCCTGAGGAAGCAGGGGTGCAAATCCGACTTAGCTTATCGTTCCTCACGCGGGTACTGCAGGACCAGCGCTTCCAGACCTTTATCGCCCGCCCGGATGTCGAACTTCTCCTCGCTCGGTTCCACCACGACCATCGACCACAGCGGCAGCTCTTCGTCGTTGTGCAACAAAGTGCCGTTCCCGACGAATACGTAATAGCCGGCCGCTGCTTTCGGATCGGGTCCGGGGACGCTCATACCTGCGCCGAGGCGAACGACCTGGGCATGCATGCCGTCACTCGAGTCTTCGAGCAACGTCTCCCAAACTGCCTCCTTTCTTGCTGCAAGCACTGGTTCGATAGAAAAACGAACAGGCTCTGACGTGAGGTGGCGCCGCTTGCTCGGTTCAAGCCGCTCCCTGTAGCCGGGTTTATCAAGATACACGGGCTCCGAATTACCCGTGTACATGCGCATTGCAACGAACGAAAGCCCTTGAGGGCCGGCGACGATCGGGCCGTAAGCGGTGTGGTGATCTTTGAATTGAACCGTCAGAGGCTCCAAAACCTGTTTGCGGGCTCCCAAGGTCCCCGATCCCGCGATGAAGCATTGGAACATCGTCACTCCGTGGAAGTGCGAGACAACGGATTCGTTGGGATTGAGTTCCGACATCGTCGCCTGCGGCCCGGCGCCCGCGCTCTTTGAACTGCGAGGCCCAAAGAAGACGGTGCCCCAGTGTTCGTTACCCGTGCCGGGCGAAACCACGACGTTGCGATTTGCGAGAGCGTCGGCGCCGCTTCGTGTGTAAATCATCAGAAATCTCCTTGTGTCTTACCACTGCCTGCAGGGTCGGTGTGTCGAATGGATCTCGGCTCGTCGGCAGCTCCAGCGATCACAAGCGCATCCTATCACGGTTTTATTAAGTAGCATGAGTTCCATTGATCGGAACCTAGGACCAGCCAAGGGTGATATGCGAAGACGTGGCTGTTTCGCTCGTTGTGGCGACGTGCAGGGAGTTTTGGTTTCATTCATCGAAACCAATTCCATTTTTTGTTGACGCGGCAGTTTTCCAGGAATAGAGTTCAGTCAACCAGCGGTACATCGATGACGCGTCGTGACCGTGCATTCTTCCGTTTCAATCCGAGCGGCATCTAGCTCAAGGGCCCGAGATTTAGTGACTATGAACTCCTTCAAACATTTATTTGAACCCCGATTCGTCGCAGTCGTGGGCGTGTCGGACGACGCGGCTCGCCCCGGTTCCCAAGCTGTCCGGGCGTTGCTCAAGAATGGGTTCGCGGGAAAGGTATATCCAGTCAACCCCAAGTACGAGCAGTTCGAGGGGTTGAAGTGCTACCCGGCAGTTGACCACATTGACGGACCGGTGGATCTCGTCGTCATTGGTGTGCCCGCAAAAGGTGTTCTGGCTGTTCTCGAGCAAAGCGCTGCCAAGAAGGTCCCGTTCGCTGTTGTGTTGAGCGGTGGCTTCCGTGAGAGCGGCCCGGAAGGCATTGAGCTGGAAAAGAAGATGCTCACGATCGCCCGTGACTCGGGCATGCGTCTCATCGGACCGAATTGTCTTGGATTTGCGAATATTCACTCTAACGTGTATGCCGCATTCGGCAGCATTACGCGCGAGCCGAAGCTCAAGGCGGGATCGGTTTCTCTCGTGACGCAAAGCGGCGGATTCGGCTATAGCCTCGCCCTTGGGTGCGCCGCCGCCGGGGTGGGTTTTCGCCATGTGATTGCGACAGGAAACGAGACCGACATCGATACCGTTCAGCTTATCGATGCCCTCCTGGACGATCCCGAAACCGAAATCATCGTCGCATATATCGAAGGTACAAGGGACGGACGCGCGCTGCTGAACGTTGGGCGCCGTGCCCTGGCGGCAGGGAAGCCCGTGCTCCTTTGGAAAGGGGGCGTGACGGAGCAAGGAGCTCGCGCAGCAGCCTCACACACTGCAAGTCTTACAGGTAGCTACGACTTCTATCGCGCGCTTTTCAAGCAGACTGGAATCGTCGAGATCCGGGAGATCCACGAGGCTGTCGACTTTCTGAAGGCGCTTGCCGGTGCGAAGTACCCGTCTGGTGGCGGGGTTGGTGTCATGGGCGTGTCGGGAGGATCGGCAATCGTGTTCGCCGATGCGGGGGAGCCGGAGGGGCTCTCCCTGTGCGACCTTAGTGAAAGCACGCAAGCACGGCTCAAGGACGTCGTCCCGAATATCGGAGCAGTACACAATCCCATTGACCTGACCGCAGGCTACTTCTCCGCTGCAAACCGTGAAAGGTTGAAGGCGGCGGTTCTTGCCACGCTCGACGATCCGTCGGTCCACTCGGTCTGCGTTAACCTTGCTACGACCGGTAGCGCCGGGAGCGTCGCTGCTGCTGAAGTGTTGGCGGGCATTGCACGTGAAACCGATAAGCCGGTACTTGTCTTTTCTTCGGCACCCGCAGACCAGATTGCTCCCGCGCTGGAGATCTTCGACCGCGCGAGGATTCCAGTTCTTCCCTCGCCTTCACGTGCGGCTAGAGCGATCGCAATGCTCAAGCGATACGGCGAAGCTAAGGTCAAGCTGACTGACTCAGCGCATGCGTCGGAGGCGGAAGACGCTGTAGCTCAAACCAACGATCTCTCGGACGCGATCAAGAAGGGAAGTTTGTCGGAAACCGAGTCGAAGGAAATTTTGGCCGCAGCAGGCATCCCAGTCACGAAGGATGTCATCGTCGAGGGTGTCGACGGCGCGGCTTTTGATACGCTGAGGGCTCCATTGGTCGTAAAAATTGTCTCCGCCGACATTCCGCACAAGACCGAAATCGGTGGCGTTAAGGTGGGGTTGCGCACGCGAGAAGAACTCGAGTCGTCGATCGCAGAGGTGCTTGAGAATGCGCGAACGCACGCACCGGCCGCACGCATTGAAGGCGTGTTGGTTTCTGAAATGGTCCAGGGGGGCTTCGAGCTTATCGCTGGCGTCGTGAATGATGAGGTGTTCGGCCCCGTGGTCGTGGTCGGGGCGGGAGGCATTTATACCGAGCTTCTTCGAGATTCCGCTTGCCGCCTCGCGCCCTTTGACGTGAAAACCGCTCGCGAGATGGTTGACGAGTTGCAATGCCGTCGGATCATGGACGGCGCGCGCGGATCCGCCGCCCTCGATGTCGAAGCCGTGGCGCATGCTCTTTCGGCGCTTTCCCGCTTTGCGTGGGACAACCGAGGCATCGTCAAAGAAGTCGACGTTAATCCCCTCTTTGTGCTCCCGCAAGGAGTGGTCGCAGCCGACGCCCTGATCATTCCATCGACCACGGACAACGCGTAAGCGGCACTGTGAATACACTATAGTTAGTAAAAGGTGAATCTGTCATGAGTGAAGGTCAAGTTTTGTCGGACACCTTCCCAGTCCTCTTCAAACCGCTGGACCGTACCTTGGAAGTGCGATCCGAGCAGACCATTCTCGAGGCCGCTCTAAGCGCCGGATATCCTCTGCCCTACAGCTGTAAAAGCGGGGTGTGTGGGTCGTGTAAGGCGCGGGTGGTCGACGGAGAGTTAGACCCTGGTATGGCTCAAACGGCAACGCTTACGCAAGCGGACATCGACGAGGGCTACACGCTGCTCTGCCAATCTAGACCACGTTCTGCGTTGACCGTCGAATGCAGCGTGATTCCGGTGGTGGAGGGCTATCCGGTGCGCAAGCTGGCCTGTCGAGTGGATCGCCTTGAGCGGTTGGCAGACGACGTAATGCGGATTCGTCTGCGACTTCCGGCCAATCAGAGTCTGGCGTTCTTGCCCGGGCAGTACATCAACATCGCCATTCCAGGTGGTATCCGTCGGAGCTTGTCTATCGCCAACTCGCCCGATGACGCGGGGTTCGTTGAGCTGCATCTGCGCAACTACGACGGGCCATTCAGTCGGCACGTTTTCGGAAAGATGGCCGAGAACGACCTTCTCAGGTTCGAAGGACCGCTGGGTACCTTCTTCATCCGCGAAGCTACCGAGAAGCCGATGATTTTCGTTGCGAGCGGGACGGGATTCGCGCCTATCAAAGCGATGATCGAACAAGAGGTTCGCAAGGCTCACGGTCGTCCTATGACATTGTACTGGGGTGGTCGGCGGCCGAAGGACCTCTATTTGCATGATGTTGCCAAAGCTTGGGTAACGGACATCGGACTCAACTATGTTCCGGTGATATCCGATGCATCGGCGGAAGACAACTGGACTGGACGATCCGGGTTCGTGCATCAAGCCGTAATGGAAGACTTTGCCGATCTTTCGCAGCATCAAGTTTATGCATGCGGGGCGCCAATCGTTGTTCAATCAGCGCGCAGGGACTTCATTAACGAACGCCGTCTGCCAGAAACTGAATTTTTCGCCGACATCTTCGTGTCGGGCGCAACGCCGGCGGCCTGAGGCCACTCGAGTGGAAAGAACATAAGGAGATGCAATGATGCAAGGTGTCAGTCCTGGTTCAGCGACTATCGCTGTGGGCGTCGAGTTGCGTAATGCTCAGATCTGGATAACGATAAGCCGCGCCGAGAAAGCAAATGCGATGACGGTCGCGATGGTGGAGCGCATGACTTCCGCAATCGTTGAGGCGGGCAGCAATGCTGACGTGCAAACAATTCTTCTGACAGGTGCTGGAACCCGCGTGTTTAGCGCTGGGGTGGATGTGCGCGAAAGGCCGGAGGACGGGGATCAGGCGGGCCAACGTGAGCGCCGCTCCCACGCGTTGGCATCGTTGCAAGATGCGGTCATGAACTGTCCGAAGCCGGTGATTACGGTCCTTAACGGTACCGCAAGCGGAGCCGGAGCAATGCTCGCGCTTCTGTCAGACGCCTGTGTTGCCGCTGACGAAGCAGAACTGACATTGCCAGAGATCAATCTGAGCATCCCAACGTTCTCCGGGGCGAACATTCTTGAAGTGATCGGAGGTCGGGCCCTGGCATTGGATCTCATTCAGACGGGAAGGCGTATGCCGGCGCGGGAGGCTCTGAGTCGCGGTTTGGTCACGAGCGTCGTGCCACCTAGTGAGTTGCAATCGGCCGCCGAGGTCGTAGCCAAAGGGCTTGGGTCTAAGGATCCTCACGCCTTCGCGGAGAACAAGCGCTGGATCAACCGCTCGCTCAAGAAAGCTTTGAACGAGGCGCGGGAGGAGCACGCGCGGCATCGACAAAAGGTTGCGAAGTAGTTAAGGGCCGCCGACCGCTGTTAATGGTTGGCGACACGCGATGAATGGACTGTAGAAACGTGCCCTGGCAAGGAGACTAGATGGCGGACCTCGAGCTTGAAAGAATTGACCGTGTACTCGTCGCACGACTGAATCGACCCGAAAAGAAGAACGCGCTTAGCGAGGAAATGCTGGAGGTCCTCCGCAACGCCCTAAAAGAAGCAAATGAAGATAACGATGTCGGCTGTTTCGTAATTACTGGGGCTGGAGACGCGTTTTGTTCCGGGGGCGATCTCGGACGACGTGCAGCCGAAAGGGCGGCTGGCGACCCGACGCCACTTGAACGAAAGCTCCGTTTGCAGAAGGTTACGCACCAGGTAGCGTTGGCTGTCGAGGAATTCGAGAAGCCGTTGATTGCTGCTGTCAACGGAGCAGCAGTCGGGGCGGGAATGGACCTCTCCTTAATGTGCGACGTGCGCTTTGCAGGGACTTCGGCTCGGTTCTCAGAGGGGTACGTGAAGGTCGGCCTCATTCCTGGAAACGGCGGCTGTTACTTCTTACCTCGACTCGTTGGGCCCGCGAGAGCGCTTGAGTTGCTGTGGACGGGAGACTTCGTTTCCGCAGACGAAGCACTGAAGGTCGGCCTAGTCAATCGTGTCTTCAACGATGCGGATCTCTTTCGAGAAACGCTTACGTTCGCTACGCGCCTGGCTGAGGGTCCGCCTATTCAGATTCGCGACATCAAGAAGCTAATGTATCAGTCGCTACGTACCGATCTGCGCACCAGCCTCGAGTCCGTGGCAGCGCACATGGCGGTCATCCAATCCACGGATGACTACAGAGAAGCAATCTCCGCGTATAAGGAGAAGCGTAAGCCGAAGTATCGGGGAAGCTAATCGCTCCCGCATCACGCATCGCTCTCCATTTCGACTCATGCAATGACTCCTCGCGTGTCCGACGTCGGTTCATCTCGACGTCGGCACGCGCAGGGAGCTCGACATGAGCGAACTCAATTCGTCCGTCTCGCCGTCGCGCGAAACCGGTGCACGGTCGAACACTCGACACGAGGTCGGAAAGAGCACCGCCGCCGTCTCGAAGTTGAATGCTCGCTAACCGGTCGCGTCCCGCCCACGCGAGGGCTTGCCGACGGCGCATGCGGCCCCTTGTGCAATCTGCCGCCAACATTGGCGAAAACGCAGGCGAGGTCGCGTTGAGTCCCACGACTCTTGCGGAGCACCGTAGCGCGGCGGACCTCCTGCGCTTATTCGACCTCTCGGGTCCTGGCTCCGGTCTCTCCAAGAACAAATCAATCGATTTCCAAGTTCTGATGAATGAAACTTGTACCAACCAACGAAATTGGTTGTAGACTGAAGTCACGACAAGAAAGACGTCGCGGCGGAATCGGTGCCGGGAAAGGAAATTGACCGGATTCGTTGCATTGCAGATGTGGGCCGAGGCGTTGGATGAAGTTTCCCCCTCTAACGCCGACGGTGAGGAAAAGGCGAGGAGTTGATGATGAGAACGGACGGGCAGTCATTACGCTGGTTGGTTCACAAATGGTTTGGCTCAGCGCCGGCAAGTGGGATCCGGGTCACTCGAACCATTCCGGTGAAATCGAATCCGTTTCGAGGCGTTTGTGTCGAGACGACTCAGTCCGACCGAGACCTCGTCATTTTCTTCTTTCGTCACGACGACGGTTCGTGGAGCGTCCTTCCCCCATCTGCAAGGCGCCCGATGTTCAGTGTGTGTGTCTGAGCCCGCCATGATTTTAGAGCTACGCATTGCTTGAGCGAAGCATTAAAACCGCGAAGACGTCAATTACGAACAAGCCTCGCTGCTGGTACGAACAAAGCAGGTTTCGCGTGTGTCGCGGCGGAGTTGCGTGTTTATGAAGACGTGTTGCCTCGATCCTAGTTTTGATCAAAAACCCAGAGGCCTACACTGAAAAAAATGGAAGTCGGAGCGAGACGATGATAGATGTGCTTGTGATTGGAGGTGGCAACGCAGCCCTTTGCGCTGCCCTGATGGCGCGAGAAGCGGGTGCTTCAGTTCTCGTGCTCGAGGCCGCGCCGAAAGAGTGGCGTGGAGGTAATTCTCAACACACGCGCAACCTGCGCTGCATGCACGACGCACCCCAAGACGTGCTAGTCGATGCTTATCCCGAAGAAGAGTATTGGCAGGACCTTCTCAAGGTTACCGGTGGGTTGACCGATGAGAAACTTGCCCGAATCGCAATCAAAGCTTCGTCGAACTGTCGAGACTGGATGCGTGGACATGGAGTTCGATTCCAGCCACCGCTGTCTGGAGCCTTGCACGTCGCGCGAACTAACGCCTTCTTCATGGGCGGCGGTAAGGCGTTGGTGAACGCTTACTACCGTAGCGCGGAAGCGCTCGGCGTTCAAATTCGCTATAACGCGCCAGTGGATTCGATCGAGCTCGATGGCGAGCGCTTCGTGGCTGCGCGAATTGGCTCTGAGCGCATTGAGGCACGTACTTGCGTGCTCGCCGCTGGCGGATTTGAATCGAATCGTGAGTGGCTGCGGGAAGCGTGGGGGCAAGTGAACGGTCAGTGGATCGCAGACAACTTCCTGATCCGGGGTACCCGCTTCAACATGGGAACCTTGCTCAAATTCATGATTGACGCGGGTGCCGATACTATCGGAGATCCGTCGCAATCGCATTGTGTGGCTATCGATGCGCGAGCGCCGCTTTACGATGGAGGCATTTGCACAAGAGTTGATTGCGTTTCGCTTGGAGTCGTCCTCAATCGAGATGGAGACCGTTTCTACGACGAAGGCGAAGATTTTTGGCCTAAACGCTATGCGATCTGGGGACGCCTCGTCGCTCAGCAACCTGGGCAAATCGCATATTCAGTGATCGATTCGAAGGCTGTAGGGCGATTCATGCCCCCTGTCTTTCCTGGCACTCGAGCTCATTCGCTCCCTGAACTTGCCCGTGCGATGAGGATTGGTGAAGAGCGGTTCATGAACACGATCGAATCATATAACGCGGCGTGTCGCGTAGGGACGTTCAACCATGCCGTTCTTGACGACTGCCATACCGAGAATCTAACGCCCCCAAAAACGCACTGGGCGCAACCTCTCGACAAGCCTCCGTATTACGCCTACGCGTTGCGCCCAGGCATCACGTTCACCTACCTGGGGCTGAGGACTGATCCCCGCGCGGCCGTCTACTTCGACGGAACCCCGTCCGAAAATCTCTTCGTAGCAGGGGAGATGATGGCGGGCAACGTCCTCGGGAAAGGATATACGGCGGGGGTCGGTATGGCTATCGGCACCGCATTTGGCCGCATCGCAGGTAGTCAGGCTGCACTGGCGGCAAGAAACGTGAAAGGGAAACATGACCATGCAATCGCTTGAAGCTTTGGCTCGAGAGGCATCTGCGCTCGCTAAGAACGAAATCATCGTTCGATCTGCTCTGTCGGAGCAAGAGAACGAAGTAAACAGAATCATGCAGATTTGCAACGCTTGTCGCTACTGCGAGGGCTTTTGCGCCGTTTTCCCGGCTATGACTCGCAGGCTGGAATTCGATCGCTCTGACGTGCATTTTCTGGCCAATCTCTGCCACAACTGTGGTGCGTGCCTTCATTCCTGCCAATACGCACCGCCGCACGAGTTTGCGGTGAACGTGCCTAAAGCGATGGCACAAGTCCGCTTGACTACCTACGTCGACTACGCGTGGCCGTCAGCGTTCGGACGGCTTTACAAGCGTAACGGGCTGACGGTGTCGGCCGCGCTCGCGAGTGGTTTGGCGCTTTTCCTCGTGCTCGGGATGTACATGACGGCGGGATCGGTACCTGCCGCTGGTGCGAATTTTTACGCAGTTTTTCCGCACAATCTGCTGGCATTGATGTTCGGCGTTGTCTTTGCCTTGGCAGCGCTAGCGCTGGGCATCGGAGTGAGAAAGTTCTGGAGGAACGAAAATCCCGGCGCGCCGTCAATGTCTGCTGCGTCGGAAACCGCCGGTGACGTATTGAGCCTTCGCTATCTTGGAGGTGGCCATGGAGATGGATGCAACAACGAGGACGACGCGTACTCACTCGCACGCAGGCGTTTCCATCACCTTACCTTCTATGGATTCTTACTGTGCTTCGCCTCGACGTGCGTTGCGACCGCCTACCATTATCTCTTCAAGTGGGAGGCGCCATATGCACTCAGCAGCCTTCCGGTGTTTCTTGGATCGTTCGGCGGTATGAGCTTGCTCGCCGGAACTAGCGGCCTCTTTGTCCTTAATCTGAAGCGGCACCCGCTCCATGGAGACCGTGGCCAGAGGAGTATGGATGTCGGTTTCATTGTTCTCCTGTGGTTGACCGCAATAACCGGGTTGATTCTCCTGGCTCTGAGGGAAACCTCTGCGATGGCCGTGTTACTCGCGGTTCATCTCGGGGTAGTCATGGCTCTTTTCGCGACCCTTCCATACGGAAAATTCGCGCATGGAATCTTCCGCACGGCGGCTTTGCTGAAATGGGCAATTGAGAAGAGAAAGCCGTCTACCCTGTTGGTTGAAGATTGATTAAATGTGTAGGTAGGCTAATGAGCTAGGTGTACCGCGTCGATCGATTGGGACTGACACTCCACTATCGAACTCGGCATTCAGATGCGTGTGAATTCTTTAAATACAGGAGACTGAGTGTCTTACGGGTGCAAGTGATGTTCTTACGACATCGCAAGAATTGCCCGAAGTCCTCAAACAAATCATGCCCCTTAAGAAATTCCATCTGCGCGCTCCGAGCGTGAGCGGTCGAAGCCGTAGTCCCTTCTTAACGACGCTCGATCGTTGCCGAACCGCCTTACGATCTATTTTGGTAGACGCTGCGGCCGGAAGCGTGTGCGATGCCGTGGTGCACTTCGACGGCATCGCCGCGTACCAGCTTTTTCTAGCGGACTTCCAAGCATCCAAGAAATCGCGGGGTCTGGAGGCGCGAAACGGTAGCTCGATCGGCGCGTAACGGCGCTTAGAAATATCTAAAAGGAGGCATGATGTTCGGAAAAAGCCTAAACAGGGATGTCGTTGGAGGCGTCTTGATGTTTGGCATTGGGATTGCAGTAGCAATACATTCAATGTCGTTACATCTAGGTTCACTCAGCCAGATGGGTCCAGGGTATTTCCCATTTGCGCTTGGTGCCATCTTGACCGTAGTCGGAATTGCGATCGCTGTGCAGGGTCGTCTCTCGCCGCCTGCTGAAGAAGAGAAAGAACACCACGGTGCGGAGTGGAAGGCCTGGTTTCTCATATGCCTCGGTGTGATGGCATTCGTTGTCCTAGCAAAGTATTTGGGACTCCTTGTCGCGACCTTCGCGGTCGTTTTTATTTCAGCGCTTGGTGATCGAAAGAACACGTGGAGATCCGCTGCGCTTCTCGCCATCGCGCTAGTTGGGGTCGCCATTGTGGTCTTCTGGTGGGCGTTGCAAATTCAGTTGCCTTTGTTCAAGTGGGGTTTCGCATGATCGCTCAGACACTTCACGATCTGTGGTTCGGCTTCAGTGTTGCGTTGTTGCCGCAGAACCTATTTTGGTCCTTCTTCGGGGTGCTTGTCGGCAACCTGATTGGTGTGCTTCCCGGGATGGGCGCGCTGTCGGCAATCGCCATGTTGTTGCCGCTCACTTACTCGATGCATGCTGTGCCTGCTCTCTTGATGTTGGCAGGGATCTTTTACGGCTCGCAGTATGGCGGCGCGCTTGGTGCGATCTTGCTTAACCTTCCTTCCCATCCGCCGCATGCGGTGACATGCATTGATGGGTATCCAATGACCAAGCAGGGAAAGGGGGGTACGGCGCTCGGCATCACGATGGTTGCATCGTTCTTTGCGGCCTCGGTCGGCATTATCGTCATGATCTTTGCCTCCCCATTGCTTGTAAAAGTCGCGTTTGAATTTGGGCCGACCGAAATTGTTTCGATCATGATGCTCGGACTTATCGCCGGCTCGACGATGGCACGCGGTTCTAAACTAAAGGGAATCGCGATGACGGTCTTCGGACTTCTCTTGGGCATTGTCGGTACGGATGTCAATACTGGTATTCAACGCTTCACCTTCGGCTTTACAGAGCTCTCGGACAAAATTGAACTCGTGGCTCTTGCGATGGGTCTCTTCGGCGTTGCCGACTTCATGCTCAGTGTCAATCGAGTCGCATTCATCGGTACGCAGGCCAAAGTTCGTTTTCGCGATATGCGGCCATCCGTCAAGGAATTGAAGCAGGCGTTTTGGCCTATGGTACGCGGAACGTGCGTTGGTACCTTGTTCGGCGCGATGCCAGGCACGGGGCCGACCATCACAACGTTCATTGCGTATGCCTTAGAGAGAAAAGTGGCGAAGGATCCTAATCGGTTCGGGCAAGGCGCAATTGAAGGGGTGGCGAGTCCCGAAGCGTCCACGCACGCCAAAACGCAGGTTGACTTCATTCCAACGATGACCCTTGGTATTCCCGGCGACGCCGTGATGGCACTGCTTCTTGGGGCGTTGCTGATCCAAGGGTACCAGCCGGGTCCGCAACTCATCACTGAACATGCGGATCTGTTCTGGGGACTGATTGCCAGCTTCTGGATCGGAAACGTGCTTCTCCTGATCTTGAACGTGCCGCTGATTGGAATTTGGGTGAAGCTGCTTCAGGTTCCGTACCGGCTGATGTATCCGTCAGCGTTGTTCTTTATTGCGATCGGGGTCTATAGCACTAACAATAGCCTGTTCGAAGTTGCCGAGGTCCTCGTTTTCGGTATCATCGGAGCCATACTGTTAGCACTCAAATTCCCAGTTGCGACGATCTTGTTGGGGTACGTACTTGGCCCAATGGTCGAAGAGAACTTTCGACGTGCGCTGCTGCTTTCAAGAGGCGATATGGGGATCTTCATTGAGCGACCCATCAGCGCGGCGTTCATGTCTGCCTGTATGCTGCTTATCGTCGGTCAAGCGTACTTCGCATGGCGCGGTGCAAGAAAGAAGAGGGGTCCGCTGGCGGACGCCGACAAACAGGCCCCGTCTCTGTCAAATACTGTTGTAGCCGAAGACTAGTCGAAGCTTCGGAATTTCAGTTAGAAGCGATGGCCGCCGTTCGGCTTCTGTAACGTAAAGTCAAGCGCGCGACCGCGACAAAGTCCTCTCAGGGGTGGGGCGCCGACCGTGTCATATGGGAGGCGCCCTCTTTTTTGCGCTACGTCTAAGTACTAGTAATGCAGGTTGCGATGCGAGCGGTATGGGGATCATGGACGAGGTAGATGTGGATCATTGACCTCGGTAATTCAGAGGGTCGCGCGAGCCCCAATGTGGTACCAGCGCACTCTGACTCTTGTGAAGGCTTAGATCGTTGTCCCAACTCCGTGCGGTCTACCGTTCAGAAACGCGGCTCCAGTTGCCAGACGATTCTTGTCCCCAATAAAGTCCCGTTCGTACGAGGTTAATAGTGGGCTTTCATGCGCCCCTCATATGCAATGTGGGAGGAATTTTCTGGAGAAAGCCTCGTTGGACATGGCTCTGTATCGCGGAGCCACCTGTGCTGTTGTACCATACGGCATCACAGAAATATTCGAACGGAACTTCATCCTATGATGCGCTCGGTGGAACGGATTTTGGCGGTTTTCGAGAGTTTCAGCACTGAACGAAGCAGTTTATCGCTCCAGCAGATCTCTGACCGCATTGAACTGCCGAAGTCGACGACGTTTCGTATCGTCCAGAGTTTGGAGCAGGCAGGTTACCTCGTGCGATTGGAGGACCAGCAGTACTGTCTTTCGTTCCGGTTTACGCGCCTCGCAGGCCTTGTGAAAAGTACGCTCGGTATCCGCGAGATTGCGCGACCGTTCATGACTGATCTTGCAGAGAAGACGAAAGAGACGGTCTCGCTGCATACAGTGTCCGGACGTAACCGAATCTGTATCGAATCGATATCGACCGTTATGGCGCCATTGAGGGCGGTCGTTCAAGCAGGCGAGCAGATCCCGCTGCAGGCTGGCTCTGGGTCAAAGGTGCTGATGGCTTATATGCCGAAGGCTGAGCTCACTCCGTTACTTGCGAGCGTAGGTAAGGCGTCAAAGCAAACGAAAGCTGAGCTCCTTGCGGAGCTTGAGCGGGTTCGCGAAGCAGGGTTTGCTGTGTCGCATGGGGAACGACTGATGGGAATTTCGGCGATCTCCGCCCCAATCACGGATGTCAATGAAGAAGTGCATTATTGCCTGTCCGTAGGCGCGCCTACGGTTCGAATGCAGATGCATGAGAAGGAGTTTGTGAAGCTGGTAGTGGACGCCGCGGCGAGCATCTCGCGGCAATTCGGGGGGCAGGCCGAACTGTCTGTGCCGATTGATGAGCCCTGAGCGTCCACGTATTCGTTTCTGACTTAGAACAATGAGCTAACCATCCCACCATCCACCGGCACCGTTGCACCGGTGATGAAACCTGCTTGCATCGACGCGAGAAAAGTGACCACCCCCGTGAGTTCTTGCTGAGTTCCCATGCGCCCCAGTGGCGTAAGCTTCTTTCGTGCTTCGGCCTGTTCTGGAGTGTACGCTGCGGAACCCGCGCGGTGAGGCGTTTCGATCAGCGCGGGCGCCACGCAGTTGACCGTGATGCCTTTCGTTCCCACTTCGTTGGCCAAGTGCTTCATATAGGCGGTCACGCCCGCCCTGAAGACGGTCGAGAGACTGTGGTGCGGCATTGGCGCCTTTACAGACGCAGAGGTGACGGCGATGATTCGCCCCCAACCCCTCGTCATCATCTGTGGCGTAAGCTGACTCACCACCTGGATCGTCCCCCACAACTGGCTTTGATACGCCTCGGTCCATCGTTCCTCTTCGGTCTCTTCGACCGTGGCGCGGATGGGGTTTGGTGGGCGGCCCGTGTTGAGGACGGCGATGTCCACGCCTGAAAATTCGGTTTGTAGCCTTCGCACAAGGCTGTCCACATCACTGCGAGAGAGCATGCTGCCCGGAATCGCCAGCGCTCGGACGCCATGCTGTGCCTCAATTTCCTGCGCTATTGCCTGCAGCTTGTCCGCAGAGCGCGCAAAAAGCGCCAGATTGACCCCCTCGGCGGCTAGCGCATGTGCAATGTTTCGACCCATTCCCCCGCTCGAGGCGGTGACCAATGCCGTTTTGCCGCGTATTCCCAAATCCATAATCAGCTTGCCTCAGGTGTACGTTTTCAACAGCGTTCGCACGCTTAGCCGGTGATGAGCACTTCGTCTCCGACCACTTCGAAGTGGTGTGGCATGTCTTCGGAGACCCATTCCATGTATGCGACGAGGTCGTCAAAACGCTTGTCATCGCGCAGCAACACTTGGGGGCGATAGCGGGCATCGAAGGTCATCGGCAGAAATGAAACCCGGCCAATCCCGTTCTTTGAAACTTCTGCCTTTGCCAGCAGACCAAGAGTGCAGTCCTTCCCGTAAGGCATGAGGGGGTAGGTAGGGTCTAGGTCCGTATGGTTCCTGACAGCACCGTGCGCCCAAGCCGGCTCATTGGTCCACGAAGGAGCAGCAAAGGACTTTGTCATGGCGAAAACACCCAAGCTGTAAAAGATTACCTTTCCCTTGTAAACCTCGATAGCCTTCGGAATATGGGGTGCGTGGCACACGACCATATCGGCACCTGCGTCGATCGCCGCATGCGCCACGGTGACTTGGTAGTCGGAGATTACCCGTGGTAGGCGGATTACACCAGAGTGGAAGGCCAGGATGACTACATCAGCCTGAGAGCGTAAGGCGGTGACGTCCTCAATAAGTCGCCCTAGGTCTTCAGCATTAGGTTCGGTGTGCACGCGCACAGGTTGATGCGGCCCGCGCGTTTCATAGGTCGTCTTGATCCGCACATTTGTCACGCCGGGCTTCTGAGGTCCGGCGTCGCTGCCTGCCGCTCCTACCGAGGTGTAGCCTAGGTAACCGACCCTCACGCCGTTGCGCTCGACAATCGCAGGTTGGCGCGCCTCCGCGAGATTACGTCCTGCGCCCGTAACCTGGACGCCGCTTTCCATGAGCAGGTCTCTCGTATCCACAAGAGCGTCAGGTCCAGCGTCATAGCTATGGTTGTTGGACATTGTCACAGCGTCGAACAGCCCTCCGGTGAAGAGCTTCGACATTTCTACGGGCTGACACACCTGCGGTGCATGGTCAGACTTGACCCCGCGAGTCGAATAGGTCCGCATACAGTTGACGAACCGGAAGTTTGCCTTCTCCAGAACCGGCTGGACCAGCTCAGTGTAGCCCTCAATCGGGTATCCCTCAGCGGGCCCATGGGTGGGTCCACAATCTCCAGCAATAACTACGGTTGAAGTGTCTGACATTGCTCCTCCTTTGATGTTCGGTCCGCTGAAACCTTCTGACCCGGTCGACGCCGAGTCTTTCCGAGAATCCTCTTCTTCCAATCGAAATTGTCCCACCATGAGAGATCATGCCCTCAGGGCTTCAAGAGGGCGCTCTCAAGCGAGATCGATTCTTTGAGTTCCGATCAATGAAATGCGTGCTGATTATAGGAACCCATGATAGCATTTTCTTGCCGGTCCACGAGTCTATCTTGTGGATCGAGGAGGCTTGGGAAGCGCAAACGGCTGCATATACGAGACATAGCGAGGACAGACATGGATAGAAGTGATCGCGGGCAAGGATGGACGAGTAAGGCTCGACTGGAAGGGAAAGTCGCGGTGGTCATTGGGGCAGGACAGGCGCCTGGGGAAGGGATCGGCAACGGCAGGGCGGCAGCCGTTCGCTTCGCGCGGGAAGGGGCGCGCGTGGTGGCCGTCGACCGGTCGATCGAGTCAGCTGAGGAAACAGCCGAGATGATCCGGGCCGAAGGTTTTGAGGCCGTTGCGTTCGGCGCGGACGTGACTCGTGAGAACGAACTTGTCCAAGCCATCTACGGCGCAAAAGAGCGGTGGGGCTCGCTGGACGTACTCCACAACAACGTCGGGGTCAGCTTGGGCGGCGGTGACGCTGATTTAATGGACATCACCGAAGACAAGTTCGACAACATATGCCGAATTAATCTGCGAGGAACGGTGTTCGCTTGCAAACACGCCGTCGCGATCATGCGTGCGCAGCGCTCGGGCTCGATTGTCAACGTGTCATCCGCCGCTGGACCTGGGAAATACCCCTACGTGGCGTACAAGGCCACCAAAGCGGGGGTGATCGCGTTTACAGAACAACTCGCGCTGCAGAATGCGCCGTTTGGGATTCGCGCCAACTGCGTGCTGCCGGGGTTGATTGCGACACCGATGGCGGTTGAGGCACGGGTTCGTGAATGGAGCCAGTCACGCGAGCAGGTGTTGGCGGACCGCGATGCCAAAGTACCGCTCGGGCGTCAGGGCAGCGCTTGGGATGTTGCGAACGCTGCGCTCTACCTTGCTTCTGACGAAGCGGATTTCGTCACTGGCGTTTCGCTTCTTGTCGACGGCGGCCGCATTCTGAATCGAATCTGAGTTGCCGTATTCGCCTTGTGGCGAATACGGCACAAAGCCTTACTTCGCTGAGACAATTCCCATCCAATATTGAAGTTCATTCCCGGAAGTCTCGACATCGTACTTCTGCATGAAGTCGAGACTTCCATCTTCACCTATCCGGAAAACGCTCAGGGCTGCAGGGACCTCTTTTAGTCCTGTACCAACCTCGACGGAGAGAGCCTTGATGCTCGCTGTCACGAGCAACGAGCCGCTTGGGTCACACGCGAAGGTCCGGACGTGAAAGGAATGCGTGTCGGCATGTTGCATGAGTTGCGGTTCGCCGGTAGCTTGATCAAGCACATACACTGCAATGTTGTTTTCGCCGCCCGCAAAGACCTTTTGGCCATCTTTTTCGATTGAGTGGTCGGCTCGATTGGCGACATAAACGTATCGACCGGACGGGTGAACGTGGATCGGGCCGGCAATTTGCCGCGCAGCGACGCTTTTGGAGTCTGCGAGCGTCTCTCGTGTATAAGCTGGTACTTGTTCTATACGACCGTCAATGATGCGGAACATATACAGACGGTTCATACGCTCGTCAGACGCGTAAAGCCAGGGTTTGGATGGGTGGAAGTCGACATGCCGTGGCCCGAACCCATACCCTCCCCATGGCGCAGCGACGTTTCCGACATCAAGCACACCATTGCGCATTTTGAACGAGCGAAGAGCGCCGGGGTCCTCGGGCTTGTCGCCCTGTGGGTTGTTCCCTCGGTCGACAATGAGTGCCGCATCTCCGGATGGAAATGTCATCACCTGGTGAGGATAGATTCCATAGTCGAGAGAGTGCGGTTGCTCAACTGCTTTGCCAATAGTCCCGTCCGCGTTGATGCTATGAACGGTTATGCCGCTCATCGGATGATTGTGCGCGTTCAAGATGAACTGTCCGGTCGGGTCGACGCACATGTGGACCGCGCGCCGGTCGAGTGGCTGCGGATTGCCGTGCTGCGTCAGGGCTCCGTCTGGCCCGATGGCGAACGCACTGACGTGGTTGTAGTCCGACTTGACCCTGGGGCCACCGTTGCTGGTCGTTAGGTAGAGGTACTGGCGCGACGGATGTGGCCACGCATACTGAATTTTCGCAGGGACCTGGATGCTGCACCTTCTCTCCAGAACGCCCGAAGCAACGTCGACCTGGTATTGGGTCAGGACGTTGTCGACGGCGCTATACAAGAACACCTTCCCTGTCATGTCTCCTCCAAGAGTGTGGATCGCTCAGTTGTTTGTCAGCTGTCGGTCTCAGCAGGGGACCGTCACGGCTGGCGTGCGCAGAAACATTCTTACGAAGACGGAGTGAACATCGGGATTGACGTGCCATTCGCTGATGTTTTGAAGACGGCCTTTACGCGCTGGCCGATCTTCACCGTGTCTAAATCGACGTCGACGATGTTTGTCATCACCACAGGTCCCTCATCAAGCGCCACGTACGCAATGCAATAGGGTGCTCCCGCTCCCCGTCGAGTCACGCTGTAGGTGTAGATTTCTCCATCGCCGCTTGCATCGCTCCAGACTACATCCGAACTCCAGCAGAATGGACACAGTTGGCGGGGATAGTGATGCGGCTGCCCGCAGGAGTTGCAGCGTTTGATCAATAGCCGGCCTTCCTTTGCGGCCGCGAAATATGGCTCGTCGCCCGGATTCATCGCGGGGTCGCCAATCTTTCTTTCAGGATTCTGTGCAGTCATCTCTTCTCACTCCCGTTCCAAGATAATGGTGGCTGCTCCATGGCGATGACCAATAGCGCCGCCGATACTGGTAGCAAGCGCCAGCGCGCAATCAGGGACCTGCACCTTGGCGTGAGCTTCTCCGCGCAGTTGCCGCACTGCTTCGATGATTTTTGTCATACCGCCCCTGTTCGACGGGTGGTTGTTACAGAGACCACCGCCATCAGTGTTGAAAGGGAGCTTCCCTGAACCGGAGATCAAGTTACCGTCGGCGACGAATTTGCCGCCTTCCCCCTTCTTGCAGAAACCGAGGTCTTCGAGTTGGAGAATTACAGTGATGGTGAAGCTGTCGTAGATTGACGCATACTGGATGTCAGATGGCGACAAGCCTGCCTCTTCAAAAGCACGCGGACCGGTCCATGCTGCACCTGTGTACGTCAGGTCAATCTTCCCGCCCATCTGGTGTTTCGTTGATTCACCGCAGCCTAAAAGCTTAATGTTCGGACGGTTCAGGCTTTTAGCGATTTCGGGGCGCGCGACGATAATCGCCCCGCCACCGTCGCTTACAACGCAGGAGTCGAGACGGTGCAAAGGATCGGAAATCATCGGCGATGCCAAGACCTCGTCGACCGTTACGACGGACTGCAACATTGCTTGAGGGTTGTATTGCGCGTGGTGTGAAGCCGCAACCTTGACCCACGCGAGTTGCTCGCTAGTCGTGCCGTACTCATGCATATGACGCATCGCAGCCATTGCATATAGGTTCAACGTCACGGGGCTGTACGGAAGCTCGTAGGGCGCGTCAGGCATGTTCACGCCACGAACGCGAACCTGCGTTCCGGAGATTCCCTCGGAATTTGGCCGGCCCGCGAGCGTAATGAGCGCGACATTACACTTCCCGGCGGCAATCGCCTCCGCGGCATGAGCAACGTGGATCAAGTAGGAGCACCCTCCCATGTCCGTCGAATCGATATGCTTCAGTTGATTGAGGTTCAGATAATTCGCTAGGGACCACGCGTTGGCTCCTGGTGCGTCGCCGGCGCAAAAGAAGCCGTCGATATCATCTTTGGTCAAACCGGCATCTTCTATCGCACCTTTTGCTACCTCGGCATGCAATTGCGCCACAGAGTGATTGGGTGCTTTACGTAGTGGATGCTCATAGGCCCCAACGATGTAAGCCTTGCCTTTTACAGTCATACGCTCAACTCCTCTTCAACAGGTGAAGTCGCGACTCCCAGCACGTGCCTGGTGCCTGGGGCCTGGTCATGAACCACTAGCACCTGGTCAAGTTTCGATGAATGAAACCAGTGCTGTTCAGTAAAACCAATGATACCATTGGTAATGTGGGGCAGGGTAATGCTAAATGGGGAGGAGACAGAGACAGAGGGGTGGTGCTTGATGTGCTCGCGGCGGCCGGTTTTAGCACGGTTTCGGTGAAAGCCTTCTCGGGCTCGTCTCGTGGGCGACGATCTGCCCGTGCAGCTTTTTAATCGACTCTGAGTTGCAGGGCGCGTTTTCGGCTGGCGACGTTCTATACCGGCTAGTGGTGCCGGTTGTTGAGGAAAGTATGAACGCGAAATTGAACGAACTTGACGATGTCTCGGCGGCTGCGCCGGTTCAGTCGGACTTTAAGGTGTGGCAGTGTGTCCTTTGCGGTTTCATTTACGACGAGGCCGAGGGTATTCCTGAGGACGGTATCCCTGCTGGCACGCGTTGGGAAGATGTGCCCGCCGACTGGCTGTGCCCGGAATGCTCGGTGGGAAAGAGTGATTTTGAAATGGTGGAGGTTTGATGTACGAGGGAGCTTGCGCCGATACTTCGTTATTTGGAATCGAGCGTCTGACTCGGGCCGCAAGAACGCGAGATCTCCGCATGCTTCCTTGTCTCGAGGATCTTTTATGATCACCCGCGCCGAGCATAGCGGGCAGCTCGGCGCAGGTCCCCTTGGTTCTCGCGATTCTTAGAGGCACGGAACAGCGCGCGTTACGCGCCCTAACAATGTTCCGCGTTATTGTTTTTGTATTCCGAGATTGGTAACGACTCGGCTCACTTCTGACACTTCATTCCTAAGATACTTATTAAACTCCGGGGGCGTCATGGGAGACGTCTCAATGCCTTGACTAGCCAATCGCTCTCGAAGCGAATTATTGTTTATCGAGTCGCGCAGTGCCTCTGAAAGACGTTGAACCGCGTCTTTCGGGGTTCCGACGGGTGCGACAAGGCCCATCCAGGTGTAGAAACTATACCCGGGAGCTCCTTGCTCAGCCAAGGTTGGAACATTCGGTAGCGCCTTGAGCCTTGAGTTTGACGTAACTCCGAGGGCTCGAAGCTTACCTCCGTCCAGATAGCCCTTACTGCTGCTGTAAGCTTCGAAGATCATATTCACACGACCGCTCATCACGTCAGGCATCGCTGGTCCGTTGCCCTTGTAAGGGACGTGCAGAAGTTGCAACCCGGCCTTCTGAAGATAGAGTGCCGCTCCTAGATGTGTCCCGGTTCCGATGCCAGCCGATGCATACGAAAGCTTGCCTGGATTCGCTTTCGCGCGGCTTATGAAGTCTGAAAGGGCTTTCTCTGGTTCGCTGGTAGAGACTTCGAGAAGTAGGGGCGATCTGCCGATGAACCCGATTCCGGTGAAGTCGCTCAAGAGGTTGTAGCCCGGATCCTGTCGCACCGATTGCTGATAAACCATAGTGCCCGCGGATGCTAACAGGGTGTATCCGTCGGGCCGAACTTCCTTGACGACGTTGATGCCTACCAGACCATCGCCGCCGGCCCGATTTTCGACGATGACGGACTGTTTAAGGTTGAGACTCATTTGCTGGGCAATCAGACGGGTCGTTACATCGAGCAGCCCGCCCGGACCGGTGTTCACAATGATCCGGACAGGGTGTGAAGGAAATGAATCTTCAGCGTGCACTTGGCTCGCTGAGATAAGCGAAATGCAAAAGAAGTGCGCGAGGTTGACCAGAAGCTTTGGCATTGGAGTCGACTCTTAAGAGGTAGATGTTTCTCAATCCCGGCGCCGGGCAGTTCGGATTACCAGAGAAGTCCGATGCTCGAGATCAGTATCTCTAACGTTGGCTTACCGAGGCGTCACTCTTGTCGCCGCATCTTGACACCGGCCGTGTCCTCATACATGCGAGCAAGTTGCTCAACGCTTGAGGAGCCTCCAAGCTGATTTTTTGCCTGTTCGAAGATCCCGAGGACCACATTCGGTATCAGTGTGGGCGCGCCCACTCGGCTGGCCAGCGAGGAACATGCCTTGAGATGACCGAGGTAAGAATCTATGGCAGCCCCAGATTCTGACTTGCCAGACGCAAGCGCCGGAAGAAGCGTTCGCGAAGCGTCGCTCCAACCCGAGCCTTTATTCACAACCAGCGCTATGTCATCGAGCTTGAGCCCATACTTCAGCCCGGCGGATGCGCATTCGTAGGTCACAGCTCGCCCGAGACATTCAAGACTGTTGATCAGAACATCCTCAATTGCTGGCAGGGGGGCCGTCGAACCGGCAAGGTCCGGCTTTGTCGTCTCCTTAGCCTGGGTCAGCTTGGTCGCTGCCATAGACTCGACGAGACCAACCATGTCTTCCAAACGCGCGCGATCGCCAATGGTGTTCAAACCAATTTGCAGCAGTCCGCGGGTAATGTTCATGATGGGCATCGGCACTGAGCGAGTCATGCCAAGTGACACCGCCTGATTGACATCCTTCAGCATCAGCGAGAGGGCAAAGTTGGTCGACTCCTTTCCTTCGACCAGAGCCGGAAGCATCTTCAATGTCGTTTGATTGCGAGCAGGTTCCCGGTTCAAGAATTCACTCAGATATGCGAGCGAAAGACCGGCCTTCACTCCCAGAGCGGCGATCTCCAAAGTGCCAAGGCGACAGGCCGCGTTCATCGCATTGTTGACCATCTTCATGGCTTGCCCGTCGCCAACGCGAGTGCCGCAGCGGAAGATTGTTTCAGTGATGGTTCGAAGCGCTGGAAGCGCCGTCTCAACTACATCGTCGGGACCCGAAACCATGAGTGTTGCGCCACCGCTGGCAACAATGGACGGAGAAGCCGATACAGCGGCATCGATCATGCCAACGTCTTGACGAGCAAGAAGCTCTGCAATTTCTCGAGTCTCCTCGGGAACACCGCTGGTCTGATCGATAACAACTTTTCCGGCCGAAAGTCCTTCGGCTAACCCGCCAGGCCCGAAAATCAGTTCTCTTACATCAGAGCTTCGTGGAAGGCAAAGAAGGATCACGTCGCTCTCAGAGGCGAGCGCGGCCGCCGACGGAGCGACCTTCGCGCCCGCCTCAGCGAATGCCGTTGCAGCGTTCGCATTCAAATCCCACACGCAGAGCTCGTGCGCTGATAAAAATCGACGTGCCAGTTGACCGCCTAGCGCTCCCAGTCCGATGTAACCAATCTTCATCTTGCGTCGCCTCCCTAGTCGTTTGCCTATCTTTTCTACAGAACCCGCCTTCGTGGGCCGAGATCAAACGCCGGCTGAAGTGTATCGGGTGTATGCGAAGATCGTAGCACGCATTCTACTCATCAGTATTGATTCCATACAGTGAAACCAAAAATGAAAGACGGCAGTCTGATGTCATCGCGATTACGGTTTCGATGAATGGAACAGATTCCAATTATATTGACGTAGAAGCGCCCTGGATATAAAGTTGATCCAAGATTTCGTGGCGGCGCCAACCGTTGTATAGGACAGGGGTTAACCCTTTGTTTGTTCAGAAGTGGCGAACGCGAAGTTGACATTCACAAAACTTAGGAGACGACCCACCATGCGGCATTCGACAATCTTCCAGACCGAGCGTTGACCGAAGGCCTCCGTACGCTCGCCCGCTGCATGCTGTTCAACGCAGTGGACAGCCAGGCGCGGGCCCTTTGCCTTTCGTGTCAAATGAGAACACCCTTGTGAACACAGACCAGTACGCACGATAACTGGCGGGATGGAGCAGACCATGGAGCAATCAGTACAGCCCCCTGTACAGGGTTGGAGCGGTGATCAGCCTGCTGAGGCATCGGCGACTGACAAGGAGGTGAAGGCAGCGTATCGGAAGGTCACCCTGAGACTTGTTCCGTTCTTATTTCTTTGTTGGGTAGTTAACTACATTGACCGGGTGAACCTCGGGTTCGCGAAGCTTCCGCTGTCGAGAGATCTCGCGCTCTCGGACGCAGCCTACGGATTGGGGGTAGGGTTATTTTCGATCGGCTATGTCCTGTTTGAAGTTCCGAGCAACCTGATGTTGGAGCGAACCGGTGCGCGGCTCACCATGGCGCGAATTATGTTTCTGTGGGGCTGCATCACTTGCTTGATGATGTTCATACAGACGAGCACGCAGTTCTACATCGCCCGAATTGCGCTTGGAGCTGCCGAAGCCGGCTTCTATCCTGGTCTATTGCTCTATCTTACCTATTGGTTTCCGTCCGCTCGTCGCGCACGCATCACGTCGCGCTTCTTGCTCGCAATTGCGGTATCAGGAATGATTGGAGGACCCTTGGCCGGTTGGATCCTCAACACGTTCGTCGACGTTGGCGGACTTCGTAACTGGCAATGGCTGTTCTTGCTTGAAGGGATACCCGCAGTCCTGCTCGGGGTCTTCGCTTACTTTTATCTCGATGATAAACCCGATCAGGCAAAATGGCTGACGGACACCGAGCGCAAGATTATCTTGGATAACATCCAAGCGGATCGCGCATTCAAAGGCAAGCCTGTTCATTCCGGCCTGGTCGCGGTTCTTCGCGACCCACGCGTCTATGTGGTCGTGCTCGCATCGTTGGTTACGCCGATGCTGGGCATCGTTATGAATTATTGGACGCCCACTATCATTCATCGAGCAGGTGTCACCAACATCCTGCACCTATCTCTACTTTCTGCGATTCCCTCCGTTATTGGTGCGATTGGGATGATTGTCATTGCCCGACACTCCGACCACCGCGTCGAGCGCCGCTGGCATTACCTGTTTTCGATTTCCATTGGGGCAGTGGGGCTCGTCCTGCTTCCGAGTGTGGTCCACAGCCCGGTCTTGACAATCGGCTGCCTTTCGCTGCTGGCAATCGCATATTACGCGGGTAGCACAATGTTCTGGACGATTCCCCCCGCGTACTTCCCGGCGGCATCTGTTGCGGCCGGCATCGCGTTGATGAGCAGCCTGGGACAGGCAGGTTCACTGCTGACACCGACCTGGCTGGGCTGGCTGATGACCAATACTCATAGCATCGCGATCGGGCTATACACCATTGCAGCAATCGCACTTGCCGGTGGCTTCATCATCGTCTTGGGGGTGCCGGCTTCCAAGCTGAGGGAACGGCGTGATGAGTCCGTGTAGCAGCTAGGCTTGGCGCTGCCCAAGAGAAAATTGAATCTTGTCCTCTCGAGTTTAACAATGACTGAACCAACCGCTCCTACAAACCACGTTACCTCTGAGCCGATCGGATTTATCGGCCTGGGGGCGATGGGCGCCCCAATGGCGGGTCATCTTGCGGCGCTCGGATACTCATTGCTTGTGTACGACACCAACGCAGCGGCCGTCGCTTCGGTCGTCGAGCGAGGTGCGGAATCGATGACGTCAGCCAAAGCGATTGCCGATCGCGCCCCAATCGTGTTGACTTGCTTGCCGTCCTTGCCGGCCATCAAGGAAGTCGTCTTTGGAAAAGAAGGTGTTTCGAAAGGCGGCGCCGCACGTATTCTGGTCGATTTCTCGACGACCGGGGCACGATTCGCTCAAGATCTCGCAGCGGATCTGAAGTCCTTCGAAATCGACCTGCTTGACTCTCCGATCACAGGCAACGTGACAACGGCGGGGAATGGCAAGCTCGGAATCATGTGTTCTGGGCCCGCGCGCGCGTTCGAACGTGTCTCTCCCATTATGCGAGACCTGGCGAGCCTCGAGGTGCTGTATCTAGGTGAGGAGACCGGAAAGGCTCAGACGCTCAAACTTCTCAATAACTCGCTGTCGGCCACCGGAATGGCGTCCGCCTGCGAAGCGTTCATTTTGGGCGTCAAGGGCGGACTAAACCCTCAGCGGATGCTTGAAATCATCAACTCAGGCGACGCAAGCAGTAGTGCGACCCGAAATAAGTTCGCACGGTCGGTGTTGCCGCGTAAGTTCGATTTTGGAGCCCGCATGGCCATTACGGCCAAGGACATTTCACTGACGGTCGAAGAGGCTCAAAATCGCGGGGTTCCGATGTGGGTTGCACAAACCGTGCAGCAAGTCTGGAAGTATGCGGCAACGCAGGGGGGAGCGGACCGCGACGGAACTTCGCTTATTACCTATCTTGAGCCGTGGTCTGGGGTCGAGGTGGCGAGCCGCGGAGAGGCCATTTCCTGCGAGCGGGCGGTTTCGGTGAGCGCAACCTTCGTTCCCCATATTCTTATATGTGACGAATCCGAGGCTGAGCCTATTTCTCTCCGATTGCGTGCCCAGGGATTCAAAGTCGAGATACCGCACGGTGAGGCAGGGGCGGCACAACCTACGACTGTGCCAGCTCGATCTTTCGGGACGTGCGTCTTGATCGGCGTAAAGGAAAGTGACGAACAGTCCCTTGTTGTGAAGCGCATTCGCCAAGCAGCCGGCGATGGCTGTGTTGTCATCAACACTCGAGCAATGCCTGTAGCCGAATCCACTCGTTTTCACCAGCAGACACGAGAGCTCGGCCTCAAATGCGTTGACGGCTTGCACACTGGATCGTCCCATGAGCGTCGATCGGGCGAAGGGGTAATCATCGTCGGCGGCGCAGCCGCTGCCATCGACGCAGTAGCGCCGTTGCTGGCCGCGTTGAGTCGTCGAGTGTTTGTGATCTCGGAGCGGCCAGGGGACGCCCAGTTGATGCACATGATTCACGCGTCGTTGTTTGCGACACTTCTTGTCGTTACGTCCGAGGCATTCGTCGCAGGGGCCAAGGCTGGCCTGACTCCGTTGCAAATGAGGACGATTATGGGCATCGAGACCGGAAGAAACGCCGCGAGTGCTCGGATCCTCCCAGAGCAGGTAGCGACTCGCCGCTTTGACTATGGGTTGACTCTCGCACAGGCTAGGCGCCACCTGACTATGGCAACGGATGCGGCACGTCAGCTGGGTGTTACAACGTGGATCTTCGACAAGGTCTTGGGAGTCTATGGCCTCGTGTGCAGTGGCGGACATTCCCCTGAAGACGTGAGTTCCATCGCGAAGCAGTACGAGTCCTGGGCGCAAGTCAAGGTCGAAACCGTCGATCCCGCACAGCAGGCCGCGTAGAAACGTTTCTGTCAGCGAGTATCTCTAGTCGTCGAAGTGCCGGGGCGGTGAAGCGAAGCTCCTGCCGGTCCGACGGTCGACAGCCAGCGACAGCATTGAACAAAAGAGAGGTTCCGGAGTGACGACGCAGAACGAGACTGAAACTATTCCAGCGACAGTGGTCGATTTTCGGGGCAACAACCATCGAGATCTCGAAGCGCTGGATGCCTGGACGAAGCGACGCGTCGAGGAAGCCCTAGAGCCTGAGCTTCCTATCATCGACCCGCATCACCATATTTGGAATGACGAGCGCGGGCGCTATCTTGCGGACGAACTGCTCGCTGACATAGGAACGGGCCACCGAATCGAGGCGACCGTGTACATGCAGTTCAAAGCGAACTACCGTGAGACCGGTCCAGAGTCGATGCGCCCAGTTGGTGAAGTTGAGTTCGCTAGCATGTTTGCCGATGCATGCGCGACCGAGCGACCGGAAGGCCCCAAGTTGTGCGCCGGAATTGTCGGGCATGCAGATCTTCTGCTCGGCAGCGATGTGCAAGCTGTACTCGATACGATGCTTGAGGCGGGTCGCGGCCGCTTGCGCGGAATCCGGCACGGTGCAACGTTTGATTCGGGACAGGCCGGATTTGGGCGCGCGTTCGCCCGTCCTCACGTTCTTCTGGATTCCAACTTCCGAGAAGGATTCGCGAGGCTCGCGCCACTGAACCTATCATACGATGCGTGGATTTTCTATCCCCAATTACCAGATCTGATAAGCCTTCTTCGCGAGTTTCCGAATACGAATGTCATCCTCGACCACGCGGGTGGCATTCTCGGCGTTCCGCCGCATGTGAATCGTCCGGAGGTGTTCTCGACTTGGCGCGCGTACATTCAGCAGCTTTCGCAGCATCCAAATTTGACGGTCAAGATCGGTGGGCTCGGGATGCTCTACTGCGGCTGGAACTATCATCTGTATTCGGAACCCCCGACATCCGAAGCACTCGCCGCATCTTGGAGACCGTACATTGAGACCTGTATCGAATTCTTCGGCCCTGAACGTTGCATGTTCGAGAGCAACTTTCCGGTCGATAAGCAAACCTGCGGATACGGTGTGCTTTGGAATGCCTTCAAGCGCGTAACGCGACACTACTCCGAATCTGAGAAGCGCGCGCTTTATCGAGACAATGCAGCTCGGATCTATCGGCTTCAGTAGGGGTTCAGAACCTCCGGTGAGGTGCAATACCTGTTAATCGGAGCTTCGGTTGTTATGTGGAACGCGTTATGCCGCGAGCTTCGCCGCCGCGTGCATTCAATCGGTGCGCTCATAAGGGAGTCGCTTGAGGAAACCTACCAAAGATTTCCGCAGCGACTTTTCTTCACCCGCAGCTCAGCTACGAGCAGGAATGTCTAGCTGGATATGTCGTTCGCACCAACGCACTCGCCCGACTTTGGCCGCTCGGAGCTGCTCATGGGCGTTTTCGTTTCGAGAATCGAGCGCTGCGTGCGCTCAGGAATGTCGACCGAGGCGGCAGGACTAGGACTGCTGTGACACAGGCGGCGTGGTCGAACACAAGCAGTCGTTGAACCGCTCAAGTAGAAATGCGAGTCCCGTCCAGCCTCGCTCCTCGATCAGCGCTCGGGTTCGAGAGTGCGCGCTCGCAAAAATCATCTTAAAACGCGGTCCGCTTCAGGGCCGCCGACAGCGTTTCCACACCATATCCGAGCCTCGATCGGTTGTCCGTAATCTACGGCCTCACTGAATTTCTAAGTTTCACGCAGTGAAACGCGTTCCTTTTTCGTTGACACCGCGGTGCCATCGACGTACAGTCGATTCTGACGCTGCCGAGATTGCACGGCACCGATACCTTCCGGCAAATTCGCAGAGATGTGGGAACGCTAAACATCAATGAGTGAATATCTCTCTCTCCGTTACGGCAACTTCATAACGGAATCGAATATTGAGCACATGCCGCCAGACGCGGTCGACTACGGGAAGATGCTTCTGGCAAGTACGCTCGCCAGCGCGGCGTTGGGATCAACTCTCGATTCGAGCAAGCTCATCAGGTCGCTGGAGCTGAGCAGAGGAGGAGCGTCTGAGAGTTCGGCGTGGTTCGGCAAATGGGAACGTTTGCCAGTGGTGGCAAGTGCTAGGTTAAACGCGCTAATGAGTGACGCCGCTGCGTCTGACGATAGTGACCTCCGTAACATCGTGCATAGCGGCACCCAAGCATGCGCAGCGGCGATGGCAGTCGGAGAAGCGTGCGGAGCATCGGGCGCGGAAATTGTCGAGGCGATCGTTGTTGGGTATGAGATCGCTGGCAACATCAACACTGCGATGATTGGCGGATTGCAGCGCAAGGGTTTCCACGGGTGCGTTGTTGCGACTTTTGCGGCGGCGGCAGCGGCCGCGCGTCTGCTTAAGCTGAGTCGAGAGGCTGCGGCGCATGCGTTATCGTTGGCCGCCACTTCCATGGGCGGCTTGCACGCAGCAGCAGCGACAAGTCTTGCTCGTGAATACCACGCTGGCAATGCGGCAATGATGGGCGTCTACAGCGCTCAGGCGGCCGGCCTGGGATATGAGGCAGAGCTCGGCACATTCGAAATGAAGCGTGGTTTCTTCGAGACTCTGGGTGGGGGGCACGACGCCAACGCCGTGATCGACCAGTTGGGACGTAAGTGGAGCATTTTGACTGAACTCGGAATCAAGATGGTCCCGGGCGGTTCCCCTTTTCATGCGGTGGCAGAAGCGGCGGCCCTCGCCGCAAGAGAAGGAGACTTGGATGTGACTGACATCCACCACATCTCATTCACGTTGCCCGACTACCCATTTCCCGGACCAAAGAATCCAACCGATCTAATTGGCATCGCACATAGTCCCTTCTACTTTGCTGCGGCCGGCGCAGCGGACCACGACTACAGTTGGCCGCATGCATTCCCCGAAAAGATTGCTGACCCCCGCATTAGATCTCTGTTCGATCGGGTTACGCGGGTCGACTACGACGTCCCGGATAAGAATCTGTACAAAAGCGGCGCTATCGTCAAGATTGAGACCAATGACGGTCGTGTTATTGAGCGGTCGGTCCGCTTTCCGAAGGGCGCTGCTGTGCGCGGCATCGAATGGGATCAGGTCGAATCTAAATATAGGTCGCTCATGCCATACGGAGGTGCCGACGTGGACGCGATTGATAGAAGCTTTCGACTGATACGAGGGCTGACCGCGGTTGAGGACATTAAGGATTTGGTCAAAATGCTAAAAAACGAATAAGAAGTTTCTGAAATCCGTTGGTTGTCGCCTGCATCAAATAGAGCGAGTCTTCGGGAAGAGATGCAGGCGGAAGAAGCACAGTAAGTGAAACACAAAACAAGATTAGGAGACGGATAATGACTAGGCTGAAAACACTTATCTCTGGAATGATCATTTCGGCAACTGTAGCCGCGCCCTTCGGCGCATGGGCGGCCGATGACTTTCCGACACGCTCCATCCGAGTGATTGTGCCTGTCTCTGCCGGCGGATGGGGAGACGTCACCACTCGTGTTATTTGCCAACGGCTTGGGGAAATCCTCGGGCAATCGATCATTGTTGACAATCGCACCGGTGCGGGCGGCCTTGTGGGAATCCGTTACACCAAGGAACAGCCGGCAGATGGATACACCTTGATGTCGACAGGAAGCACGTTGGCGATTCAGCAGTCGCTCAATAAAGAACCCGGCTACGACGCCCTGAAAGACTTCATTGACGTCGGAACGATGGTCCGCTCACCGGCGTTGATCGTAACGAGCAGCAAGTCAAGCTACAAGTCTCTTTCAGACTTGCTCAAGGACGCGAAGGAAAAGCCCGGCTCAATCAGCTATGGCTCTGCCGGCGTCGGCACAACGACACACATCGCAGCAGCGATGTTGTTGAAGGATGCGGGCGTACAGATGCAACACGTTCCCTACAAAGGGAATGGTGCCGCCATGCCTGATGTAATCGCAGGACGAGTCAGCTTTCTGATTGACGCATACGGCAGTAGTCAGCCCGGTTTGAGCGGCGGTTTGCTGCGAGCCCTGGCGGTCACGTCCGACGCACCGATCGGTGTGCTTCCGAATCTCCCGACTGCCGCGCAACAGGGTGTTCCTGGCTACAGCTATTACTACTGGTTGGGGCTCTTTGCACCGGCGGGTACTCCTGCCGATAGGGTGAAGAAACTGTCCGACGCGTTAGCCAAGACATTAAACGATCCGAAAATCAAGGCCAGATTGCAGTCAGAGGGAACGGAGCCGTACTATGCGTCGCCTTCAGAATCCGAGGCGTTCTTGAAAAAGGATTTGGCAGCTACTAGTAAAGTCATTAAGGACACGGGTATTCCGAAGCAGTAAAGCTTGAACCCCCAGGGCGTCATTCAGGAGCAGATGATGATTTCGGTGGCATACATCGGACCGAGCAGCGATTGGGCTACCCGCGTTGAACGCCTTCCCGAGTTGAGGAGATTTAATCCGTGTGAGACAGGGACGGCGTCCGAACGAGTCGCTGATGACGGATTGCTTGCAGAGAAGGAGCAAGCTCTGCGTTGTGACATCGTATTCTTACGCCTTGGTGAAGTGGGCAATTGCGACCGATTTAGTTTCGAGAGGGACATATACCTTAGCCGGCTCTCTCCAGGGACGGTACTGGTCGACCTGGATGGCGACCCGAGGTGGTGGAGCGAGGAAGCTGAGTTTCAACTTGAGCGGACTGGTGTCCTTCTGTTGTCAGCGACTGCGATCTGCGACCTTGGGTCAGAGACTAATACCGTACTCGTGTCGGGTGGGCAGGATGCATATCGGAAGGCACTACCCGTTCTGGAAGCAATCGGCCCCTGCGCCTATTGCGGTCCTCGATTGGTACATGCGTACGCGGTCGCCCTGATGAACCAATCGATGTACCTCACCGGGCGACTGTTAAATTTGGAGTCGGTAGCCATGGGCTTCCGAGCTGGACTTTCGTTGGCTGACTTGACGGAGGCGATAAACCTGAGCAGTGGTCGAAGTCGCATCTCCGAAGTGTTGCTTCCCGACTTGTTCAGGGACGACCGTATAAAGGAGCGATCTCTGACGTCTGCCATGGACGACTTGAATCGGATCATTAGCCTTGGCATGACGCTAGGAGTGCCCATGCCTTTGGCGAGCCACACACGCTCGCTGCTGGCAATGAGCGCGAATATCGTCGGGCCGAACGCGGATCTAAATGATATGCACACTGTCATTGGGTCTATGGCTGGAATTTCCCTCGACAAGCCGCTTGCCGAGTTCAACCCAGTCGCCCGCACGGAAGCGTCCGATACTGACCTATCCCGGACCGCTTCCGCGCCGGTAATCGGTTACGTCGGGCTCGGGGCAATGGGTGCAGCGTTGGCGCGTCAGGCGTTGAGCGTTGCACGCGAGCTTCATGTCTACGATGTGAGTCAAGACCGAGTTAATGAACTCGTCACAATGGGCGCTGTCGCAGCGCCCGACGTTCTGACACTCGCGCAAAAGTGCGACCTCATCATCCTGTGCGTACCGACGTCTGGGGATGTCGAGAAGATCCTTTTTGGGGAACAAGGGATGTCTGATGGGTTAAAGGCGGGAACAATTGTAATCGACCAAACAACCGGAAGTCCTTTCGAGACACAGATGATGGCCGAGAGGCTCCGGGAGCAGGGCGTCGAGTTAATCGACGCGCCAGTGACGGGCGGTCCAAGAGGGGCGGCAGAAGGTACGTTGGTAACTCTGTGTGGAGGACAGCCTGAGGCATATGCCCTCGTGTCCCCGATATTGGAGAGAATGGGCGGAAAGATTTCATATTTCGGCGCAAGCGGCGCCGGCCAAGCCGCCAAGCTCGTAAAGAACGCGCTAGGGGCGAGTAATCGAATCGTCGTTTACGAAGCACTCGCGCTCGCGTCAAAAGTTGGCCTGAAGCTGGATTTGCTGGATCGACTCATCGAACGAAGTTCGGGCTGGACTGCAGCCTTCCGTCGCGTCATCGGCGCAATTCGAACGGGCAAGCCTACAGCCGATGTCAAGCTCTCGTGGTATGTCAAAGACCTTGTACTCGTTTCGCAAATGGCGGCCGCCCTTCGCGTGCCTATGTCCATCGCGAATCTGGTTCGCTCGCGTGTTGAGGTCGCCCAGTCCGCGCTTGACGGAGATGTCAACGTCGATGCATTAGCTGCTCTGTTCGAAATTCCACTTACGTATAGCGAAGAGAAAAATGAGGCAATTTGACAAGTTTTATATTGACGGACGCTGGTGCGAACCTGCTGGCAAGGAAAGCTTCGAGCTAATTGATCCCGCAACTGAGCTGCCCTACGGACGCGTAGCTCTCGGTGCCCGGGAGGACGTCGATCGTGCAGTCGCGGCAGCGCGCAAGGCGTTCGAGTCCTTCAGCCAGACGCAGAAGGAACAGCGCATCGAATTGCTACAAAACGTCGTTGAGGCGTTTACACGTCGTCAGGATGACCTGATGTCGGCAGTCACGCAGGAGATGGGGGCGCCTGCCGCACTAACCGCACAAACGGGTACAGCATTGCAGGCCTTTCGGCAGGCGATTATCACACTCGGCGACTATTCGTTTGAGAAGATGATGGCCGACAACATCATTCGGAGAGAACCGATCGGTGTCTGCGGACTCATCTCGGCGTGGAACTGGCCCCTGCAACTACTTTGCACGAAACTTGGTTCCGCTCTGGCCGCAGGATGTACTGTCGTGGTTAAGCCAAGTGAATACACGCCGGTCAGTGCGTTGGTATTGGCCGAGGTCTTTGATGCTGCGGGCGTACCACCCGGAGTTTTCAACCTTGTCAATGGTGATGGTCCGACGGTCGGAGAGGCCATATCGAGGCACCGCGGGATCGACATGGTTTCGTTCACTGGGTCCACTCGAGCAGGTGTGCTCGTAGCCCAGGCTGCAGCCGATACGGTCAAGCGAGTGTGCCAGGAACTAGGCGGAAAGTCAGCGAATATCATTCTTCCAGACGCCGACCTGGAGGCCGCCGCGCGCTTTAACGTGACGAGAGGCTTTTCCAACACGGGACAATCCTGTCATTCTCCGACCCGTATTCTCGTTAAAGATGATCAGCTTGAAGCTTTTCTTAACTTCGTTCGCCGTGAAGCCGAGAAAGTGCGGGTCGGAAATCCACAGGACGCCAACACCACGATGGGGCCGGTTGTCAACCGAGCTCAATTCGATCGGGTCCAAAGCTATATCGAAAAGGGAGTACAAGAAGGGGCGAGGTTGATTTTCGGCGGACCCGGGAGGCCTGAGAGGCTCGATCGAGGTTACTTCATTCGTCCGACAGTATTTGCTGACGTCACGCCCGACATGACAATCGCTCAAGAGGAAATCTTTGGGCCCGTCCTGTCTGTAATCACCTATCGCGACATTGAAGAAGCGATTCAGATTGCAAACGGCACGTGCTATGGCCTTGGTGGTTATATCTTTGCCGGAGATCTTCAGGCGGCGCGAAAGGTGGGCGAACGCATGCAGGCTGGACGCATATTTTTGAACGGCGCACCGTCCAATAATGTAGCTCCGATGGGCGGATACAAGCAGTCGGGAAATGGTCGTGAAATGGGCGTTTTCGGTCTCGAGGAGTACCTCGAAGTCAAAGCAATGATTGGCTTTGCCAGTTCGTGAGAGAGGCCAAATCGGGCATCTGACTGCCCTACCTGTGTGTCCCTCTGCCGTCTTCACGTCCTGAGACGAATTATTCGACCCTCGAAAAGGAGGCCACCGAGCGCGCTTGCTTCCGGCGCGTTCGGTATTCACCTGCGGCAAACCAAGACCCGGCGTCGCGCTTCGGCACGTTGCATCAATGGGGTGAGCGGATCAAGGGAATGATCAACCAGGTCGAACTCATCGGACGGGCGCTGCAAAGTCAACTCCTGTCATTGGAACGGCGACATTCAGCAAGGGCGCAGGCGAGCTGTTAGTTTTGATTCACGCATGCTCTTGCCGACGGAGTAGCGTACGATTGCACGCATAACCCTGACGCAATTGGGTTTTCGCCGCACGACATGCCATCAGGCCGCTGCTGGCTCATACTTTCGAAGCAAACCCATGTGTACGCGGCGGCAGCTTTCCAGAAAGGGGGCGATCCGACGGTAAGACGGCGGTTGCGTCGAGAAAGCAACTGACCCCGTCCGACTCGAATCGAGGGCTTACGCCGATGTAAAAGGCGCCGCTCATAATTCGGCGCGGCAAAAAACTGCTTGCGCGCTAGATAACACTATCTCGGCTTTCTCTCGAGGGGCTTCGACGACGCGCTCTTTGCGGTAGAACAGAAGCTCTTGTCGAGGTCGAACAATGTTCATCAGATGTTTGTCGGGATAGGTTGGCCCAGCGTTACCAACGAATGACAACCGCGCCGAAGGGCGCGGCTGGTCAAGAGATGACGCAGATGGCTCAGAACCGGTGAATAATCCCCACGCCCGCAGCAAACATACTTCTGGACGACGACGGGGCTGAATTGAAACCATCACCGATGGTGGCGGTTGCGTTGATTATGTTGCCAGCACCGTTAGTGCCTAGAGTCTGCCCATTCGCGCGTTGATAGGCTTGAAGGGCATACAGACCCGTGCGCTTTGACAACGCATAATATTCAGAAAGATTAAACTGCTGATATTGGGCACTGCTGCTGATTCCGTTCGCTTTGGTGGCACGGGTGTAACTGTAAGCGGCAGCGAGGTCCAACGGCGTGCTCGGCTTCCAGTGCAACTCAACGCCCCCCGTATTAAAAATCTCAAGATCACGGAATCTTGATCCCAGACCCGGAATGTATTGCACGTTGGTGTAGGTCGCCCTGATGTCGAAAGAACCGCTAAAAGCGTAGCTGGCGCCGACACCGAATCTTTGTTGCGCTTGAGCGGTTTGATAGCCGTTCGTGACAGCCGACACGCCGGCTTGGGCACCGTTATTGGACGTTGCGGAGTCTGCGCCGAATGCGCCTCCGCCAGGAGTCGAATTGTTGATTCGAGAAAAAGCAACCCCGAATCCAATAGGGCCCTGAGTGTATTGAAGCCCCGTCGCCCACGTCGAGCCTCTATACACACTCCCCGCTACGTTCCCGAAGGAATACGAACCGCTAAATCTAAAGCCGGCGATGGTTGGAGACATGTATTCCAGGGTGTTGTTCGCGCGGTATGTCGTGTCAAGGCCGTCAACGTCGCCAGGATGCGCGGCGAAATACCCTGATGTCCAGCTGGTCGGTCCAAATTGCTGCAGGATCTGATAATACGAAGCATATTGGCGGCCCGCCGTGAGTGCCCCATATCGATCGTTTGTCAACCCAACAAAGGCCTGTCGGTTGAACAGTAATCCGCTTACGGACTGTGCGCCAGTCGAAGAGTTGAATCCTGCCTCCAACTGCGAGATTGCTTTAGTACCGCCACCAAGATCCTCGGCTGTCTTAAAGCCGAAACGGCTGCCTGCCCAGACACCGGTTGTCATTTTGATAGCGGATCGACCACCGGAGGTTGATCCCAATGTGGTCTGGCTTGTCTGATAGCTAAACCCCTGGTCTACGATCCCGTAGAGGGTGACGCTACTCTGCGCGTGTGCCGCGGATTGCCAAAGCGCCGCTGTACCAGCAACAATAAGCGCCGATTGAAACTGCTGCCTCTTCATCTCCATTTCTCCTTTGTGGTTAGCTTTCGAGGGAAGCCTAATGTTTTACTGTGTGAGTAGTACTACTATAGAAACACGGGTGCGATAAGCTAACGCGCTGTAGTGCGGGACTGCAACTTAGGCAAGCAGATCCCGTTCTTGGAAAGCTTAGTAAGCGTATTGAGGCGCCGATACGATTGGAAAACTTGCGCGCCTCTATGATCCCTCTCTCGCCATTCTTCGAGCAAGGGATGCGATGTATTGTTGGGGCGCAAACAGGCAGACTCTAATCATCGGACTGACGGTGGTCGCGCCCCGTGATTCGTGAAGTACGTGTCCGCTTCAGTCCGCCAATCGATAAACCCGAGCAGCAGTACCGCTGAAAAGACATTGACGCTCGGTTTCCGAGAATTGACGCGTCAGTTTTTTGAACGCGTTCCAAAGCACCTGGTAACTACACATTCCGCGATCTACGGGAAAGTTGCTTTCGAACATGCAACGTTGCGGGCCGAATAGTTCGATACAGACATCAAAATATCGCTTCCAGTTTTCGACTAGTAAGTCGGAGGAAGGTGGTTCAGGAAGTTCGTTAAACGCGAATCCACCATACCGCATGGCGAGTCCGCCGAGCTTGATCACCGCGTTTTCACAGCGCGAAACGATTTCCAGCTTCTTTCGCCATTCGACGAAGACGTCTTCGCGCCGATCTGCATAAGGGCCAATACCGAGCGGACCGCCTGCATGATTAACCACGACGGTGAGGTCGGGGTTGTCGCGACAGACTTGAGCGACTTCGTCGAGTTGGGTGAAGAACGCCCAAAGGTCCAGCGAGAGCCCAAACTTGGAGATTGATTTCACAGCGGCCATCGCCTCAGGACGCGAGAGGACGTTCGGTACATTATCGGCTGGCAAGACTTCCTTGCTCTCGTGCCAAACGATAGTCGGACGCACTCCGCGAAATCGGTCACCTCCAGCCGCCAAGTGAGATTCCAGCACAGGCTCGACCCGATTCCCAAGTAGCAGGTCGACGGTTCCAACGATGCCGGCACAAACCTTTGTCGGACCATAGAGGCCGCTGGCGCTCTGAGCCGCAATTCCGTTGATGAACTCCGTTTCTCCAACCGGCTTAAACTCTTCAGGACCAGAGGCGCGGTACATGGATCTGCACTGTAGATGTACAGTTGCGACGACGTTATGCCCGGATGTGAAGTCCTGCAGGGCCTCGTCGAGAAGGTACCGGTCGCCAGGATGATCCCAGAGATGATGGTGCGGATCGATAATCGGTAGCGCAGGCTCTACGATTTCTTCTTTGCGCCGTGCAAGCCATGCTAAGTCTGCAACTGGGTGAGCTTTCAGCGCCGCTTGGATTGATTCGTCAGGCATGGGTGATTGGGTACTCGTGAGGGTTCGCAGTTTCGAGAGCAAGACGCTCGCAATCGGTCATTACTGATCTCGATAGGGCAAGACTCTCGCAATCGGTCATCACTGGTCTCGATAGGGCGTGGGTGCAATGAAATAGTCCACTCAGTCGCACCCCGCCTTCTTGTGGGACTCAGGTCGAGGCGTTTGCTTGACGCGACTTATCATCCTGCCCAGCTGAACGGTTAACGAGAGAGTAATGCGGTTTGCTAGCCATGATTGCGACCAGGCTAACGAACCCAATGAACATGGTGTATCCAAAGAACAGGCGAATGCCTCCACCTTGCGCTGCGATGAGTGCGGTTGCCACGATGGGCAGCGGGCCTCCGAAGATTGCGCCAGAGGTTTGGTATCCAGCGGAGATTCCAGTGTAGCGAACAGAAGTCGGAAACATGTCTGCGAAAAGGGAAGCTTGAGAGCCGTGACAGGCCGCGTGTCCAATACCCAGCACGAAGACATAGCCCACTACGATTCCAATGTAAGACTTTGCTTCAACTGCGAAACAGAAGGGGAGCGCAGAAGCGAGGAGTACAAAGATGCCCCACACGAAGACCTTTCTTCGACCGATCTTGTCTGCCAGCGCACCGTACATCGGGATGGTGAACATCTCGACTGCCGCTCCGATACATACGGCGATCAGCATATCCGACTGGTTCATGCCGAGCTTTGATACGGTGTAGGAAACCATTGCTACAGCGCATGTATAGAAAAAGGTGTTCGGCGCTGCTTGGGCAAACATTACGCCGAAGAGCTGCCTCGGATATTCGCGAAGGACGGTCATGAACGGAACCTTCTCGATGTTTCCCGAAGCCTTGGCCTTGATGAAGGCAGGAGACTCAGAAACCTTATTTCGGATGTACATGCCTACGCCGAGCATCCCTGCGCTGAGAAGGAACGGGACTCGCCATCCCCAGTCCATAAGAGCCTGCTTGTCTAGGTTGATCATCAACAGGAACGTTGCGTTTCCGAGTAGCAAGCCAAAAAACGAGGCGCTCTGCGGAACGCTGCCGAAAAGCCCGCGTTTCGACTCATCAGCGTGCTCGACCACTGCGACGATAGCGCCGCCATACTCGGCACCAGCGGAAAGGCCCTGCAGGATGCGAAGCAAGACTAGGAGAATCGCGCCGACCGATCCCGCAGTCTCATAGGTGGGGAGAAAACCAATCAGAGTCGTCGCCGCGCCCATGATGATGAAGCTCCAGAGCAGCGTCGTTTTCCGCCCAATCTTGTCACCAAGGTGACCGGCAATAACGCCTCCGATCGGACGAACCAACCAGGCCGTGGCAAATGCCATGAACCCCAAGATGGTTCCAATGGTGGGATCGAAGGTCGGGAAGAATAGCTTGTTTAGAAAGAGCGCGGAAATGATCCCGAAGATAAAGAAGTCGTACCACTCGATGGTGGAACCAATGAAGGTCGACGCGACGATCAAGCGCCGCTGGCGGACGGTAGAGCTAGGGGCAGATGTATCCATGTAGTGTCTCCGTTCGACCCGGTTTGAGTCTGTTTTATTGAGGCAATCGCAAAGTTTCGAAAGCAAGATCAATCTAGCTCGGTTTACGGTTGTGGTCAATAAATTCAGAATCAGTTCCGTTGAGTGAAACTTGGTAACTGTCGTCTCACGCACGCATAATGCACATGGCTCGAAACCTAGAAGCTTCGGCAAGGCACCTATTGCGTATCAACTTGTCTCACTATACAGTACTTTTTAACGCCCTAACTAAGGGTATTCGCGGGGATGCGTGAGCCGTTCTTTGGCAGGATAGGTGCTGCCGCATTCCTTTGGATTGATGGAGAGGAAACTAGATGAACGTTCTTGTCACCGGCGGTGCTGGCTTTCTTGGCGCCTATCTCTCGAATGCACTCCAAGCTGCTGGGCACGTGGTCTACACCTACGACATTGCATCGCCGCCTAAGGAGCTCTTGCATATTTCTCCCTTTTTGGAGAGCAACCTGCGTCGCGGGGCGATCGGTGACATTGACCGTTTGCTTGCTGTGTGCCGGTCGGACAAAATTGATGCCATCGTGCACGCGGCTGCCAGGGTGGGGCTCGAACCATCGCTGGACGATCCGGGTGGGTTCTATCAAACCAACGTGATGGGTCTGGTCAACGTCTGCGAGGTGGCTAGACAACTAGGCCTAGGCAAGGTGGTCTTTGTTTCAAGCAACACTGCATGTCATGCGGGGGTTGGCATCGTTCAGAAAGAGACGGACCCGGCGTTCTCTATCACGCGAGCTAACCCTTCGGCGCACTACGGAACGTCCAAGATGATTGGCGAAGCCATCGGGTTGTCGTACGCCGACTTCCACGATCTGGAGTTCGTTGCGCTTCGGGTTGCCGCGGTGTATGGCTTTGGCATGCGCATTCCGCTTTACATCAAGCCAATGGTTGAAAACTCTGTCGCGGGAAGGCCGACGCGCTTCGAAACCGGAGGGCGGATGAAGAGGGATTTGACTCATGTGCTGGACGTGAGCCGCGCCGTCGCACTCGCGCTGGATTGTCCGAAAATCGCTCGTGGAACGTCTCGGGTTTTAAATATTGCGGCGGGGCGGCTTGTTTCGCCTGCGGAGATTGCGGAAATCGTCCGTCGATTCGTTCCCGGAGCGGATATCGAGATTGGCAACGAGCTCACGCCAATCGAGGAAGAGAACCTCAAGTCGCGTGTTCCTTTGGACGTAACTTTAGCTCGCGAGGTCCTTGGCTGGTCTCCAGCCTGGTCTATCGAAGAAGGAATCGAAGAATACGCACAGCTCTTCCGGGATTATCTGAAGGCGATGTAAGGCTGCGCCATGGCGTCTGCTAACGCCATGGCTCACGACGCAGCATTAGCGCGACGGAACGGACCCGTAGGCACGCGGTGGCAAGATGAGTTCGTCACCAGCATCGGCAATCGCCTCTGTGAGCATCTGGCCTGCTTTCACAACTTCGTTGCAGTAGGCCGGTAGGTTCTTTCGTTCCAATCGGTCCTCCCCGCCTGCGATGCCGACACTTCCGACGGCGAGTCCTTCTGCGTTGAAAACGGGTGCCGACACGCCGAAAACGCCTTGATTGAACTCGCCGTGGCTGACAACAAAGCCGTCCTTTCGGATTGCCGCGAGTTTTTCTCGGAAGCCTTGCCAGTCAGTGCCCAGTGCCGCGCGCGCGATTGTGCGCTGATGTTGCTGAAAGATGCTTCTGAGCCGATGAGGGGGCACATACGGGAGGATCACCTTGGATGCAGCTCCAGAGAAGAGCGGCCGCCGTTGGCCTCGTGAGAAGAGATTAGGCGGGCTTCCTTCGGATAGGTCCTCCCTGATGCACATTACCGAATCCCGATATAGCGCACAAAGAAGGGCTGAATGCCCTGTACGCTTCACCAACTGGCGAAGAATCTTCCCCCCGGCCTTGTACAGCGGGTCGGACATCCGGATTTGACGGTCGAACTCAACGAATCGCGGGCCCAGGACGTATTTTCCGTTGGCAACTGCTTCAATCAGACCAGCTTCGTGAAGCGCTTTTATGTACCGATAGGACGTTGACCGTGATGTGCCCAGGTAATTCACCAGGTCGCTCACGGGTCGGACGGGTGCCGCTGGCGTAAACAGGTCGAGTATGCCCAACATGCGCCCGATGCTCGTCTGTGCTTCGCTCTCTTTTTTCGAGGCAGCTTCCGTGGAGTCGCTCAACTGTGATGTTTGCTTTGCAGTCGCTTTGGCCATTTTCTGCATTCCGTGTGGCTTAACCTGCGAAAAGTGGACCGGTTTGCTGCATCGGCCCAACTACTCGAGCGCTCACTGCTGAGGATTTGAGGACTGGTATTGTTCTCGCAATAAATGCGATGCAATTATATCAGAATGCGAGAATTTATTCGTATAATGAATAATTGAGTGGAAACTTCCGATCCGCGCGGATGTCTGCGTTGGGCCGAGCGGACTAGTCGAGCTGTCCTCAATACGTCGGTTCCCTACGCAGTCCACCGCTCGAAGAATTCCGCCTTTACTGTACCGTTAGATCGAGCTTGGCGCGGCTACACGTATGATGTCCGCCGCGTCTTCGAGCTCCTCAATGCGCCAAGAGCGCTGGCACATGGTTGTCGCCTCGAACCTAGAAATGTGAAGGAGCGCCTGTTGGTAGTATTTTTCGTTGATGTCATCGTCAGACATCGGGTTCATAACGCTTCCCTTGCAGTGCTCGATTGAAACAGTTTGCTCCTCGCCGCTCTCCAAAAGGACATGCAAGACAGCACTTTCTGGAGGGATGGCATCATCCGTAAGCACGTTGATGCGATCCCTGAGTTGTGCAATACCGACGTCCTGAACCACTTGGGACTGGCCTTCGGCGATGCTGGCGCGGCCGTACCGAAGTGCGGTCGCCACCCAATGAAACAGACTGACCTTAGCCTCGAGCACGTTCTCCGGATGCCGCCGAAATCCAAGTGCCATCGCGGACGGGTGTGTGCGAAGGCGGACCTCTCTGATCTGGCGACTGCGGTCTGCGCCGTTTGAGTGGTTCCATTGAAGGGCGGCATCAACGACCGGATGTATGACGGCCCCGCAAGGATAAGGTTTGTACGCGAGAGCTTCCACTTCGAACGGGCTGCCAAGCGGAGGTAATAGATACTCACGATGAGGCTTGCTGGAGAACAGACTCAAATATCCGTACTTTCCCTCCAATGGAGCTCGCGGGCCGTCGAATCCGTGCTGCGCGAGGATCGCCGCGCGCAACCCGGTTTGTGCCGCATGACCAAAAATCAAGGTGGCACTCATACTGCCATGAGCAGCTCTAAATCCGGACGACTGAGTGGCGGCGATTCCTATCGCCCAGCCAATCTGCTCAGAGGTCAGTCGCAGTGCTTTGGCCGCAGCCGCTGCTGCGCCAACGCCGGCGGCAATGCCTGTCTGCGACCATCCGATATCGCCCTGAGCGGGAGGCACCGATACCGCCTTGCTCAACCGACCGGCGATTTCGATGCCGAGCACCATCGACAGCAAGAAGTCGCTGCCAGTCAGTCGCTGCCGTTCTGCGAGGGCCAGAAGGGTCGTAGCGACTGCGCCACTGGGGTGTAAGAGGGCTTCCGAATGAGTGTCGTCAAACGAATAGGCCGCGGAGCTTAGGGCATTGATTAGAGCGGCCGTGAGAACATCTACGCGTTCAGGTCGGCCGAGAAGCGTACAGGTTTGGCCTCCGGCAAGAGGGATCAGTGCTCTAGCAGCTGTCTCGACTATTTCATGGTGGGATCCGCCAATACAACATCCTAAGATATTCACCAATGCTCGTTTCGCTGATTCACGCGACGACGGCGATAGATCCGTTGATGTCGTACGAAAGACGAACGAGGCAACGTCGTGGGTGAGCGTATCTGCCGGTGCTTTATCGTTCATGAGGTTGGCGTTCATCCGAATGCAGGTACATCACTGGCGTCTGGTCATTGTTTCAGCCGACGCCGGTGGGCTAGACAGTTACATACATGATTGAGTTTCTCGAATTGCTCTCTTGGAAGGCCAAGCGCTATTGGTTGCCGCCGTTCAACTCTTCCGTTTTGCGCAGTGACTGAGACTGCATGTAGAGGAAAACCTTCATGCTATCTTCGTCGCGATATCCGGCTGCAGCGGCTTCCTCATAGAGTTCAAGGATTCGCGGAGCGATCCAGGTAGGGGCGCCACACCGCTGCGCCTCCTCTAACAAGAGCGCTTCATCTTTTAGGCCAATGGTCAACGGGCCGTTGAACTTAAACGTTCCTGTAAGAATCGCCGCCGGTACCTTGTCAGTGGTGGTGTAGTTGCGCGCAGAACCAGCATTAAAGACATCGTTAAGAACCTTCGGGTCAAGTCCAGCCTTGATACCCATCGCAAGGCCTTCAAACACCGCCAGGCGACCGGCCGCGGAGATGTGATTATTGATCACCTTTGCGACTTGGGAGACCCCCGGTTTGGCGCCAAGATAGAACAGCTTGGCTGCGAGTTTTTCTAGCAAAGGTTTCCCAAGTTCGAAATCGCCCTCGGCGCCCGAGGCCAAGATTGCGAGAGTGCCGGCGCGTGCTCCAGGCGGACCGCCACTGACTGGCGCATCAATCATTCCGACACCGTCATCCCGTAGACGCGAAGCAATCGACTCGATCGTGCTGCTTCCAATGGTCGAGGTTTCAATATAGACGCATATTTCCTTGCCTTTGACCACGCCGAACTCACCAAGGGCGACATCTAGGCTTGCTTCTCGCGAGGGCATCGATGCGATCACGATCGAACATGCATTCGCCACTTCCAACGGGCTCGCTGCAACCTTTGCTCCCAATCGCTGTAGTTCCTGCACTGCTTCGGGATTCCGGTCGCACACAGTGAGATCGACACCTTGCTCGAGCAGGCGTAGAGCCATCGGCTTCCCCATGTTGCCTACGCCAATTAGTCCCACTCTTAACGGATTCATTGATGCCTCACACAAAAAATAATTTATTCAACGCTTGCCGCTTTTTGCCCCCAACCTGCTGGCAGCTTGCCCGATGGCAGGGGAAGTTCTGCGGCATTAAGAATGAAAGCAAGCGTCGTGTAGTAGCCGCATACCGCGAGAACATCAAGGCTCGTCGCGCTACCGAATCGGCTTTTCAACGCACTGAAGGCGGAGTCCGACGGGCGGCCCTGCCAGGCCGTTTCGTACGCAAAATCGTAGATTAGTGAAGCATCCGAATCCAGCGGATCCGGCCTTCGTCCCGTGCCCAATGACGTAATAACTTCATCTGACAAGCCAGCCTCCCGCCCAATACGCGCATGGGCAAGCCATTCATAGTCGCTGGACCATCGATGAGCGGTGATTAGAACAGCTATCTCGACCAGATGTCCTGGCAATCCTGTTCGAAAACGCAGATGTTCCCCGAGCGCCTGCAAGTGATTTGCGAGTTCAGGGTTATGAATCAATGCGATAAAAGGACCTTTTATCGATCCTCTGGGGCCAGCGGCAATAGCGTCAGCGACTTGTCGCTGACGAGGTGACATTTCGTCTCGAGTCAGGATTTCATATTTGCTCATGCTTGGTCTCTATGCTGTTCGCGAAAATATGGCTCGTTTCAAAAGCGCGATCATGCGTAAGTGACGGCATGCGCGCCCTTGCGACCGACACCACGTCAAGGTCGATCTCTGCGCAGATGACATCTGGCGCTTCGCCGGCCGCGGCAACCTCCCGCCCGTCCGGGTCGACGATTAGGGAGTGTCCGTAAGTTTCGTGACCGCATGGGTGCGTTCCGCAGGTGGCCGGAGCGACAACGAACGCGCGATTTTCGATCGCGCGCGCTTTCAACAGGGTATGCCAATGTAGCGATCCTGTCGCCCGGGTGAATGCGGACGGCACAAGGAGAATCTGAGCACCCGACTGCGCCAAGGCCCGGTAAAGTGCCGGAAAGCGCAGGTCATAGCAGACAGTGATTCCCAACCGCCCCCAGGGAGTGTTAACAAGAACGGCTCTTGTCCCCGGCGTGTAGGAAGACGATTCGCGAATTGTCCTGCCGCCTGGTAACGTGGCGTCGAACATATGGATCTTGTCGTATCGCGCAACGATTTCCCCTTGAGCCGAGATGACAATTGACCGATTAACGATATTGCCTTCGTCTGTGCGAATGACGAGGGAGCCGAGGATCAGCCAGATGCGATGCTTTCGAGCAATCGAGACGAAGTGAGGCAGCGCTGGATGATCTTCCTCACGAGCTGCGCTGTCGCGCATCGAACGGCCGCTCGCATGCAAGAAGAAGCTATATTCAGGGGTGGCGACTAGTGTCGCGCCCCTTTGGGCCGCGATCTCAATCGAACGTGAGACCTGATCTATGTTGGCGTGTAGGTCATCTGTCGGCGTAGTTTGCACACAACCGACGATGAAGCGTTCGTTGCTCATGACGTTGCGATACCAAGGATCAATCGAGCTTCGTCCGCAGTGGCTAATCGTGTTCCGAGAAGCTCGACAAGCTGTGACGCTTTGCGCACAAGGGAGGCGTTGTCCGGGGCAAGCACCCCTTTTTCCAGATAGAGGTTATCCTCCAGGCCTACGCGTACATGGCCGCCGAGAAGCACCGCTTGCGCGACCATTGGGAATTCCGACCTCGAAACTCCGAACGCTGCCCATTGTGAACCGACCGGCAATAGACTCTTCATCGCCGCGAGTATCTCGGGAGTGGCCGGTGCTCCCCACGGCACGCCAAGGACCATCTGAAAGAGCGGCGTCGGTTCGAGCAGGCCTCGACGGATCATATCGATAGCCAACGCCACGTGTCCCGAGTCGAAGACTTCCAGTTCCGGCTTCACCCCAGCTCTGCGGATTTCTGCCGCAATGGCCTCCACGTGCGCCGGCACGTTGATGAGCGCACCTTTGCCAAAGTTCAGTGTGCCCATATCCAGACTGCAAATCTCAGGCTTCAATTCCAAGATGTGGTGGACGCGCTCAACTGGTGGACGGAGGTTGGACCCTGCGCCCGCCAGGTTTGCTTCCGTGTCGCTAGGCACGAACCGGGCACCCGGACCGGTCGTGAGGTTGACGATGACCGGACTTCCACTGTCGCGAATGCGATCTACAACTTCGCGGTACAGCGCAAGATCCATACTTGGTTTGCCTGACTCGGGATTGCGAACGTGAATGTGAGCGATCGCCGCACCCGCTTCGCAGGCTTCAATTGCGGCGGTAGCAATTTGAGCGGGCGTCACGGGGACAGCCGGATATCGTCCGGCGGTGTCGTCACCGCCAGTGACTGCGCAAGTAAGGATGACAGGCTGCTGCAAGATAATCCCTCAATATGTCAATGAAACAACGTGTCACTGTGGTAGGTGACATCGTGAACTTGGTGAGCCGACTCATGCTGACTGTCGGCCGGCCATTCGATCGGGTGGGGCACGATTAAGTCGTCAACGGTCCACAAACCCGATCATTGCCTTGACTTCGAGATACTCTTCCAAACCGAACACTCCCATCTCCCGCCCGTTCCCTGACTGTTTGTAACCACCCATCGGCGCCGCCGGGTTCGAAGCGACTCCGTTCAGAAAAACACGGCCTGCGCGCATGCGAGATCCGACTTCGTGTCCCGTTTTCCTGTCGGATGTAAATACATAGGCCCCGAGGCCGTAGCGGGTGCCATTGGCAATTTCCAATGCTTGTTCTATGGAACGATAAGGCATGACAGCGAGGACGGGACCAAAGATTTCCTCTTGTGCAATCGTCATCTCTGGCTTTACGTCTGCGAACACAGTGGGCTTGACGAAGTAGCCGCTTGTGAGTTCTGGCGGGCGTCCAAGCCCCCCACAAACGAGGCGAGCACCTTCGTCGATACCCTTCTGAATGTACATTTGTACTCGATCGAATTGAGCCTTGTTCACGACCGGACCAAGGGTCGTTGAAGCGTCCTCCGGATCTCCAACTTTGATCTTTTTGACCTCTTCACAAAGCAGGTCGATAGCCTGATCAAGCTGGTCCTCATGTACAAGCATGCGAGACGGAGCGTGACAAGATTGTCCGCTGTTAGAGAAGCAGCGAGCAATGTTCCACTGGGCGGCCTGACGAAGGTCAGCGTCGGGCAACACGATGTTGGCAGACTTGCCGCCGAGTTCCTGACAGACGCGTTTGACGGATGCCGCGGCCGCTTGAGCTACCTGCACTCCCGCCCTGGTCGAACCGGTAAAGGACATGAGGTCAATATCTGGATGTGTGCTGATAGCATGGCCCACCGTTGGCCCATCGCCGATCACCAGATTAAACACGCCCGGCGGAACACCCGCTGCGTCCAGAATTTCAGTCAGAATGATGGCGCTCAGTGGCGTGAACTCGCTTGGCTTGGCAACAACGGTACAGCCCGCTGCAAACGCGGACGACAACTTCGTGCAGAGAATTTGCACGGGCCAGTTCCACGCGGTGATAAGTCCGCAGACACCGATAGGCTCGCGTCGAATGACGTTGATGCCTTCCTGAACTTCGAAGTTGTATCCGCGAAGGGTGGTAATCGCCTGTTGGAAACCCTGTAGCGCAGCTTGGGTCATGATGACCTGCGACTTAGGAGAGCCCATCTCAAGGGTGATAGCGGCCATCAGATCCTTCTGGCGCGCTTGGTAGACCTCGATGATTCTCTCGAACAGGGCAATCCTTTCCTCCTTGGAGGTTTCGGAGAAGGAGGGAAATGCCTTTCTGGCCGCCTTGACGGCGAGATCCACGTCGCGCGCGCTCGCGAGACAGACGCTTGCAATCGGGTTCTCAGTTGTTGGGCTGATCAGTTCGAGCCTTTTCGGGTCGACCGGAGCTACCCATTGACCATCGATATAAATTGTCTCGTGATTTCTCATGACGTTAAGCCTCTTCTCAGCAATGGGACGAAAGCGCGAGGCCGCTTTCAAAGTATGTGGATTCGAGCTAAGCGACTCAGTTACTGTGGGTGTAACCGCCGTCGCACGCGATTGTTTGGCCGGTTATGAAAGCCGAAGCGTTCGTGGAGAGGAAGATCGCAAGCCCCACCAAGTCTGTGGGCAACTGGCCCTTGCGCAGACATTGTTCGCTGAGAAGCTGGACGCGTCGCTCCTGCGTTGGATTAACCGCGCGGTCAACCTCCGTCGCGACGGCTCCCGGGCGGATCGCGTTTACCGTGATGCCGAATGGTCCGAGTTCACGAGCAAGAGAATTCGTCATTCCGATGATTGCGGACTTCGATGTGACATAGTGGAGGTAGTTAGCAACCCCCCTAGGGACGGAGTCAGAAGATGTGTTGATAATGCGTCCCCAGTTGGCCTTGCGCATGGCCGGAGCGACGGCCCTTGCGCATAGAAAAGTGCCAGTGATGTTGATGCGCATCACACGCTCCCATTCTTCAAGGGGAATTTCATCAAAAGGGCGCTTTGGCAGGGTTGCGAAGATTGCTGCGTTATTAATGAGCGTATCTACGCGGCCGTACTTGTTGAGGGCGCTCTCAACCATCGCGTCGACAGATTCCCTATCGCCCACGTCCACGGATACGGCCATGGACCGACCGCCAGCTCGATCGATCTCGGCACAAACCCGTTTCGCGTTTTCGACGTTCAGATCCGCCACAACTGGGATCGCGCCGGCCGCCGCAAACTGCCGCGCATACTCGCGCCCGATCCCTTGACCTGCTCCAGTGATGATTACCACGCGCTCCTTAACGCTGAAATCGCGAGCCGACTCGGGCACGCCTGAGTCATCGGGTGCGTGAACGCTTGTTTGTTGATTCATCTTGAGTCTCCGATATCTAAAAGCATGAGCAGCTTCATACAAAGCTGGCTAGGTAGGAATGCAATGACAGGCGCTATGCGGTTACCTTCCAGTTGAGGCTTTGCACTGCCTGCGTCGCGAAACGCATGTCGATGATTTCGCCGGAATTAATCGCCTTTGGGTCACTAACCCCGGGTACCAGACCCATCGCCACCCACGACTCTAGGCTCTGCCGCGATACGAATGGTGTCTTGAACTGCGGAATACTTGAGGCCCATACATCAGGCCAGATCTCCGCCTTCACAAGGGAGGAGTATTGCGATTTATAGAGCGTGTCACCGGCTACTTTGGGATTTTCTACAATGTACTTTAGGCCGCGCGTGTCCGCTCTCACGATTGCCCGATATACATCAGGCTTTTGCTTCACGTCATCTGCGCGCGCCTCAATGAGATGACCGGTGATAGATCGGAAACCGGATATCTCGTCGCGGCCGACCGAGAACAGGATCACACCTCCAAGTTGAGACTGAGCTAGGCTTGAGCCCGGCGGAGCAGATACAAGGGCATCAATCGTTCCGTTTCCGATCGCTGCAATGGTGTTCTCAGTCGATTGTAGGGGAACAATCGAGGCATCGCTGGCGCTGATGTTGATTTGAGAAAGGACTCTTCTCGCGCAATAGTCGGTGACGCTACCCGGTGCGGACACACCAATACGAATCCCCTTAAAGCTTTTTGCCGTGGAGAGCCGACGTTCGAAGGGCGTCGCCGCCGTGATGCCGTGCTTCTTCGCGTAATCGTTCGAGATAATAAAATAAAGATCTTGATACACACTTTGTGCCATCACGATCTTAAATTGCTGACCCCTGACCGTGGCTGCCAGCAATTCTCCGGGGGCAGTGTAGTACGCGTCTCCTGCACCAGAAACGAGAGCCGTCATACCAGCAGGGCCGCTTCGGGTGTAGATCCGCTCAATGGTTAGGCCCTCGTCCTTATAGTATCCCAGCGCTTCGGCGATAAAGGTTGGAGCCCATGCGATCAAAGGGCCGCCACTTCCCATGAGCAGTGTCACGTGATCTTGCGGGCGTCCGTGGCTTATACCTGGCACGACGAGGCTTGCCGCGCCGGCAACCGTCAAGCCTAGTAATCGCCGTCGAGAAATTGGTCGATTGTTTGCGCCCACCTATAGTCTCCTGAAATCTAATTGAAGTTGCGTTTTAGCTACGCCTGTCGCTGGATCAAGCTCCTTCAACGGGGCGCCATCGGAGAAGTCGCTTCTCAATAAGAACCACGAACGCATTGAGCAGTAACCCCAACGCGGTCGTAACTGCGAGAGTCGCGAAAAGACTCGAGGTATCGAATTGATTGGCATAGTAGGAGACCAAGTAGCCCAGGCCGACGTTCGACGTAAACATTTCTGCCACAATCGCACCGGTCAATGCATAGGTGACGGAGATCCGAAGACCGGCGAAGAGCCATGCGAGTGCGGATGGAATCAAGATCTTTCGGACCGTGTCAGAACGACTCGCACCCATCACACGAATCACATCAATCAGGTCCTGATTTACATCGCGTACGCCCGACAAGGTATTCATGAAGACAGGGAAGAACACCAGCAGCGCGATATAGATCACCTTTGTCTGAAACCCAATCCCGAAGTACAGGATAAACAGTGGAATCAGTGCGATCCGAGGAATCGAGTAGAAGCCCACCAAAAATGGATTGAGGACCTTAGAGATGATCCGACTGGTGCCGCATGCGACGCCCATCACCATCCCTCCGGCTACGCCGAAGGCGAAACCAACCAGCGCTTCTGCAATCGTTGCATACAGATTTCTTAGCAGGCCACCGCTGTTCCACATATTCAACGCCGCGATGGCGATGCGCGATGGACTGCTGATCCAGAATGCGGATATCCACCGACCGCAAGCCCACTCCCAGACAAGAAGAGCGACTGCCGCCAAGATAAGTCGTGAAAGGACGACGATCCTTGTCTCCCTGCGGCGAGCCCTTATGCTCGGATCGACAACAAAAACCTCGTCTGCATCGGGCGTTCCCGACAAACCCGCGAGTGATGGTGCGACGGCTTTGGATTTGAAGTTGCTCATTAGACTTCCGCTCCTTGATGCATGTCTTCGCGCAGTGCTGCCCACAGATTCTCGAAATACTCCCCGAACTCGGGAACGAATCGGATTGTGAAGACGTCGCGCGGCCTCGGTAACTCAATACGCTGAACGGTACGGATACGTCCGGGGCGCGCCGACATGACGATCACTCGGTCCGCAAGTGAGATCGCTTCGGTCAGGTCGTGAGTGACGAGGATGAGCGTCTTCCCCGAGCCTTCCCACGTCTTCAGAAGTTCGGCCTGCAGCATAAGACGTAGTTGTGCGTCGAGGGCACCGAACGGCTCGTCCATAAGAAGGACGTCGGGCTCATAGACCAAAGAGCGGGCGAGCTGCGCTCTCTTGCGCATGCCTCCCGAGAGTTCGGCTGGATAGTGTGTTTCAAAACCCTTCAGTCCGACCAGCTCAATGTACTTTCTCGCCCGATCTCGACGTTCCGACGACGAAACATTGGAACGAGGACCAAGTTCGAACGGAAGCAGGACATTTGCTTCAACTGTTCGCCACGGCAGGAGGTTGTCACGCTGTGTGACATAGCTGACGTGAGTGTTCACCCCGGAAATCGGCTTGCCCTGATAGAGCACTTCGCCAACCCCGGGTTCCATCAGGCCAGCGGTCAGATTCAAAAGCGTCGACTTTCCGCAGCCACTCGGGCCAACAATGGCTAGCAGTTCGCCGGGCTCTACTCTTGTCGTCACGTTTGAAAGAGCGTGGACTCTCGTGTCTCCTTTATAGAAGACCTTCGACACGCTTCTGAAGTCAAGTATGGGCTGCATTACCTTTCCTCTTTGCAAGTTTCTTACAGAATCACCGATTCAAAAGCGGCTGTTGATTCGAGATAACGAGGTGATCTCGGAGCCTCGGTCGTCAGCCGGAAACTAGCTGATCGGAAGGGAGTTAGCCGGCGCTCGCTGAACGCGCGGGTAGGCTGGTCGCGCCGGACTGTGCAAATTCGCCGCATCGTCTCCCCCGTTTCCGATTCGTCTCATCGTTCCTCGGTGCCTTCGCGCCGCGACGAGCTCGTTTATAAAAATGTACTACCCATTGAGACAAGTTTCAACGGCCTGACATCGGAAAATATGCTCGGAATTACCCCACCTTCATCGATCTCGCGCTCGCCGGGCTTCAGCCGCGGCCATCGGTTTATGTCAGACGGGAACGTGACGACCGGGCGCTGGTCCGAGTGGCGCGGATAGCGTAAGAAGTCCTATATGGAGGGAAAAATGGCTCGCCTTTGGGTTCCCGTTTGTGTGGGCCCTTGGGCGGCGTAATGCAGTCCGACGATGTGACGGCGCGGGCGTAGGACGGGCCGCAACCGTGCGGACCGCCTCGTCGGATTTTTAAGGGAGGATCGGGAAGGGAAACGCGGTCGGAACGGGCTCAGACCACCATCGGGCGAGCGGCACCGTCCATAGAAACAATCGCCCCGGAGATGTACCCAGCCTTCGGGGAAGCCAGGAAGGCCACAACCGCCGCCACCTCCGCAGGAGAAGCGGGTCGACCAAGAGGCGATGAATTGTTCGCCTCGGCAATGGCTTCAGCGGTAGTTATCCGTTCTTGCCGAGCAAAGGCACTGACGCCTTCTGCTAGCCGGTCAGTGTTCGTCTTTGCAGGATTCAGGGCATTAACCCGAACGCCCATCGGTCCATATGCCAGCGCGAGGCCTGCCGTGGCGAGCATCAGTGCAGCGTTGGCGGACCCGCCAGCTAGATGCGTTGTGATTGGTACTTTGCCTCCCATTCCCACCACATTGACTACCGAACCGGCGCGACGCTGTGCCATGAGCTTGATGAGAGGATCCAAGACGTTGATATACGTCAGAAATTTGGCTTCCATTGCGGCCCGCCAGTCTTCAGGCTGCAATTCATCGAAAGGCTTCCGACGAGCACCGCCTGCGGCGTTGACGAGAACGTCGATCGGTCCACGTTCTTCCTCAGCATCGGCAATTACGCCCAATGCGGCGGCCGGTTGGGAAAGGTCGGCGGCATATCCGCTGATTCCCTTCATGTGGACGTCAAGCGTCCTGCATGCGTCACCGATTCGGCTTTTATCACGTCCTACGATGCTGACGACGCAGCCTTCCGCCAGAAATTGCTCGGCGCATGCGAACCCAATTCCTCGCGATCCACCGGTCACCAGAACGTGCTTGCCTTCAAGTTGCAGATCCAATGCTAGCTCCAGAAATGGCTGTGGTCTCGCCTTTGACAATGGCGTCGGAAAGCTTCTCTGCGACCATGATCGTTGGAATGTTGGTGTTGCCACGAGGAATTGTCGGCATGATGGACGCGTCGGCAACGCGCAGATTGGCGACGCCTAAAACGCGCCCAGCAGAGTCAACAACGGCCGCAGGGTCTGTATGGTTCCCCATTCGGCACGTGCCGACCGGGTGATAAACACCTGTGATCTCACGGGTGACGAAGTTCAGCAGGAAAGTCGGATCACTTATGAGACGCTCACTGTCCAGCCTATGCCCCGTTAGCGCTGCGAGGACTCGGTCGCCGAGGGCGCTGGGCATTGCATCGAGCAACGTCGCGAACGCGCGTGCGTTCACGGCACTGGACGCCGTATGCGTGTTCCACCGTCGGATGCGGTCTCCCACGCGTACTACGAAGGGCGCACCGACCAATGGTGCTACTACTGGGGACTTTAATATGTTCAGTATCCGGAGCACCGCTTTAGAAAGTCGTTCGATGTCGCGCGCGTTGTCGCCAAATCCAAATTCGACGCGAGGAGACTGGTTGGCATCGTGCACGTTCAAGCTCACCTGACCGGACCCAGCCGGCTTCAGGAGTACAGCGTTTAGGCTCGCCACTCGGGTGCCCATCGCGTTCCAGGAAGTTTTGCTCTGGATATTGATGTAAAGGTCTGACTTAGGCGCGCCCAAGAGGTTTGACGACATGCGCATACATGCGGTCGGATGCGTTCGTAAAGAGGACGACTGTCTCGAATTTCGATGCAGCATCGCGCAAATAAAGACAGCGGCATGATTGCGCAAGTTTTTCCCTACGCCGTCGAGGTCGGCGACGACGCTGATCCCAAGTTTCTGTAGAGCGCCCCCTTCGCCGATGCCCGATCTCATCAGCAGGGCCGGTGAATGAATCGCTCCAGCTGTCACGATTACTTCAGCTCGCGCAGCAAATTCTATTAAGCGGCCGTCGACCTCTGCTAGAACGCCGGTCGCACGCTTATCGCTGAATCGAACCGAACGCACATATGCGCGAGAAAGAATCGTTAGATTCGGTCTTTGTCGAACGCTGGATGTGAGGTATGCCGCAGCGGTCGTTACTCGGCTGTTCGCGGTATTACTGATCGGAGTGGCGCCGAACCCATCGCGGAAATCGCCGTTCATATCGGCGATAAACGGGTAGCCGGATGCCTTTGCGTATTGTTCAATCGCCGAGGTCAGGGGAGGCCACATATTTCGAGGCACCCGTCTGATCGGAACTGGGCCTCGCCGTCCATGCAGAGAGTCCGAAAAATCTTGATCCGTCTCGAGCTTGCTGAAATATGGCAGCACGCTGTCCCAGGACCACCCCGCAGCGCCCATTGCCTGCCACTCGTTGTAGTCATCTGGCGTACCTCTGAATGCAACCATGCCTGCGACGGCTGACCCGCCGCCCATCACCTTTGCTTGTGGAAATGCAGCCGGGGCCCCATGGGTGCTGTTGTGCCAAAAAGCCTTCAACCCATCCCACATGTACGACGGATTGTATGACGACAGCGGGTACGGGTCGACGATGTCCGCAGGCTCCTCGCCCGGAAGATAATCTTCTCCCGCCTCAAGAAGCAGAACGGAGCGACGGCCATCCTCTGTAAGGCGGCTCGCCAATACGCACCCAGCGGATCCTGCTCCAACAATGAGGTAATCGTATTTTTCGATGTGCATTTCGGGGCACGCACGTGCGGCGTTTCTAGAGATTACGTGGCTGCCACTAGCTTGGGCGCCACGGCTCGGGTCAGAGAGTGGGGCGCGCCTCGGGTTCCCTTGGGCACTGCCCGCCAATACAGACTCCGAATCTCTCCGAACTCATGCGGAAGCCGCGTCCAGCTGTCTCCTCCGTTGGTCGATCGGAAGAGTTGACCTAGGTTCGTGCATACGAATATCAGGTCAGGATTTGAGAAATGAGTTGCGATGCACCAGACCGTGCTGTTGATTGATCCTGGCAAGGTCAACCTTTCCCAAGTTTCGCCGCCATCCAAACTGCGAAGTAAGCGGCCATCGTTTCCAGGTGGGCCGTTCCCGTTGGCCAAGAATACGACTGAAGGATCATCCGTGCGAGTTACGACTGCGCGTGTATATTGCCATGGCGATTCTAATTCGGCGAAGCGCCACGACTCTCCGCCGTCATCGCTAATGTGCAGTCCGCGGTTTGTGGTAGCGAGGATTCGACGCTTGCCCCTCGCAGTGCGCGATACCGCGATCCCGTGTACGTCGCCCGAATTTAAGCCGTTGCTTAGCGCACACCAAGAGCTTCCGCCGTCGGTGCTTCGGTAGATGCCCCCGATCTCGATCGTTGCCCAAAGGGTATCCGGGACTAATGGGTCGGCCAGCAACTGTGTCACCCGTGTCGGTCCCATATTGACTTCAGAGAACTTTGCGATACCCGGGACGGTTAGTTCGCTCCATGTCTCGCCGCCGTCCCGCGATCGGTAGAGACCAGCTGGGCGCGTCCCAGCATACAAGGTAGACGGGTCGCGAGCGTCATAGGCGATCGACCAAACGTCCTTGATCTGAGTCGATATGCACTCCCAGCGCGCAGTCCGCTCGCTCCACCGAAACACACCCTCGTCAGTCCCGGCGACTAGCGTATCGTGCAACTCGGCATGGCTCCCAAAACACCACACGCGAGCTTCGAGATACATCCCTGAATGACTATTGGGGTGTGACCAGGTCAGGCCTTGGTCTTCACTAAACCATGCCGAATGGCCAGCGGTTCCAGCGTAAACGTGAATCTCGTCGAGCATATCGGAGTCGACCTTCCTGAAATGTTCTTGGGCAGTCATCGTGAGCCTTTGGACCGGTTGCTTTCTAATATTGTCTCGACATTTGACATTTAATGCAAGATGAACTTCCTCCCGGTGCGTAAGGACCAGTACAAACCCTGTCTTGAACGATGTTCGGAACGTCAGTAAAAAGTAGCGTATTATGGGATTTCGTGAGATGACGGTGACGGCGCAGACTGAACGCGGGTCCGGATCAGATCGACGGTACGCCCCGGGGCCGTTCCCGCGCGACAGCATTTTGTGCGTTAGCACGCCGCATCGTCTTGTCATTCTTTTAACCGCAAATTAAGGGGTCTTCGATGTCGTCTGTGTTGAGACCGGCAACAGCGAAAGTGGGGGCAGTCAACGCCCAAGCCGTGGAGCGGTATAAGGAAATGCGTAAGGCACTCATGGAAGTGCCCGAGGTTGATCAGAAGACGTGTGAGATTGTCCACGCTTGCCAACTTGCAGCGCTCGGAGTGGAGATCTCTTTCAAGATGCACGCGATACGCCTCTTCGATCTCAAAGTGTCGAAGGAAGCGCTCCAGCATATTATCGTGTCCGGAGTTGGTGTGACCTTGATCATTGGACAAGCAGCCAGAGTGTTGGATTGGATCGAGGAGGCGCACGCTCACTATCTTGGGACGCGACAGCAATAGGGCGTTGCTTGTTCAGATGCTCGGCGCTCGCGCGACTTGTCCAAAATTCTTAACCTTGTCACATGACACTTGTACCGGAATTTCGTGGCAACACTCCACGGCCCCTCGGGGATTTAGATGGCTGGCTCGCCGGCGTTCACGAAGATGCCCTGGAACCTGATCTGCGAATCGTCGACCCTCATCACCATATTTGGGATGGCGGGCATGGTCGCTATCTGTTGGACGAGTTTCTGAGAGACCTACGCTCCGGTCACAACATTGTTTCGACGGTATTTGTTCAGGTCAAAACGATGTACCGGGTCGATGCCTCTGAGGCAATGAAGCCGATAGGAGAAGTGGAGTTCGCCAATGGGATAGCTGCGGCTAGCGCGAGTGGGTACTACGGAAAGACGCGCGTCTGCGACGGTATTGTAGGCTTTGCAGACTTGCTTTTGGGCGACGCGGTCGAGCCCGTGCTCGAGCGATTGATACGAGCCGGAAATGGGCGCCTCCGAGGTATCAGGCAGGGGGCTACTTGGGACAGTGGCAGCGCCGCCTACGGCAGGAAGTTTGGGCCTCGCCACCTTCTGAGGGAAGCATCATTTCGGAAGGGATTTTCGCACCTTGCGTCCCTCGGCCTGTCTTTCGATGCTTGGCTTTACTATCATCAGCTTCCGGATCTCGTCGACCTTCTCTGCACGTTTCCGGAAACTTCAGTGGTTCTGGACCATGCGGGGGGCATTCTGGGCATTCCGCCGCATACCGATCGCCGCGTCGTATTCCAGATTTGGCAGTCCAATCTTCGTTCGCTTGCACGCTTTCCAAACCTGACAGTAAAGATTGGCGGCCTCGGCATGCTTTATAACGGATGGGATTTCCATGTTCGCGAGAGCCCACCATCTTCGATAGAGTTGGCCAATGCATGGCGCCCGTATGTCGAAGAGTGCATTGAGATATTCGGACCGGAGCGATGCATGTTCGAGAGCAACTTCCCCGTGGACAAGCAGTCGTGTGGATACGGTCAGCTTTGGAATGCCTTCAAACGCATCACACACGAATTCTCCGTCGATGAGAAGGCGGCACTCTATCATGATACGGCGGCGCGCATATATCGACTAGGCGGGGAGGCGATGCGCGGCTGACCTTTTTTGCATCGAGGAACCCACCGGTAAGCCGACAGCCCTGGATCGATAATCGAGCACCTTAGAGAGTTCGGATAACTAAGGGGATTGCTTAACGTAATTAGGTCGTAGAGCACACCGGTGTTTTGTTCTTGAGGGGCTGAATGGATTATCGCGCCTCCATAGTTTCTAAGATCACCGGAAAAAAGAAGGCGCACAGACACGCCCGAATCCTTCAACTCTGCAACGGAGACTGCAGATGAACACAAATGATTTCAAGGTATCTCGACGCCAATTTCTAGCAATGGCGGCCGCGAGCGGCGCGAGTCTCGCGCTGCCACGTGCTGCTCTGTCGAAAGCGGGCGATCACTTGACGATGCTCATGGGTAGTGGTGGACCGCTGCTGGCCTGGGCTCCGCACTTCCTCGCTGAGACGATGGGGTATTACAAAGAGGAAGGCTTGACCTTGGAGAGAATTTACACCCGCAGCGGGCCGGCAGGAATGACCGCTCTGGTTTCGGGTGCGGGGAATGCTTATTACACTGCGCCCGGCGAGCTTCTTGCCGCAACTGCGAGAGGGCAGAAGTTCAAGATCTTGATGGCCCAGAGCGCATTCAACGAGCTTTATTTCATGGTGTCACCATCTTACGCTGCCAAGCATTCGATCACCGGTGACAGCACTCCGCTGGGTCAGAGACTCTCGACGGTCAAGAACTTCAAGGGATTGCGTTGTGGCGTCACGTCTCCAGGCAGCATCACCGACTATTGCGCACGACAGGTACTTGCGCAAAGTGGGCTCGACCCGGCTTCGGACGCAACTATCGTTCCCCTTCAATCGACGTCGAATATGATCGCAGCTATGGCGAACGGCACGATTGACGCAATGGTCGCGACGCCTCCAGTGACAAGCATTGCAGCCGCTCGCGTTGGGGCGGTGTTCTTCCTCTCAGTTTCCAAGGATGAAATCTCAGGATTCAAATCACTTGCTGGCCACCTGATTGAAGCGCGGGTCGCGGACGTTGAGCAGAATCCAGACTTGTACGCTGCCATCGTACGGGCAGATACGCGAGGCCTACGCTACGTCATTGAGAACAAGAAAGAAGCAGGCGAGGCCTTGTATAAGGCGCAGTTTTCGTCAACCGTCGAGCCGACGGTATGGGCATCTGTATGGGAGCAAAATTGGTCTCAATTTAAGTCCCCTTACGTTACAAGGCAGAGCCTCGAAGCTTGGGTAACCATGAAGCTGGTGCCGGGAGTGTCCGATCCAAAAGCGTTGCATCTCGATGAGGTATTGGATATGCGCTTTGTTGACCAGGCAGTAAAGAAGATCGGTTGGAAGGCGTCTGCTTGAACTGGTCGCGTCGAGTCGCCGGCGATTCTTCCAAAGCCGGCATCGAGTCATAAACAGTCAACGGAAAAGGGCTCCGACGCTAATGAGAGTGGCTATGGTCTGCTTGCAGACGTCATGAGTCTTTCGCTCTCGCTCAGTAGGCGGCTGTTTGATACTCAAGTATGAAACTAAGGATGTAGTTGATTTCCGACCGGAGTAATGAAATATGACTGTAGCGTTGAGATTGGGCGAGTTCATAACAGAATCCAAGTTTGAAGATCTGCCTTCGTTAGCCAAGGACTACGGCGAAATGTTAATCGCCAGCACGATTGCGAGCGCCGCGGTCGGATTCAATCTATCGTCATCAAGCATCATCAGACAACTGGAGATTGACCGTGGGGGTAAGCCAGAGTCGACGATATGGTTCGACGGCTCCGTGCGGCTTCCGGCAGCGGCCGCCGCGCGCGTGAACGCCGTCGCGAGCGATGCCGCCGCGTCGGACGACAGCGATTTGCGAAACATTGTCCACCAAGGGACAACCGCTTGCGCCAGTGCATTGGCCGTCGGCGAGCGCCTTTGTTCAAGCGGCGAAGAGATTGTGGCGGCGATCGTTCTTGGATACGAGACGGCGGGTCGCATTAGCACTGTGATGCAGTGCACTTTCAAGGACAAAGGCTTCCATGGAAGTATCATCGCCGCTTTCGCTGGCGCTGCTGCGGCAGCCCGACTCATGAGACTCTCGGTAGACAAGACGGCCCAGGCACTTTTAATTACCGCGACTTCAGTTGGCGGACTGAACGCAGCCGCCGATACGAGTGTGGCCCGAGAGTATCACGCGGGACAGGCGGCCACATCGGGTGTTCAAGCTGCTTTGGCGGCCGCACGAGGCTTTACAGTTGAGCGTGAACTGTTCGAGATGAAACTCGGATTCTTCGACTGCTTCGGTAGAGACGCGGACGCATCTCTTATCACGAACGACTTCGGATCCAGGTGGAATATTCTCACAGAGATGGGCATCAAGCTTGTGCCGGGGGGGCATCCCCACCACGGAGTTGCCGAAGCGGCAGCGAAAGCTGCGCGAGACGCTGGAGTTGAACCCGAGGAAGTCGAGCTTATTGAGATCTCAAGGCCGGGCTACGCTGGCTTTGCCAATCCACACAATCCAACGGATCTCATCGGAATGGCCCACAGCGCCATATTCTTCGCCGCTGCTGGAGTGGCAGACCGCGACTTCTCCTGGATCCATGCTTCCGCAGATAAAATTACCGACCCCCGGATTCGCATGCTTTTGGATAGGGTGCGTATGGTTGCTCCGCCGACAAGTGATCTCGATCGATACAAAGGCGGGGCGCGCGTGACTATTGTGACGAAAGACGGAAAAAGGACGTCAGCAACCGTCTATGCCCCGAAGGGTGCCGCGATCTTGGGGATCGACTGGATCGACGTTGAGGCCAAATATCGCACGCTTGTAGGGAGAGCAAATATCTCCGCAGACAATATCCAGGCAAGCCTTGGTGTAGTTCGGACCTTTCGTCAGGTGGAGAGCGCATCGGCTCTACTGAATCTCCTGCGTTAGCACTTGACGGCTATTAGACTGAAAGAGGAGGGCGCTGGCAGATACGTCGTCTTGCCGTAAAATGGTGAACACATAGGCGGTCTCTCGTGAATGCAAACGCGGGCCGCCAATCTCAAGATTTGTGATCTAGGCAATCACACTGAATGGCCATGCTGAGCGAAGTGCGAGAAGCGGTTGGCATAATCTCTGACCCCTTCCTCAATCGTCCATTTCGAGCTCCAATTTAGATGCCTTTCGGCGCATCCGTTGTCAAGCGGAGCGCGCATCTTTAGGTTGGCCTCTTCCAATGCGGTCAGTTCGGAACCGACTTCGATTTGCGCACCAGGGATCACACTCCGCACGATCTGTGCGACCTGCGAAACCGTACAGACCTTACCTGCGGAGACGTTGAAAACACGCTGGGAGCCAAAAGGGAGCGCGGGAGCGTCGACTGCCGTGGCTATGGCGTCCGCACAGTCCAATACGTATGTATAGTCTCTCTTCATCTTTCCACCCGTCTCGAATCGGGTAGGTTTGCCGAGCAAGGAATTCTCGACCATCGGCTTAATGTGGATCGGACTGCGCATCCCGAAGCCGTAAACTGCTGTCACGCGAATAGCGAGAAAATCGACGTTGTGAAACTGTGCGTACGCCATCCCGATTGCTTCTGCAGCCATCTTCGACGTGCCGTAGTGCGCGGCCGGGTTGCCGCGAACGATGGAGAACGGTTCGTCCGTCTCCAAAAGCTTCGCGTTGGAGCTAGCGTGATAGACGGCGTTGCTCGACACCAGTATGAGTTTTCTCAACCCCAGCGCTCTGGCTATCTCGCAGACGTTCACGAAGCCCATCACGTTGGTTGCATAGAATTCCTTTTGCCTGTGCAGCGAAGGCTCGAGACCCAGCAACGCGGCGCCGTGGACGATAGACTCGATTCCCTCGTTCCGGCAGATCTCCAACAGACGATCATAGTCACCGATTTGGCCAGATCTGAAAGTCTCTGATCCGGTGCGTGACAAACTAAGGAGGTCCGGCTGAGGTGGCGCCAAGTCGAAGTTGAGCGCCTTATGCCCCCTCGATTCAAGGGCGGCCATAACGTACGATCCGAGGAAGCCCGAGCCTCCGGTCACGAGGATGTTCATGTTTTAGCGCTCTCTTTGAGATGACCTTCCCGATGTGCTGGACTGGTTAAATTCGAATAACAATGTACGATAATGTGAGACAAGTTTCAACATTGCTGGTTGTTGGTTCGTTAAGGGGAGGAATCGCACTATTTGTCGAGTGCAGCCCACATGGCCGGTTTCGGGCGCTGAGACGTAGGCCCGCCTGGAGAGCGGTAGCACGCGCAGTTTGAGGAGCAGACCGAATCTTTTTTATGGAGGGGGCCGTTGGCGCGTTTGGAAAATCACTCGGGGAATCGTGCGGCGCTTGCAAGCGTCCGTTAGGCTGCGCCACCAGAGGGCAAATATCAGATAATCGACTGAAGGAATGTTCAGGAAATGCAGATCAATCGCGCCGATGTAGCAGATCTCATCTACTTTCTCGCTATTGCACGTCATAAAAGCTTCAGTCGCGCTGCGATTGAGCTTGGGGTGACTACTTCAACCCTGAGCCATGCTCTGAAGGGCCTTGAGAATCGCCTTGGAGTTCGACTCCTGAATCGCACAACGAAGAGCGTTACCCTGACGGGCGCGGGCGACGCATTGGCGGCTACGGTAGAGACGCCCTTCGAGGCGATCGACGTCGCGCTGGAGACCCTGAATCGGTTTCGTGATGCGCCCGCTGGTCGTATCCGGCTCAATGTCGCCGTCGAAGCCTCGACCTTACTGCTCGCACCGATAGTTCCCGAGTTCGTTGAGCGGTACCCGGATGTGGAACTCGACATCGTTGCAAGCAACCGCATGGTGAATGTGACCGAGGGCGGCTTTGACGCAGGAATTCGTTATGGGGGCACCGTCCCCGAGGATATGATTGCCCAGCGTCTTTCCGCGAACATTCGATGGGTCGTTGCAGGATCGCCTACATATCTCGATCGATTTGGCACTCCGGTTCATCCAAATGACCTTCTTCATCATCGCTGCGTTAGCAACCGTCTGGGAGATGACCGCGTCTATCGTTGGGAATTTGAGCAAGGAGACGAGAAGATCGCCTTATTGGTTCCATCCTCGGTTACGGTTGACCAAGCTGAAACAGGACTAGTTGCCGTACTAGGTGGCGTGGGTCTCATGTACTTTCCTGAACCCTTAGTCTCGCCGTACGTCAGCGATGGGCGGCTACGGCTCGTGCTCACCGACTGGGCACCCTCAGAGCCCGGTTTTCATATCTACTATTCCAGCCGGCGTCAAATGCCGACGGGGTTGCGCCTTCTGATTGATCTGGTGCGAGAGATTAAGCCGTTGGGACTATGACAGCAACGCAACGTCGACAGTCAAGACGGTCGCGCAATCAGAGAGGCCGTAGGACCGTAGCGGTAACGGGCGGAAACGCGTGCGTTGCGCCGACAGTTGGATGCCGGAAATCTCCGGCGCATTTTCGCAGGTGTCTACCAGCGCAAGGTGGACAGTCGTTAGGACGTCGCTCTGTGCAATTAGATGGTGATTGTGGTTCGTTGCTCGCCACTAGAGTCGAGTTCACTGTCGGAAAGTCCTATCGCGGGTGAGGTGTCAAAGAACCGGCATCCTCAGGCTCGGCAGTTTTGCGGTTTTTCAACATGCTTTGCGACCGGCTTTCGGGATATGTCCTCTCCAACCCATATCGGCGAGATCACCGCGATTTATGGGACGCGTGAAGTCGGATCGCAATTGGAATAGCGCAAAGAGCAAGAGTCGCCGCAATAAGAAAGATCGGGCCAAGTCCGGTCAGATTGGCGAGCAAACCAAGAACAGGTGCGAATATGCCGAGCGCCACATCGATGAAGGCGGTGTAGATACCCATAGCGAGGCCTCGTGCATCCGTGGGGGCGCGCGCGACCGCCTCCATTCCGAACCCCGGATAGACCAGCGCGTAGCCGAATCCGGCCAAAGCAGCGCCTGAGAACGCAAGCCACGCGACGGGCGAGAGGTAAATGAGGGCCATACCGGCACTGTGGATGACGATAAAGACCATCGCAGTTCTTGCGCCACCGAGGCGGTCGGGCAACGGGCTGAGGAAAGCACGGGCGACGATCAGACCTGCGGCGAATGCAGTAAATGATAGCCAAGCTGGCTGCCAACCTCGTTGGACGAAAAGAAGAACGGCGAACGCAGTCACTATGCCGTAACCGAGGCTAGAAAAGGCCATTCCCATGCCAGGCAGCCAAACGGCTTTCAACACCGTAGCTACGACCCTATTGCTCTGTGGATTGACTTTGACGGCGGGAATAGGAGTGATCAAAACGAGCGTAAAGACTGCACCGACGGAGGTCGCTAAACCAATCGAGGCAAACCCATAGCTCTTGAAAAGAAAACTTCCAAGTGGCGAACCGAACGCCAACGCCACAAACATTGACGTGCCGATCCATGCAATCATTTTCCCGACGTTGCCCGGGCCGGCAAGGGCTAGACACCAGCTTTGAGCGCCGGTCATGATGAAACTCTCGGCGCCGCCGAGCAAAGCACGACCCACTATCAATATCGCGATGGAAATTAGCGCGTTACTGATGGCCTTCAATGAGACAAGATAGAGCAGACCGGCGAGCGCTGCCATGACAAGTCCTGCCGTCACGGCGTACTTCGGACCTCTCTGATCAGAGATTCTGCCCGACCACAGACGCGAAAGTAACGATGCCGCGAATTGAGCACCGGAGACGAGGCCAACAGTGAACGTTCCAAATCCAAGGCCGTCATGAATATGTAGTGGAAGAGCCGGTAGAGCGGCTCCTGTAACTAAGAACACGGTGAATACGCATGCCATCAGCGACAGCAGCGATCGATTGGTGGATGATGTGGATCGGTGGGGTATCACGAACATGTATTCTCCTCAGACTGCGGACCATTAGAAGCCCGAGCGCCTCGACATCGCTTCCGGGTGACGCGCTCCCTCGACTGCTATCGCCGCAGTGCCCCTTGGATTTCACTGAGTTGGTCGTTTGCGAGCACAACCGATAGTGCGCCCAGGTTCTCCTTAAAGCGTTCCACGTTGCGTGTGCGGAACAATCGAACGATCCAAGGCTTACGGGACAGCAACCATGCGATTTCTACGTCGGCGGCCGTTGCGCCATCGCGGGCCACGACGCTCCGAAGCAGATCAACAAAGGCTTGGTTAGCCTCACGCGATAGGGACGGTGCCGAAATCTCAAATCCTTGGCCAAGCTGGCGCCTTCGCCTGTTTCCACCTCAGTGGGCAGGCAAAATGTTGATGGTCGTTACGCGAACCCGCTCATCAAGCTTGGCTGCGAGATAAGGACTCCTGCTCTAAGTCAGGCGATAGGTTTCATCGACCTGGTCGTTGATTGCGCCCCGGGCGCCCGCGAAGAACACATCAACGCTGTCCAACGCGCATAACGCCGAGGCGGTTCGTCTGTTTCGCCCTTGTGGCATCGCTCTTAAGGTCGGAGTGCTCCATCTTGACCGGCCAAGAACAGCTTGCAAGAAAAGAGCGGACCGCACGATTGGACGAGGACTCATCGGACATTGTCAGTCGAGTCAAATGCTGCTGGCTACGGGTTAGTCGTCTGTCCGTTCGATGAGTATGTCCGATGCCCCGGTCGTACGCAGTTCTTCCAAGCCACAATCGAGACGCCCAAGCTTCACAAGGCCCGGCGAATGCCGAAAGTCCTTGTGAAAAACTGCAATGTTTCCCCACGGTTCGTAATATGTAACGTCGCCCGCGTAAGGGACAATTCCTGATGGTGTTCCGTCCGTGTTCAGCCTTCTTGGGAGGTAAGCAATCTTCTCCGTCGCCGCGAAGTCGACCAGCCGGAGAGGCAGCGGCAACATGGCTACAAAGTCGCGCGATGTAGCGTTGTCGTCCAAGCGCCCGGTCACAAGCGTGCCATTCAATACAAATCTGATCTTCACGACTATCCCTTGCTCGCGATTTGACTGGCCGACCCATGTTGCCGTGTTGCAAGACTGTCCGGCAGCGGGCACGTGGGAACTGTAGCCGAATTGCTGCAACTGGGTTAGCCGCCCTCGTGCCAATGTTGTTGTGAGCAAGATTCACAAAAGCCTGCGACGGCCACACAGACGGCCCTGGCGAGCCAAATTAATACCGGTCAGTCTCCGTGCCGTCCCCGTTTGTTGGCGAATTCTCACAAGTGCATGCTACATAGGCCGGCTTTCAGATTGAGATATTCCCGTTAAAGTTAGTCGAAAGTGCGGTGGGATTCAGCAAGCCGTGTAGGTCGACCGCGCCGAGGAATCGGCCAGTAAATCGATTCGGATCAACACGTCGCTGATAGAGGCGTGCAGGAAGAAAGGGGCGGAACTGAAATGCAATATGTTCATCTCGGACGGTCCGGCCTAAAGGTTAGCCGTCTGTGCCTCGGAACCATGAACTTGGGCGACTTGACGGATGAGTCGACCAGCTTCAGGATCATGGACGATGCGATGGGATTCGGCGTCAATTTTATCGATACCGCCGATGTGTACGGTGGACCGCAGTCTCCGCAGATGAAACAGGGCTTTGGCCTTTCGGAAGAGATCATTGGTCGGTGGATCGCCCAAGGTGGCAGACGCGATCAAATCGTACTCGCGTCAAAGGTCTACCAGCCGATGGGACTGGGACCGAATGACCGCGGACTGTCGGCATTTCATATCAGAAAGGCATGCGAGGACAGCTTGCGCCGGCTGAAGACTGATCACATCGACCTCTACCAGATGCACCACATCGACAGACGCACGCCATGGGAGGAGGTTTGGCAAGCCATGGACGTCTTGATCCAACAGGGAAAGGTGCTCTACGTCGGAAGCTGCAATTTTGCCGGCTGGGATGTTGCTACTGCCCAAGCGGCGGCGCAGTCGCGCCACTTCATGGGACTCGTCGCGGAACAGAGTCTATATAACCTGTCTGCGCGAACCATCGAACTTGAGCTGATCCCAGCTTGTCGTCACCATGGCGTAGGACTACTTCCATGGAGCCCCTTGGGTGGCGGACTGTTGGGAGGTGTGCTCCGGAGGGCGCTCGATGGTCGCCGCGCAAAGCCCGAAATGGCTCGGAGAATTGGCCAATATCACGACCAGTTGCAGGCGTATGAGGCGCTGTGCGCCGACCTTGAAGAGCGTCCAGCCGACATTGCCCTAGCCTGGCTGCTCCACAATCCTGTAGTCACCGCCCCAATTGTCGGTCCACGTACGCCAGACCAGCTGTCGCTCGCACTTCGAGCCGTTGACATTTCCCTGTCTGAGGACACCCTTCGTTGCCTGGACGAGATCTGGCCAGGTCCCGGAGGGGAAGCGCCAGAAGCTTATGCATGGTAACGCGCGGCGCATCATCTTCTCGACAATCCCGCTCAAGACGGACTGTCTAAAGAGCAAAAGGAGTAACGACCTATGGACGAATCCGGCCAACCGAATCCGACGCGACGAAATCTGCTTATCGTGGGGGCAGTCTCAGCTGTAGCCCCGATGCTGCCTGTTGGGACAGCAAACGCGCAAAAACAAATCGGCGGTCCATTAAACGGAGATTCTCCGGCGCTGACGACAAAGCATATGCGCGTCAATTTAAATGTGAATGGCGTCGTTCAAGCACTTGAGCTCGACCCGCGAACTACTTTGCTTGACGCCTTGCGGGAGCACCTCCTTCTTACCGGTACCAAGAAGGGGTGCGACCACGGGCAATGCGGCGCGTGTACCGTCCTCGTGAATGGAGTCCGCATCAACGCTTGCCTGAGCCTTGCCGTAATGCACGAGGGTGACGCGATAACAACTATCGAAGGGCTTGGCACGCCGGACCACCTTCATCCAATGCAAGCGGCCTTTATCAAGCACGATGGCTATCAATGTGGATACTGTACGCCGGGCCAAATCTGTTCGGCGGTTGCCGTCCTCAGCGAGATCAAGGCTGGGGTGCCCAGCCACGCGACCGGCGACCTGACAGCCTCCGTTGAGGCCACCAACGTGGAAATGCGCGAACGAATGAGCGGCAATATCTGTCGCTGTGGCGCCTACTCGAATATCGCCGATGCGATGGCCGAAGTGGCGGGGAGCCGGGCATGAAAGAGTTCACCTACGAGCGAGCGAAGAGTCCCGCCGAGGCTGCTGCGATCGCTTCGCAGCGACAGGGCGCGAAATTCATTGCCGGAGGCACCAATCTGATCGATCTTATGAAGCTCGAGATAGAAACGCCGGCTCATCTGGTCGACCTTCGGCATATTGGTCTCGACCGCATCGAGGAAACCGCTGACGGAGGTCTTCGTGTCGGCGCACTGGTCACAAATACCCAGCTTGCTGCCGATCCGAGGGTGCGACGGGACTATGGGGTACTTGCGCGCGCGATCGTTGCCGGTGCGTCGGGTCAATTGCGGAACAAAGCGACAATGGGCGGCAACTTGCTTCAGCGCACGCGCTGTCCATATTTCTACGATCCGAATCAAGCCTGCAATAAGCGGCAACCAGGCTCAGGTTGTGCGGCAATCAGCGGGTTCAGTCGCCAGTTGGCCGTGATCGGCGGGAGTTCTGACTGCATCGCAACGAACCCAGGCGATATGGCTGTGGCATTGCGCGCTTTGGACGCATCCATCGGAACCGTTCGAGCCAATGGCCAAACCAGGGTGATACCGATCGCCGACTTCCATCGGCTGCCAGGCACCACGCCAGATGTCGAGAGCGAACTTATGCCCGGCGAACTCATTACCGAGGTGACATTGCCTCCGCCGATCGGTGGGCGGCACATTTATCAGAAGGTCCGAGATCGCGCATCGTATGCGTTTGCCCTGGTCTCGGTCGCAGCCGTCGTGCACGAGGACGGTCGTGGGCGGATTGCATTGGGTGGTGTAGCGCCGAGGCCGTGGCGTGTTGCAGCTGCGGATGCGGCGATGTCCGAGGGTGCCAAGACAGTTGCACAGGAGCTTATGAACGGAGCGCGTCCGACGCACGATAACGCGTTCAAAATGGCCTTGGTCGAGCGGACGATAGCCTACGTAATGGCGCAAGCGAGGGGATGATCCATGAAGTTCGAGACGCCAGCAGGACAGAATCCAATCGACCAGATGACCGTCGTCGGTCAACCACTTGATCGCTTCGAGGCGAAGCTGAAGACAACTGGTACTGCGACCTATTCTTACGAGTATCACAACGTCGCCCCGAACATCGCGTACGGCTACATCCTGGGCGCTGCGATTTCCAAAGGGCGAATCAAGTCAATCGACACGAGGCAGGCCGAGTCTTCCCCTGGTGTGCTGGGTGTTGTGACGTATCGCAACGCTGGTCCTTTGGGGGTCGGCAAGTTCTACGTCCAACGGATGCTCGCTTCGCCAGAAATCGATCACTATCACCAGCCGATTGCGGTGGTGGTGGCAGAGACTTTCGAGCAAGCGCGCGCGGCTTCGTCACTCATTCGCGTCGATTACACGCGCAGCGCAGGCAGATTTGATCTCGCGGCCCAACTCTTCAGCGCTCCAGTCGCACCACAGATGGCGTTTGGCGGCCCAACCGAGACCCACGTAGGAGACTTCGAACGAGCTTTTTCAGACGCCGAGATGAAGGTAGACGAGACCTATACCGTTCCCGACCAAGCGCACGCCATGATGGAACCCCATGCCACGATCGCGGTTTGGGAGGGTGACCGGGTCACTTGCTGGACCTCGATCCAGCAGATGAACTGGGGTACCCGCGATCTCGGACTCATTCTCGGTATTCCGCGTGACAACGTTCGACTCATTTCGTCTTTTATCGGCGGCGGCTTTGGAGGCAAAGGCACGGTCCAGTCTGATCTTGTGCTGGCGGCCCTCGCCGCGCGGTTAGTGCGTCGGCCAGTCAAAATCGCGCTTCAGCGTCCAATCATGTTTAATAACACGATCCATCGGCCGAAGACGATCCAGCGCGTCAGACTTGGTGCCGGGCGCGACGGGAAACTCACGGCGATCGGCCACGAAAGCTGGTCTGGCAACCTTGCGGGCGGACGCACGGAGCCGACAACCCTGTCCACGCGAACCCTGTATGCGGGGCCAAACCGCATGACCCGCGTCCGATTGGCAACGCTAGATCTCGCAGAGGGAAACGCCATGCGAGCGCCGGGGGAAGCGCCTGGTCTGATGGCGCTTGAGATCGCGATGGACGAAATGGCAGAGAAGCTCGGAATGGATCCGGTCGAGTTCCGAATTCTGAACGACACGCAGGTCGACCCAGAAAATCCCAATCGACCCTTCTCATCCCGTCCCTTCGTCGAGTGTCTGCGAACTGGCTCCGAACGCTTCGGATGGAAGACACGAAAGGCACGGCCAGGTCAGCTCCGCGATGGCCATTGGCTCGTCGGGACAGGGATGGCCGGTGCGATTCGAGGGGCACCCATCGGCAAGGCGGGAGCACGGATACGCCTTGACCGCCGAGGATCTATCACCGTCGAGACCGATATGACCGACATCGGCACGGGCAGCTACACCATCGTGCAGCAGACGGCAGCCGAGTTAATGGGCGTCCCGATCGAGAAGGTCGTGGCGAGACTCGGCGACTCGAGCTTTCCAGAGACTCCTGGTTCAGGAGGGCAACAAGGTGCCGCGTCTGTCACTGCGGGCGTATATGCCGCTTGCATGAAGCTGCGGGAGATTGTTGCCGAGCGATTGGGATTCAAAGCCGCTGAGACCGAGTTCACGGCTGGCAAAGTTCGTTCTGGCGGGCGAAGTGTGCCGCTTACTCAGGCGGCTGCAGATGGCGACATCGTCGTCGAAGACAGCATCGAATTCGGTGATTTATCCAAGCAGTTCGCGATTCAGACTTTTGGAGCGCATTTCGCTGAAGTTGCTGTTAATGCCTTTACTGGCGAGATCCGTGTTCGCCGGATGCTCGCGGTATGTGCTGCCGGGCGCATTCTGAACCCCAAGACGGCACGCAGTCAGGTGATCGGTGGGATGACGATGGGCATTGGCGCGGCGTTGATGGAAGAGATGGCAGTTGATAAACGGCTTGGCTTGTTTATCAACCATGATTTAGCCGGATATGAAGTACCGGTTCATGCGGATATACCCCATCTCGATGCCTTCTTTGTCGAAGAGGTCGATCCGACGATTTCGCCCTTGAAGGCGAAGGGTGTCGGCGAATTGGGCCTCACGGGAGTTGCACCTGCGGTCGCGAATGCAGTCTACAACGCGACCGGCATACGTGTGCGGCAGTACCCGATCACGCTGGACAAGTTTCTCGATCGGCTGCCGGTCATCGCCTGAGATTGTGATGTCAGGTGGCGGACGGAAGTGCTGCCGGCCCGTAGAGCGGTCAGACACTGCAAGTCTTTCGCTGACTGGTAGCACTTTCAACTCAACAAATACGGAGGAAGTATCTTGGAGGTCACGTTCGATTTTTCTGGACGGGTTGCGCTGGTAACCGGCGCGGCGTCAGGCATGGGTCTCGCGACGGCCAAAGCGTTTGCACAGGCAGGGGCCGCCGTGACGCTCGCAGACGTGAATGCCGACGCTCTGAGCCACGCGGTCGATTCATTGAGAGTTCCGGCGCATCAAGTGTTGGCGGTGCCCTGCGATGTCACCGATGAGGCCCAGGTTGCTCAGATGGTAAATCAAACGGTGACGACCTTTGGCCGGCTAGACGCTGCCTTTAACAACGCAGGGATTCAGGTGCCGCCAAGTGACGCTGCTGACGAACCTGCTGAGAATTTCGAGAAGGTGACGGCGGTCAACCTGCGCGGCGTCTGGGCGTGTATGAAGCACGAGTTGAATCACATGAGAAAGCAAGGCAGCGGCGCAATCGTCAACTGCTCCTCGCTCGGAGGACTTGTGGGGCTTCCCGGCCGGGCGGCCTACCATGCTTCCAAACATGGGGTGATCGGGCTGACGCGAAGTGCTGCTCTCGAATATGCGCCGCGCGGGATCCGCATCAACGCCATTTGCCCTGGTACGTTTGATACGCCAATGGTCGCAGAGATGCTCCAAAAGCAGGCTGACGCGATGAAGGAGATTCTGCGTGAACAACCGATAGGACGCCTGGGACGCGCCGAAGAGATCGCGGATGCCGTTCTTTGGCTTTGCAGTTCCGGTTCCACCTTCGTTATTGGTCACGCACTCGCCATTGACGGTGGGTTCACGGCGCACTAATGGCATCGTTCAATCGAAATTACGCAGGTCCGTTGTGACGGCGTTGAATGTTGGACTGTCTTCGGGCAAATGCTTGTCACAGACGTCTGGAGCCAAAACCCAGACCACGATTGTTGCAACAACATTCCCTCCTTGAGACCGGTGCATTCCATGATCACATGCTTGTTTCGCATCATGCTTGCTGTCGCCGTCGTGCACACGTCGTTGGCTATTTCCACCGAGACGCAGGCCAGCGAATCGATGACAAATGTCGCGCAGCAGGAGATCGTGCGTGCCGGCTCTCAGCCGTCCGTGGCTGGTTCGGATGAGTACTTCGTCGGCCAAGTACGTGTGCAACCCGTATGGCCGGCAGACGCGAGCATCAACGCCTCAGGCGGACTGGTGACATTAGAAGCGGGCGCGCGTTCGGCGTGGCATACCCATCCGGCCGGCCAACGACTTGTTGTGACATCAGGCTCGGGGTTGACGCAAGAATGGGGCAAGGAAGTCAAACGAATCGGGGCCGGTGACGTGGTTTGGTGTCCGCCCGGTGTGAAGCACTGGCATGGGGCCGCGCCCAACTCTGCGATGACTCATCTGGCTGTAACCGGCACAGTGAATGGAAAGAACGTTTCCTGGATGGAGAAGGTCACCGATGAGCAATACAACGGCCGTTAAGCGCCTAAGAAGGCGCGTTCAGACCTCGGCGTTGGCCTTGGTCGTGAGCCTGGTTTCGACACCAAGCCTACCATCTACAAACGAAGGAGCATCAAACATGACGAACACGGGAATTAACTCGCCGAGTGCCTCTGAGACCTTGACCGCTCGCCAACGAGCGATTGTGCCTATCGCAGCGTTCGCCGCCGCAGGCGATATTGCCAATTTGAATGCTGCTCTGAACCATGGCATGGACGCCGGACTCACGGTCAGCGAAGCAAGAGAGATTCTAGTACAAGTGTATGCTTACGCCGGTTTTCCGCGCAGTCTCAACGCGCTTGGAGAACTCATGAAGGTTGTTGAGTCGCGCAAGCAGCGTGGCGTCCAAGACGCACCCGGCAAGCTTCCCAGCGCTCCGATTCCCACTGGAGACGCCTTGCTCGCTGCTGGCACTGCGAATCAGACTAAGTTGTCTGGCGCCCCCGTGAAGGGGCCGCTTTTTGATTTCGCGCCTGCGATTGGTGAATATCTAAAAACTCATCTTTTTGGCGATATCTTCGAACGAGACAACTTGGACTGGCAGAGTCGCGAGCTAGCTACCGTGAGTATGCTTTCCGTTTTTACAGGCGTCGAGTCTCAACTCCAGGCGCATATGCGCATCAGCATGAATGTAGGCCTCTCTGCGGACCAGCTGCGTCAGGTGGGACAAGTATTAGCCGACCGCGTGGACGGAAACGCCGCACAACGGGCACGCGAAGCACTTGATCGGCAACTTGCTGCGGCACAGGGACACTGAAGGCTGCTGAGTAGTCGCAGTCCGGAGGCAGTGTGGGTTCGATCCTTGTGGGGCCGGCCCCGGCTTGGATCTTGGTTCCCTTCTAACGCAGGAATCGCGCCTTTCTCGCCGAGCGATGCCACGACGGCGCGTCGCGTCGTCGCCTTTCTACCCCTACCGGCAGGTGCGAATCCCTGTTGACCGGCTGCGCTAGCAGGCACTTACGCGGACTGATCGAGCGCCGCACCTCGCGTACCGCTATCCCACGCGCACTTGCTGATCGGCCCGCACCCCTAATCCGCCGAGCTGTTCGACACTACGCGAAGCTCGACGCCACGAGTCGGCGGGCCCTCGACGACGGGAAAAACTCGATGACCCCGACCACGCTGGTCGTCGAACGGGTTCTAAGGGCCCTGCACCCGCGGGTTAGCGGACCGATGGCAGGCATCGCCGTGTGCCATCTTCACTCCCAACTGCTCGAGTTCGCCGAGGGGGTTCGTAATTCATCATGAGTTGTGACGGCGCTTCACGGTCGCAGGTGCTCGCGTTACCCGTAGCGGGATTCGGCGTGAAGCGCGGAGTAGCCTTTCGATATGTCCCCGTTTGAACGAGCACCCTTTCCCTCAGAACAAAAAATATCTCGATCGAGTAAATGTTGGATTCGCAAAACTGCAGATGCTTAATGATCTGCACTTTAGCGAAGCTGTGTATGGGCTGGGCGCCGGACTCTTCTTTGTCGGCTATTTTTTCTTCGAGATTCCCAGCAACTTGTTGTTGCACAAGGTGGGCGCACGGCGCTGGATTGCACGGATCATGGTGACATGGGCGATACTTTCGCTCGCGACAGCGCACGAGTGTGAGGATCGTCATCGGCCCCACTCCACCAATGGCGGAGATCGATCGTGCCGGCAACGTCAACGTCAGTCGGTTCGGCTCGCGTCTTGCAGGTTCAGGCGGATTCATCAACATTAGTCAGAACTCCCGCCGAGTGACATACGGCGCTCCTTTACAGCGGATATGCCAGCAGACAGGCTGAACGTCGGAATCCGGGCGAGAAGGGGATTCCACGTAGGGTTCGCCTGTCGAGCCAACTCATGCGCGGGCTGCCGTCCGGATGCGTATGCCAATCGCCAAGGTAGACAGCACGCCCCGACGATGTCTCGAAGATTTCGTCGAGCCGGCGACGCTGCCAGTCATGGTCCGGTCGGAATCGATGACGCTTATGCTGAGCGCTCGGCCTGGGTCCGACAATATGTTGCACGACTGGCTCACCGTTTTCCGCGATGTATTCTGTTAGTGCGCCGCCCGTCTCGAGCGGATATACGCGCACAGTTTTTCCCTGGCTCACGCCCGCCCTTGACCCGCACAACCCCCCACTCTGATTTCAAAAGAGGCTACAGATATAGCGCGAAACACGAGTATTCGAGCTCTCAAATGCACTTCGGCTCGTTAATTGGCTGCCTTGTGAGTGCGACGTCTGATGCGATACGAGCGCACGATTTCGACACCCCGACCTGTAAACCCGGAACTGGCAGCACCTCCGCTATCGAGTCACCGCTAGAGCACTGAGTTACCCGGCTCGTCGCGGAATTGGGACGCGCTTAACACTATACATATGGAATCCTAATAAAGATAGTAGTTTGTCAACTCGAGCTTGCAAGTATCGACTCTCACGTAGGGGGCGTCAAGAGACCGAAGCAACCTGCTTGTGTAGATATCCAGATAAGAATTCTCTATGTAATGGTTGGGAAATAGGTACGCGCGATTAGCAAAAACCCTTCGTTGACTTTTAAAGGATTGCAAACTAGGTTAAATCGTGATTTGCAGAGTAAGAAAATTCCTGGAATCATTTTTAAGTAAGATGAATTAGATTTGTTGAGAGCTATCCGCTAGTGCAAGTGAACATCGGGTTTCCGGAGCGAACACAAGCGTTCGCTTTGGAGAATCTATGGTTTTAAAAACACCGTCATTTGCAGGTGGGATCCATGAATTTCGTTTGTTGGCTCTGGCTGATACCCCTGATCCTGCTGCCCATCTACTTGCTTCTCGAGAGCATTAGATGGCGCGGACACCCGCCGCCGCCCGAGGATGGGCGCGAAGACCGAATTGAAATACATCGGCTCGTAGGCATGAACAGCGAGGCGATCGTCGCGTTGCACAACTGCGGCATCAATACGATTGATGATATCGCCAAGGCAAAGCGGGCAAGGCTTCGCGCCATCATTGAGGGCGCTGGGGCAGGCGTGAGTCGTGAACTGGTTGATTCGTGGCCGTATCAGGCCGATCTGCTTCTGCACAATCGAATCGGCGAGTGGAGGGACTTTCGCCGCAACCGGGAACAGGCGAATCCGCTTACCTCAGGTGTGCGAGGTGAAGACTTGACGCGGCATGTGCCGGCTCACCACTGGCTAGGGCGCTTCGGACAAAAGGTCTTTCTTGTAGCGCTCGTCTTGAGTCTATTGACGATTCTTCTTTATCTGATTCGGGCTCGCATGGGCTGCCAGGAATGTGTGCCTCCGCCTCCGCCACCGCGGCCGCCCGTGTGCGAGAAATGCGTGCCTCCTCCTCCCCCGCCGCCCGTGAGCCAGGAATGCCCCGAAAGGTGCAAGACGGTCATCGAGCCGGACAGAATTCTGATCTACACGGACATGTTCGAATTCGATAAGTCCGGGACCCACCCGGAAACTGGCGCAATTGTCCTTTCGATGATTAAGCAGAAGCTAGGCGGTGTCGATCCGAAGAAGCTTGAGATCACGGAGATCATCGGCTACACCGATCCAATAGGCAAAAAAGAACATAACCAGCCCTTGAGTGAGAAGCGGGCGAAAGCAATAGAAGCCGCTCTGAGAAGCAAGCTGGAGGAGAAAAAACAGATGCCACACACAAAGGTTTACGGCCTAGCGGATAGCCAACCGCTTACGGAAGTTCAGTCGATTTGTCGAAGCCTTTACCCTAACGCCGAACACCGTTTGAGTCCGAACTTTAATAACATCGTCCGCTGCTTCGGGCCGCTTCGCAGGGTGGAAATCCGTGTGAAGCCACTCGCGCAGACGGGAAACGTCGGGGCTCTGCAAAGAAAAGATGAGCTACCGGCGCCGGTTCAGGTTCTATCCGGGGAGAAGATACAGTGAGCTACAAGGTCATCGAAGGAACGCTCAAATTTTCCGATGAGCATGGGACGCAATGCGTGGACGTCAGACCGGCGTTCGACGAACTGATCGGCCAGATGTGCAAACAGTTCCGTACGCCCACGCCGTCAGTGCCGCCAAGCACCGGTGCGCCTCAGAAGAGGCGTCTGCCGTTTGCCGTCGTCCTGACATTCCAGGAGCGTAACGAACAGCCGGTCATCGACAACATTGAGAGTAAGCTCACCGACTTGTTTAAGCAGCTCCTGCCCTTCGCCGAACTCCTACCGGGGCCGACAGGTACCACCGCGCGGGTCGTCGACGCACTAGCGAAATTTCTGAGTAAAACGCCCGACTCGAAAGAAGCGCAAGCAGTCGAGGGGCTGAGGCTCGGGACGCAAGCCGATAGTGCCTGGCCGATCGTTTCCGGGCTGCTGAACAAGTGGACGGGGGGGCAGTTCGGTGCGCTCAAACTGAACTCCCTAAACAAGACGGGATGGCTGGATTTCCTTACGACACTCGGCACTAAGACACCCACTGTGCCGCCTGCACCTGCACCTGCCCCTTTGGCAAGTGCGAGTCCTGCGCCGGCTCCGACAGCGACAGGTGCACCTGCTCCCACTCCGACGCCCGCCCCGACGGCGGGAGCGCCGTCGCCGGGTCTCGTGGCTGGAGTCGCGACAGTCACGCCATCACCAGCGCCAGCACCATCCGCTCCGTTCCTGGTCAGCCGCCTCAATGGATGGCTTTACTCTAAGCAGCCGCCCAGCGGCGTGATGGAATACAGCTTCCTAATCGAGGGCGCGACTCGTTACGCCGATGGCGCGGTGAGCTACGGCACGTGGGCGCGTCTTGATGTCATCGGACCGGATGGCCGGCAACTGCTGACACACTATGTCGACTTTGACTCGCTTTCTAAGTGGTTGGACGGTGACGGTGCGCGAGATGTAGAGATCCCCGTCGCACCGACGGACGAATTGCGCGGCGCACTCGCGACACGGCCGGTGGTTCCCGAGGAGATGACGACCGTCAAGGGACGCCTGTGGTTTTCCGACGGCAGAACCTTCGGCATTCGCAACGTGGCGGTGTTCGCTCCGCCGCGCGCGGCCCATCTTGTCGACGATGCTTGCGCGCCCGCCGACCTACTTATCGAGGACTGCTGCGACGACGGCCGCGCGCTCGAGGCCTTGCTCACGCCGCAGGCACTCGCAGTTACGCAGACGGATCAGTCCGGCTACTTCGAATTCAACTATGCGGGAAAGACGAAGTTGCGTGCGCGCCATGCACTGTTGCAGGTGAGTGGCGTTGGCGTGTCGTTGGCGCTAAAGCTTGACAAGCATTCGCAGGCTGACGAATTGGCGCAGTTTCCTTCGCCGGTTCTGCTGCAGATTGATAGCACACTGATCCTTGACGATGATGATGCGACCGACGCAGCTAACCGGTCTGAAGACTGTGGCTGCCGTGGCATCGATTTCGACGAACCCAATCGCGCGCTCGACGAGTTCAGAACGCAAATTATTGTGCGCACCACGGACCCGGAGATCATCCGCATTCGCCGCAAGGTACCGCAGGACCCAATTCACGGAGGCGACGATGCGGGCGCCAAAGCGCTCGACTATAAGGACTGGGGGGATCCGGGCGATCGCAGTCAAGTTGAGGCCGGCAGTCCTATCAATCGCTACTTCCGCACTTCGCTGTCCCAGACCGAGCAGATGCTTTGGGATGGCGACCCGATGGTTGCGCAAGCCGTGACCATCTCGCATGGACGCATCCTCACCATCAAGCAGGTCTGGCGCGCCGACGGGTATTCACTGGGGGATCTGCGGTATTCGCTTCCCCTCGCGCCGTTGCAGAAGAAGAACATCGCGATCGTCGACTGGGACCGACGGGACGTGCTGCAGATGGATTCTTCGCAGACTTATGGTGAGTCCCTATACAACTTCGTCGGCCGCGAGCGTGATATCTCCGAGATCGTGAATTCCGCGTTGAACGAGTCGATTAAAGCTCACTCCGATTCGACCAGCGGTTCGGACACGAGCGGAAGTGGCTTCTCCTTATTTGGGGTCGCCTTCGGTGGCTCATCCGGCGGATCGTCTAATGCCAGCACTAACGCAAGCCAAGACTCGAGTCGCACGCTTGCTTCGAACTACATGAATCAGTTACGCGATCAGACAGTGCAGTCGGCCAATGCACTGCGCGCGCAACGCGTGACGATGGTGCAGCAAGTAAGTCAGGAAGAATCCGCGCGGGCGGTAACGGAAGTTGTTGCTAATCGCAATGCGTGCCACGCGATCACGGTGCAATACTTTGAGGTGCTCCGGCATTTTCGGGTCGATCATGAACTCGATGCCGTGCGCGAGTGCCTCTACATTCCGTTTCCGATTTCGCCATTCGATGCGAAAAAGGTCGTGCGTTGGCGCAGTGCCCTCGAAGGATTCCTGCCCTCACGGCTCATAGATGCCGTGGACGCGTGCGAGCGCCTTACGGACAATAATGCGCCCGCCACGACTTACGCTGATGAAATACTCACCAGCCTGAGCGCCGAAGTCGAACTCATACTCGATTTTCCTATGCCGTCTGCCACGCTCGAAGCAACGACGCCGTGGCAAACTTGGCTTGCAGTCTCGTTTCCTACATCGTCGCCATTGCCCGGGCTGGTTGAGAGGCTCAAGCAGGCCGACTCGCCCGCGCGCTACGAACTCTTCGAACGAGAGATCGGCCCAGCGCTGGCAAAAAAGTTCGTCGATGAACTTACGGTCTCGGCGGTGCTCGACAATCTGGACGTTCAACCCTTGCCCCTGAAAGCCGTGCTGGCGTCGTCATACCGAGCCGGTGACGCGCACACCGTTAGGTTGCAGGAATACGGAAGTATCGCTGACAGGGCAATCCCGCGCGGTCGTGTCGCTAGCATCAAAATAACATCAGGCGCGACCATCGCGTCATTCGACAGCGCGATTGTGCGGGGCGCGTCCGTTCTCTTCTGCACAGAGAACATCCGGAGCACCGTGCTCGTTAAACCCGCTGCGAACGACCTCAAAACTGGCTCAGTTAATTTACTCACGCCACCTCAGCCGCACGAACTGCGTGCGCGCACCGAAGACGACACTGAGGCGGCAAAGCAGTTGCTCCGACATCTAAACGAGAACGTGGAGTTCTATCACAAAGCGATCTTCTGGACCATGGATCCGGATCGCCGATATTCGCTACTAGATGCCTACGTCGCGCCGAACGCCGGCGGTCGCAGTGTGGCGTCGGTGGTAGAAAATCGGTTGGTCGGGATCATCGGAAATAGCCTAGTGATGCCGGTCGCGCCGGGCATCCGCCTCGACAGTTTTGAAGAGAAGTCCGATACAGGGAAGAATGCAGAGAACGAAGGCGAGGACTGGTTGCTCGCGTACTACCGTCCGATGATCGCAAGCCCGTCGGCGCGCATCTCAGTTCCGACGCGCGGCGTATTTGCGGAATCGGTGATGGGCAGTTGTAACAGTTGCGAGAAGATCGACAATAGCCGCAACTGGCAGTACTGGGAGCATCCGTTGCCCGACGAGCCAACGGCAATCGATCCGCTGTCTCTCGCGAGCCGCGCGCGCGACACTGCCCTCGCAACGCCGCCGCAGATGCCCGCCGCAATCATCAATCAGGTGGGTTTTCCGCCCGCGCCGGATGCAAGTGGAACAGCTCCCGCGATCACGGCCATCACCAATCCAAACTCCTTCCCCAATAATACCGGCATCGCCGGCACGCAACACAATTCGGCAGACGCGCTCGCGCAGAGCTACGCGGTGACCAAGCGCTTTGGCGAACTCGGCGCGGAACTGGCGATGAAGCAGCTCGAAGCAGGGCAGATGGCCGCCGCTGTTGCTACGGGCAATCCCGCAGCGCTGGCACCGATGGTGAAGGACAGTATTCGCCGCGACGTAGATAGCGGCTTAGTCGACAGCGACACGGCTAGGGCGTCGGTCGGGTCCATCAACGACGCGTTGACCAAAGCCGTCATGCAAGATGTCGCGCCAGGTCTCATGGACAATCCAATCGTCTCCGCAGCAATTCATACAGCTGTTGGCCAGGGCGCCTCGGTTCGGATGTCACGCGGTGACGATCAGATCGATGTCGGGCAATCGCCGCTCGATGTGCGTTCGGCAGTCGAGTCCCGCTTGCCTTGGCCGCTGAGGCTATTCACTTCCGCGCCGGTGCGCGCGACTCCAGCGCCGAGTCCAGCGGTGATTGCGGAGCAGCAGAAGGTCGCTTGGGGCCGCTCTGTGTCCGTCGCGTTCAAAGCCAAGACGATTGAGATCGCCGAGTATATCGGCATTAACCCGAGCTATCTGATGTCCTGTATGGCGTTTGAAACCGGCGAGAAGTTCAGCCCAAAAGTTGAGAATGCTAAAGGCAGCCACGCAGTAGGATTGATTCAATTCACGGCAATCGATGCGAGGGATCTGAAGACGACGTTGGCGGCGTTGAAGCAGATGAGCGATATTGAGCAACTCGACTATGTTCGCGCTCACTTCAAACGGTTCAGAGGCAAGCTCTCGAGTCTGGACGATGTCTATCTTGCAATCCTATATCCGAAGGCAATTGGCTGGGATCCCGACGACGTTGTATTCAGGAAGGGTACGATCCAGTATACGCAGAACAGTGGCCTCGACGTCGACAAAAACGGTGAGATCACTGTGAGAGAAATATCCGCGAAGGTTCACGTAGCCTATGATCGGGGCATGTCTAAGTATCACTATGGCTAGAGCTCGTTGCGTCTCGTGTGGAAGGATCGTCGCCTTTCGGGGTTCAGGCGCAAGACAACCACGCGAGATGTAAAACAAGTCCTGTGCGGGGAGTCTGCAGCGCCCAAGGCGCACCATCAATGAAGGTCTAGGCGCGCGAAAGGCGGTTTCCGTGCGCTTTCGAGGTTCATCGTTCATCGAGGGTGCCAAAAAGTATCCTAGCCGTGAGTGCAGACGTTTTCGAGGAAGAAGCAAGCCATTCATTTGAGACCCTCAACGACAAGCTTGAACGGTGTAGCGCGTTTCGCCGTGCGATGTGCGGCGGTACCAAACTGTCCCGCCGCTGCTACGCACCCAATACGCCGTTTCATGAGCGTGTCGACTCCCACCGATTGGTTCTATCGCATTTGTCTTTTCGTTAAAACAAGACAGTCTGAGAGACTTCGCCGATAGTCAGTAGCGCTCCCGAGCGCAACTGAGGTGATACGAATGCGAGGTCGTCGACGGAAGCAAACACTGTTAAGCCGTTGTCGTTCGTGCGTGCCTGCGAAACAGTGCCTCACGGATTCGCGTCACCAGGCCCACCACCAGGGCATTGCCCATCAGGAACGCGCGCTTGGTGTCCGACACACCGAGATGTTCGGTGAACCCACGAGGAAAGCCATTGAGCTCTTCGAGTTCTTCCGGAAGAAGCCGACGTAAGTGACGGCTCGAGATTGCGACTACGTGTTTGGTTCGGGTGGCGGTTGCACCGCCTTCGGAGGTAATGATTGTACGCGACGACGTATCGTGGCGGTCAGGGAAGGCCACTGCCCCCTCTGCATAATCATAGCGAAATCCGTTCTTCTCGCGTGCTGCGCGCTTTGCTCCCATAGCGGTCCGCCAGCGAGGTCGAAATCGGACAGTATCCTATCGTCGTCGATGTCTTGAATAGGCTGGACAGCTCCGAGAAAGATGAAAACGCCGCGTTTTATGAGATCTGGCGTAATAACTGTTGGTAAGCGGTTCTCTGAACGTGTTCCATTCTTGTAATACCACATGCGAAAGTCGGGAGGGGCATCGAAGCCGCTTCGCAAGTAATCATTGAACAGAGCAACCTTGGGAACCAGAATGTCAATGCTCGGAAGCGTCTGACTGGGTTCAAGCGAAAAGGCAACTTCATGACGGACGAACGTGGCGCTGCCTAATTTCTCTATGCCAATATTGAATTGCAATTCTGCTCGCCCGCCGTAGTGAAACGCCCAGTCTTCGAACGTCGTCGCAGGTTCGAAAATCTTTCGCGATGGCAAGCGTTTTGCTTTTAAGGTCTTTGCGAAGCTGCTGAAGTTTTCCGATCTGGACGCCGCAGCACGCTGATTAAGACGCTCTGCAATCTCGGGTATGGTCATCTCTGACATCTGAATCCTCGTTGCCACACTGCTGAACATCCCGTGATGATGGTTCCGATAGTGTTCGTGCGCCGATGCACGATCAGCTGGCGTTGCCCCAACCGATTTGTTGCGCGTACCTTCCGCACGAAATTCCGGATCTAACACCCTGGTTCTTAAGCGCGGTCGAGCCGTCCTAGCCGCATCGATACGGGAATGAAGATGCCGAGGCATCTCCGTAACCGCCTATCCAACGGCCGCCTAGCGGTCCAGTCGGTGAAGCGGTCCAGTCTACCGTCAAAGCCCGAAGGGAGAGTATCTGACTCGGTGCCTTACAGTCTTGACGGCTCAAATCGGTTGAATATTGCTCGCCTGCTTTCCCTTGGGCCCCTGTTTGACGTCGTAGCTCACCTTCTGGCCTTCTTGTAGCGACTTGAACCCTTTGGCCTGGATCTCGGAGAAATGCGCGAAGAGGTCTTCTCCACCGTCGTCCGGAGAAATGAATCCGAAGCCTTTTGCGTCATTGAACCACTTGACAGTACCGGTTGCCATTTGTTGGTTGCTCCAAAATCGGTGATTAAAGCTCAGATAAATTGAAAAGCGTCTACAGTTCCTTGCGGAACGCACGCCACGTGATCTTACCTGACAGTTCGTGAGAACATGATTGCGGGTTGTCAAGATCACAAACAGTGGCGGACCGGGAGTTCGACGACGTGCACCGGTTGCGAAAGGGCGAAGCTGAGTCCATTCTTTAGTCACGGCACAATTCCGCTGCCTTTTTCGGCAGCTTGCGTTGGCTTGAAGCACCGCGAACTTGACAGCGGCGACAAGTAGGTGGTGCCACCCGGCTGGAAGACTTGTGAGGCCAAACGACTTGACGACGAGGCGCCAGGCGCGACGACGTGCTATCGGCCATGCTTCGTTGACACGATCGACCGGGAGGGCAAGTGCTATGACGAAGTCGCCCCGAAGAGGATTGACACTTCCCGCCGTTGCGCTTTTGCTTTCCGGCTGTTCCGCCGGCGGCGCGCCGTATACCGGGCCGCATCTTAGTTTAGTTTGTACTACAGCCGTAGATATGCTGGAAGCAAACCGCCGCGTCTTGTTGACGCCTGCTGAGCCTCGTTTCTGAAACCGAGTGAAGGGTGCCGATGACCAGCACAAGGGTCAGCTTACCCCCACTTTTCTTGTTCTGCGCGGATGCTACCATTGCGATCAAAGCGATTTGCCCGCGCGTCAGCCGCGGCGAGTCTTTGTTAACTACTATCGCTCCGCGCTTAACCATACATGTCTCGCTTGGGAATCGACCGTGCAACCGGGCAAATCTTCGAGGGAAAGGATCATCCGCGCTACCTAGCCGTACCTACGCCCGTCGTGTCGCAATGCAAGCTCATAGAAACCCCCTCTGATCTGCCCCAGCTACCGCTTGGGCTCGACAGTCATCCCTTCGGTTGGGTGTTTCGCGAGGAATCCTTCGACCCTGTGTCACGTGTCAGAAGGGGGCGGCTATATCAGAAGCTCGGGAACTCCGGCTGGGAACAAATGCTGGTTGATGCCAGCACGTTCGCTATTTCCGACTATTCGAGCAAACGGAACGATGGCCGTTTGTATAAGGAACTGTGCGTCTATGCTCAATGCTCCGAGCTTTTGGGGAGTCCCGACAGAGGTGAGGGGCTGCGTTTGGCGATAGGTGTGGCCGGGTCGTTTTCAACCTGGCAGATACTGCAAACGGAGTCCACGGTCAGCCAGGATGTGCTAGTCACGCTTCGAGCAGAGTCAGCACTTGGCATAATGCCGTCGCTGCACGAGGCGCGGATTCACACCGAGAGCCTCCCCGCGGTAAAGCGGGCCTACCAGCGCGTGCTAAATGCGGCGTATCGAGAATTGCCAACGTCAGTAGTAGACCAGTGTCGCAACCTCTGCGTCGTGTTGATCTCGAGATGGCTTTATCAACTGTCGGGAGATGCTTCGTTACTCGGGGAGGATCTAGCTCGATGCATCTGCGCGATTCAGCGCCACTTCGGCCAGGGCAGTCACGTCTTGCTACGTTCCGCGCTCGAGGTTGTGAACATGTTGCATCCGCGCGGCAAGGAGAACGAGCGGCATCGGCGTAACCTCCGCGAAGTCACTGAGGATGATGCCAACCTCGCGGTCCACGCAACCGGCTTCGTGCTCCGCGAAATTGACTGGGCGCTGTGAGCCGTTTGCCGACTCCGACCAGACCTCCATATGTTCGAAAGATATAAACCCGTCCGAAATTTGATGCGCGGCTACAGCATTGATGAATCGCTGGTCATTATCTGGCAGTTGTCGCGGCACGTTGTGGCCGGTGGCCCGGCGCCGTCGATCGAAGGGGCGCCCGGAAAGGACCTAAGGAAGATTATTTTTCCCCATCAGCTTAGCCTTGTTTGTCGTGAGGTACTGCTGCACGGAACCATCGGGCGGGGAACACGGACGTTGTCCAACTGGCAGGACCTAGAGAAAGCCTTCGGGGCAGTTCAGGCGTACTTGGAATACACGCCAGCAACCACGGAAGGCAACTTCCAGCTAGAACTGCATCGCATCGGGCAGCAGCAGTTGTCCTTACAGCGAAGACCTTCGCTGGGAAGGTTCATGCGATATGTCGCCTTGTACGAGAACAAGGACGTCGCTGCCGTCCTTGAGCGCGCGATTGGCATCTCGGCGAGAGACTATACGTTTCTTGGCTTCATGACGTACACGCACTTCGCCAAATCGCCGCGCTTCGTTACGAGTGTCGACCTGGAGAAGGCTGGCATTGACCATGAGACGAGAGATCGATTCTTCGAGCGTATGACCGGCTCTCTCTCGGCGACACGCGCCGAACTTCGAAAAAGCCAACGGTTCGACCATACGTGGGCATACACGTTTGACACGCTTGACGACAGGCCGCTCGTCAATCTCGACCCGTTGTACCCCGAGAGGACCTATTGCCCGATGCCCGAGAGGATGCTGACCCGATTCACGGAAGGGACGTTCTATCTCTTGTTTCAGCAAAAGGGATTTGATGCGGCATTTGGCAAAGCGTTCGAAGAATATACAGCGGACGTTCTCCGAAGGACTTGCATGCCGTCGCGGGTGACAGTGCACGAAGAGATGCCCTTCATGGTTCGAGGGAATGTGCACCACGGTGTCGATTTCGTGCTGTCGGACATACATGCGAACGTTTTCGTTGAGTGTAAGACGAAGCGACTGAATCTGCGAGGCCGCGTCGCATCTTCGGCTGAGGATCTCGACGCTCAGTTGACGATTCTCGCGGAAGCGATTGCTCAAAATTATCGGAATATAGCCCTTGCGTTGGATGGGAAATCGCATTGGGTCCGCAATTCCTTGCCGTGTGCGAATCTTGTAGTAACTTTGGAAGACTGGCTTCTGGTAAGCCCTGACGCGCACGATACGCTGGTAAGCAAGGTCCAGGCGATTCTCACGAGCAGGGGGTGCAATGCGGCTCTTCTGCAGCAGATTCCATTTGCTATTCTCTGCGCTGAAAAATTTGAAGTGTTTTGCTGTGCGATAGCCAAGCACGGTATCAAGGCTGTCGTGGACCCCTTGTTCGAAGAGTACCGAGGTCCTTGGACGCTTTCTGCGCACCTTGAAACCGACTTTCGGGATGTTGCAGAATCGGCCAGCTCATTGTTTGCGGACGCCTTCGCGGAGTATGGGCAAAACATGGTGACGCCGGTAGTGAATTAGAACGAAAATAAATCAAAAGTTCTATCATTAAATAGAAAAAACTATGTCAGAGAAGATGCCTAGGTTTCTGGTTGAATGTGCAAACGACCACGTTGAGCAGGTCAGGACTGCGGTCAAACGAGCTGTCGAGTACTGCATCGCAGACAAGATATCGAAAATCGCGGTGATTGTGCCGGCACTTCAGCATGTAGACTCCTCGACGGTCGCCAAGGTTTTAGGGGGCGAGAATGTCAAGGCGATGTCGCAAGGCAAAGTGCTCAAGGTTTCGGACTCTCAGGAGGTTTCGATAGCACTCACGCCTGCGGCCAAGGCGGCTAACGCGGATACTGGTTCCCTCTTACTCGCAGTACATCTTGACGAGTCTGATATTGGGAAGGTCGATGATCATTCTCGAGCTTCAGCGATTGTCTACTGCCCATGGACCGAAGACGCGGGGAGACAGTGGCTCAGGACCTGGCAACCCACATTCTGGGGAACCCAGACGTGGAAGGTGCCTCCGCTGGGACTCAGTCCTGCAGTTGAGGCTGCGCTGAAAAGTATCCATACGGTCGTGAACGTGTCGAGCGGTTTGACGCACACATCTGACAAGGCCTTTGCTGCGAGCCAATTCAAGGCGCTCGGGAAGCAGGGTGAATTCTTAGAGCTGGATGATCTCCGCATCTGGGCCCTTCGTCATGGTTGGAAGCAAAGCGGTGCGAAAGCATTAGTCAAGGTCGCCGGCAAGTACGCAAACTGACCGTCGACCTGACTTGATCTGTTGGCGACTTCCCGGCCCGTTGATTAATCGAAATGAGCGCGCGGCCTCCGGGCATGAGGTGTGATGGGATAAGGAAGCGCCGACCCACGGTCTAGCCGGTTGGAGCCTCCTCGACGGCGCAGTTGATCGAGAAAGGGTTGTGGCGTCTTCGCAAGTGCGATGTAAGTGTTTGCTGCGGCTTCCAGGTGACCTCTAAGATGTTCATGGTTTGACTTCTCAGTTCCTCGTCAAATGACGGGGCAGTCTAATGGTTGGCGCAATCACATGAATTCCTCGATTAAATCGAGCGCCGTCCCAGAAACCCTCCTAAACGACTGACATTTCGCAGAATGGTGTGGCATAGTGCGACCATCGCATACATAAGGAGGGGGTGTTATGGCAACGCTGAGCGAAATTCAGGCAAAGATACAAAGGCTACAGGAGCAGGCAGCGGAAATTGCCAAGAAGCAATCGTCCAAGGTGCTGGCAGAGATTCGAAGTCTGATGGACAAACATGGCGTGACGATTGCCCATATTGAAAGCTACGTTGGCAGATCGGTTCGAGGTCAGAAGGCGCCGTCTTCGCAGTCGTCTGCGAATCACGCAGGAGCTGAGAAATATCGCGATCCAAAAACAGGGGCGACGTGGACTGGCCACGGCCGCGCGCCCGCGTGGATTGCGAACGCCAAGAACCGGAATCGCTTCTTGATCGATGCTGATACGACCACTCCGCCGGTCGCCGCATCGAAGCAACCGAAAGCTGGGAACTATGTGCGCGGACCGCAGGCTCCGAAGTATCGCGACCCGGAAAGTGGGGCGACCTGGAGTGGCCGTGGTAAAGCTCCAGCATGGTTAGCCAGCGCCAAAGACCGAACAAAATTTCTTATCGACAAGGTTACCGAGGCGCCTGAGGTGTCCGACGCCGCTCCGGGGAAGAAGACCGCCGCTAAGAAAGGAGCTTTGAACAAGGCCGGGGCGAAGAAGGCGGTGACAAAGAAGGTTGCCAGTAAAAAGGTAGCGACGAAGAAGCCGGCCGCAAAGAAAGCAGCCTCGAAGACGGCCACCGTGAAGAAGGCGGCAGTGAAGAAGAGTGCAGTTGCTGGCAAGAAGGTGCCGGCGAAGAGAGCGCCGACGACTGCAGAGGTCACGTCGTCGGCTACTGAGCAGGGAAGCGCTGAGGCGAATTCGACGGCGACGGCTTGAGCCGCACTTCGCAGTCGTCTGTGGTTGAACAGGGAGTGGCCGCCCTGATGATAGATATGGATTGCACGACATCAACACAGTGTTAATTTTCCGGAGGAGGCGGAACGGCATCTGCGGGGGTGGTAGTTGCTTTGTTTCGTCTGATGCCGGTTTCAAGGTCCGCGGTAGCTCGATCGCGGACTGCGGCTGGGAGCGGAGATGCACGTTCGGAAAGGGCGAAGCGGTCGAGCCTTTGCTGTGCGCCAAAGTGGGCATGACGGGGCGCGCTCGCCAGCTGGCGATCTGCCTCGCGCAACACTGTCTCAAATAGCGGCAGGTCGCCCGGGTCCAGCCTCCATACGCGCTCGCTTTCTGCGCGTTGCACGCTGCGTTCCAAGGCGGCCTCCGCGCGTGCGTAGACAATCACGTCGGTGTCGCCAAAGCCCGCGTCCTGCACGTAGAAGGTGATGTAGACCAAGCGAATGAGTTCGTTCAACAAATACGCGGTGCCGGCACCGTCTCGGCAGGCGACGAAGCTCAAATGGTTCGCAAGCGCCATCGTTCGTGCCGCGTCTACAGGCAGAGGCAGCAGCATCTCTTTGTTGAAGTGTTTCTGCGGAAGCGATCACGAGGTTCGCGGAGTGTGGCGACGTCCGGTCATCAGGAAAGAAGCAACATAGAAAACATGCAGCGAGCGGGACTGTTCGAAGAATAGGCTCAACGAGTCAGGGTGTCTGTGGCGCACGCAACGCCGAAACGCCAGCCGCACGTGGCGGCCTTTCAGCACAGTCAGCAGACTCTCCGCCTGCGGCTGCAGTCTCGAGTGAGTTGCGATCCTTCTGAAGACTTCAACGTGCATCTTGCGGGACGCGCTTCAGCGCGCCGCTTTCCAAGCGGTCACCCCGGTTCGCCTTCGACGGTTCTGGCCGATCCAGCATCACGGCCGGTCCCGACCCAAGAGCCAGCGGATTTAGGACGTACCCATCTTTGCAGTGAACAGCAATCCATGCGATTCCCGAGCGTCTTGCTGACTGCGTAAGTCCCGTCTGTGCACGCGGCGAACGACTCCGAAGAGATTCTAACGGGAATTCGTATTGTTACAAAATTCCTTGCCCGAAGCGTTTTGAAAAAACACTCATCGAATAAAAGAAGATTTTGTTGGAATGAGATCCCACAGCGAATCTTGGCCCGATTTTCTGCTGGCGATTGAGCAATTCCGGTGTTATACATCGATAGTCACGCGTCGGCCGAGCACCGAGCCGCCCGACGTTAATGCCGCTTCTTCGGACTGAAGAGTTCCGGCGGTGACCTCCAGCGTGGACGGGTGCGACCGGTGGCGCGCTGGGGAAATTGGACTACCACGGGGGTAGGTTGAAATAGTCCGTGCGGTGGCGAAGATAGAGCCGCGACCTGTAAGTCTGTCGGAGCCATTCAAAGACGAGATGGTGGAAGAGGGCCTGCGGTGTTTGGCAGGGGCCCCGGCTATTCCTAGCTACCCTAAAGGAAAGATATGCTCACTAGGATCTGCTTCCGTGAGCGTGTTTTCCTATTCGCAATAGAGCATGTTTATTTTTAGCGTGTGCTCAATCTTAGAAAGCATATGCTTGCGCAAGGATATGCTTCCCCCTCGTTGCGTGCATCATCAAAGGCCGCTGCGCGGCTGGCAGCCAGGAGCGGATGCTTGCAGCGAGCGTCCATCTCCCGTTGGCGACAAACACGCGCATCTGGGATCGGCGCGCGCGTGCCTCGTCACTAGTCTGCTTCGAGAACGAATGCTACATGTTTCGTCTTGGTGGCAACTGCGCGGCTGTCCACCAAGGAGCCGATGTCTTCGTTGCGCATACAACTCGCGTTGCCGACAGGCGTCCTGGGAGATGGTGCCGCGGTGTACGCTGTCATCGGTGCTCTCGCGTGAGCTCCTGTGCGGAGTGCGGTTCGGTCCTCGCGCTGCTGGGCCGGCGCGCAACTTCGCTTTGAAGTCAGCGTTTTATCCGATCGCTCCGAAGCAAGCCTCGTGTCCGATCGCGCTCTGGTGGCGGCATGCGCCGTCACGCGATCAGCCTCACCCTTGTCGGCTCAGGAAAAGCTTTTGCTGACGGTCGTTAGGCCGCCAAGCAAATGCGACATGTCGACGAGTCGCTGAGCGACAAGGTGACGAGCGAGAGCGAATTTCTCGGACACGATGCGACCTCAACCAGCTTCGGCATGCTGCATCTGCACCGGAGTCATGTGTGAGACGGCGTTACTACAGGGTGACTACGAAGCCACGCACGCAGCCGAGACGCACGTTCAGGTGATGATCGCCAATCATGCGGGTCTGTTCTTCGTCACCGAGGATCGCGCCGTGCTCGGGCCGCTCGGATTTTGGGCCGTCGGCAGCGGGCGCGACTTCGCGCTCGGCGCGCTGAAGGTCGGGCCAGCCCCAGGAAGCGGTGCTCGCAGCCGCTACGTTCAAGGCCGCGACGGATCATCACCTGATGGAGCGCAGCTTCGAGTATGGCGGCGACTACGAGACCTCGGAACAGATGCTCAAGGCAAAACGGGATCGAAAACTCAACTAGCAAAATAGCGCAGAAAACATATTCTTCAGAAGCTGCCAGTAAGCCCCGCGTGAGCCTCAAACCTCGGAGGTAGCATGACAACGAAGGACGTGATCGCCCAGCTTCTAGAACGTGGTATGGCAATGCAAACTTTCTGGGGGTTCTATATCACTGTCGCTCTAGGTCTGGTGGCCTTCTTTGGAAGCGCTAAACGTCAAAAACGACTTGCGTTTCTAATGTCGCTTGTGTTCATCGGATTCGCTTATGTGAATTTCAAGGGAATGGTCGCAGTCTCTACCCAAAGAAACTTTCTATACGAAGTTCTCGGCTCGATTGGACCTTCAACCGATCCAGCGCCAAAGGCGCTTGATTTGCAAGTCGCCAGCGGGATACTTGAGCTCGCCAAGCCGGATACACCAGAACACCTTCAGTACTTCCATATCGGTGCGGACTGCGCGGTTTTGCTGGCAATATGGATTCTGACGTTGTGGCAGTCGCATGAAAAGAAATGAAGCCTATGCTGCTTAAGCTCATTAGCCACAGCGTCAATTAGCTACGTGCGTGGAGCACGGACGATCTCCGCTATTATGCGAACACGCCGCTTGGACCTTTGAACGCCAACCGATGAAAAAGAATACCGCTCCTGCATTTGACTACTTCCGTGAACGCGACGCACTAGTCCTGCGACATCGAGCACTTCTGGAACGAGCGGGTATCACGGCTGCTTATGAACGATGCGAACGCATCCTGGAAGCCGATTTTTTCGAAGATAAGTTTTTGCCACCGGAATTTACCGACGCGTGGAGGCAAGCACTCAAAGACCAGCGCGAACGCAAATTCGCACGTTATCGCCGAGGCGTGCGTGACCTTGTCTTTGCTGTGCCGGATGTAGCACTCCGACGGGAATTGCGATCATTGGCAATATCGCAGGTCAACCGGCGCAGTTCAGCATGGACGATGCGCACGAGGCGCTGTGGGGCGCCGGCTTGCGCAGCAATGACGCGAAGCCGGCGCGCTACTTTTATCCAGGTGGTCAACATCACGATGTGCACAGCGCGGCCTACTGGACCTCACTGTTCCAGCAGATGAAGCTGGACCTTCCGATGTTGCAGACCCTGCTCAACGGTACGCGCGCGGGTGTGTCGCGACCGCGTCTCTCTGTTTTTCCGATGCACAGCACTTCAGTGCTGCTTCTTGCGGGACGTGTGCTCGGCGACACGGAGGGAACGCATCTGTTCCAGCCTCATCGCAACAAGGTTGGCGCAGGTACCCGTTGGGCATGGCCCGTCACGCATGCCCGCCGCCGCGGGCGAGGTTCCGGTGATGTCTCTCATCCATTCGAGACTGCTCCTGCAATGGATTTTGCGCCGCCATCGCCACTATCCATTCTTTGAATGCGACGACTGCGTCATCGTGCGCGCGATCCGTGTTCACGACCAATGTGTAGTCGGGACCGCGCCACGCCGGCTCTGATATCGGACACACGAGACGCCCTGCTGCAATCTCGCGCTCAATTAGCGGCAGCGACGCCAACGTCACGCCGAGGCCTTCGGCAGCTGCGCCTAATTGGAGAAAAACATGATCGAAGTCCAGGTGGTGGGCGCCTTGCAGGCTTGGCGCGCCGGCCTCCCGTAACCAATCGGACCAGGCTGTGCGAGTGCTCGTGGAGTGGAGGAGCGTGTGATGGCGCAAATCGGCGACCGTCCTGATCGGGTGACTCAAGAGCACCGCGGGACTACAGGCGGGCAAGCGCAAGTCAGGCATTAGCATCGTTGACACGAGGCCTGCTGCGTCCTCGGGTCCCGAACGCACGCCGACGTCGAATGCATCACCGACGTAGCGCAATTTACGTGAGGTTGTCGAGACCCGCACATCAATGTCCGGATGGCGTTCCCGAAAATCTGCCAAGCACGGTATCAGCCAGCACAAAGCGAAGCTTGCCGGCGCATTTACGCGCACAACACCCGTTACTCGACGCGTAATGGATTCGTGCCGCAGCCGCGTGACCGAACTGCTTAGGCGCGCAAATGCCCCGTTGACATCATTGAGCAGAGCTGCGCCTTCGTCGGTCGGAACGACGCCGCGTGAGCGGCGCTCAAAGAGCGGAACGCCGAACCAATCTTCCAGCATTCGGATCTGTTTGCCGACCGCCCAGTGCGTGACGTGCAAATCGGTCGCGGCAGCCGCGAAACTCCCGAGCCGGGCGACCGCCTCGAAGTGCCGCAACGCATTCAACGGGGGCAACGTTTCGGCGTCTTTTCCTGTTAGTTTGTCTGTGCCCATGGTGACTTTTTCTCCCGGCTAACTCAATTTTACGTCAGTTGTGGCACCTTCCGGACGAACCTAGACTATGGCGTGTCCTCCAACAAACGCTCGAACTGGCGCAAAGCCCTGCGCTTTCGCGATTCGATTCGGTTGAACCATGAGCTTTTTTTCTTTCTCTTCCTCAACGACGGGCGTCCCCGACGAGTCCGTTCAGCCGAACTCCGGTTCGCGCGCGCGCGTGTTGTGGCTCTCGTGCATGGCGCACGCGCTGCACGACGGGTACACCGATATGATCTACGCCCTGCTACCTGTATGGCAGGCCGACTTTGGGCTGACATACGGCGCCTTGGCTATCTTGCGCGGCATCTATGCGGGCACGATGGCGACGCTGCAATTGCCCGCTGGACGCCTCGCACGCAGATTCGGCACGCGCGCGACGCTTGCTTTCGGAACGTTCCTGGCTGCGCTGGGCTATGCCGTCGCAGGATTTTCTGGAACCTTGCTGGGCTTATGCGCCGCGCTGGCCATCTCGGGAACCGGCTCAAGCACGCAACATCCGTTAGCTTCAGGAGCGGTCTCACGCGTATATGGACGCAACGCTCGAGCGCCGCTAAGCGTCTACAATTTTTCAGGCGACCTTGGAAAATCAGCACTTCCGGCCGCGATCTCACTTCTGATTACTATCATGCCGTGGCGTCATGCGCTTTGGGCCGTGTCGACCGTGGGCGTTTTGGTAGCGGCAGTCATTGCACTTTTTCTCCCATCGGTCCCGCGCGCCGTGGCTTCCATTGAAGAGCGTTTTAGCCAAAGCGGGAGCGGCTCCCGGTCGGGATTCTCGCTGCTGTTCACGATCGGCGTGCTCGATACAGCCGTGCGTATGGGCTTGTTGACTTTCCTGCCATTTCTCCTGAAAGCGAAAGGCATCTCGCAACCGATGATGGGCACGGCACTCGCGCTCGTCTTCATTGGAGGCGCCGCTGGCAAGTTCGTTTGTGGCTGGATCGGCGCGCGCGTGGGCGTAATCGGAACCGTGCTCGCAACCGAAAGCGGGACGGCAGCGCTGATTCTTGCCGTGATTTATCTACCGCTGGCGCCCGCTATGATCTTGTTGCCGCTGCTCGGTGTGATGCTCAACGGCACGTCGTCCGTCCTTTACGGAACGGTGCCCGAACTGACTTCGGTCGAGCGTACCGAGCGGGCGTTTGCACTCTTTTATACCGGCACGATCGCTTCGGGGGCACTCTCTCCGATTGTTTACGGTTTTCTGGGCGACCAGATCGGGGTACACGGTGCCACTATTGCGACTGCGCTCACGGCATCGGCCATCTTTCCAGTGGCGCTGGTCCTTCGTCCACATCTACATACAACGTGAGCTGCTTGGGGGCGCGCGTTTTCTCTGCTCGTTCGTCTAGCCAAGATGCTTTCTCTCATCATCGCATAGAGACGGTCAACTCGATTGGCCCCGTCCTTTGTGCATAGCAGGCGACGAAGCGCATGTCGTATCGTCACAATGGGCGGGGCGGTTCCGTGATCAATATCTCTGGATCGCCGTGTGAGAAGAAGCTGCTTGTCCAGTCTCCAGTGTTGCATCGGCCTGCATGTCTTCCACGTACAGTTCGAAGGCGGCGAGGTCTTCCGGCATCCGCTCTTTCCGAACCGACTTGACAAGGCAACCATACCCCGCTGAACCAGTCATCGCAACACGACTTGTCCCGCAGTCTTGCCGTTGCGCTCCGCAATCGCGACCACTTCCTCGTTTCCGACAGGTTGTTCCGTCCTTCGGCGAAGGGAGCCCACGCCTCTGGTTGCACGCCGAGCCCGTTCATGAATTTGACGCTTTCAGCCTGCTGTTGGAAGTGAGTGACTTCGATCCGATTGATGGGTGGTTTCACCCCGTTGAAGCATGCGATATCCATGACAGGACTGGAAGTTGCTTAGTCCGATCGCACGGAGCCTGCCCGCGCGGTGGGCTTCTTCCATCGCCTTCCATGCGCCGTGTGAGTCTGAGAATGGCTGATACATAAGGAACAGGTCGAGGTAGTCCAGGCCGAGACGCTTGAGCGACTTATCGATGGCGACCCGGGCGCGTTCGTAGCCAGCATCCTCAACCCACAGCTTACCTCCTGTACCCGCCACCGGTGAGTGGAGCAGCAGGACGTCTCAAGAGGTTGACAGCATCAGTGCATAAATCTGCGCACTGTTCTTGTGAATGCTCTCGCGATCGTCGGGTCACAGTCATGATTCAGTTCTCGTGTCAGCACCGTTGCCAGTTGCGGACGTCGGGCGCTCATTGGTCGGCAGCGTGCCGGGTGTAGCCGCCTCACCGTTTGTTTTCGTTACGGCAACTGGCACTGACGCTTGGCTAAGCAGAGCCGGTAGTGTCGGCGGACCAAGCCTGCTGGGAGCGCCGGCGCATGCAGTCCATAGTGCATCGAAAAGCACCGCGTAGGTCGGCCTCCTACCCCCGTCTTCCATTTTGAGCGCGCCGAGGAAGAGGCTGCGCTGGTCCGCAGCGTCCTCGGTTCTATAGAAGTAAAATTGGTCTTCCCGGTGAATGAATAGAGCATAGAAAAGCCCACCGATACTCGCGACCTTGGGCTTGACGTGCGCTAACTCGGTTGCAACCTCGTAGACCTGTGCGATATCCGTCGTATTCAAGAAGCGACATTCGAAGTTATCGTCTCCATCCACGAACGTGTCCTCTTGATATTTTATGACCCTCCGGGCCGCCTCCTCGTCTTTTGCTTGAATTTCGCTGAGATTGAAGATTCTCTTGACTTTGACACCCCTCTCGATCGCCTTTCTGGTCGCTATCAGATAAGGATCCGTTTCTGTTGATATGTCTTTGTAGAGCAGTGGATTTGCGAGGGAGCAGAGCGTGTCACCTTTCTTCATGCTATCCAGTTGCATGGCCAGAAAGCGACGGATGATCTCGTAGCGGCCAGGCACATCGAACAAGATTGGCTCGATGTTATCTCCCGTGTTTGCAGTCAGCATCGTAGTGAGCGTATCTGCGGCTTGCAGCGAAAAGGTCTTTGTAAGCCATGCCACAAGTTTCAATCGCTCAGCAATGTGGGTGTCGTCGACGAGTCCCACACATGGCGTTTTTCGGAGGGTGTCGGCCTGCTCAGCAAGCTCGACCATTGCGTCGTGAAACAAGATGCACTTGGAACGGGGGAACAAATTCTCCAACTTGGTTTCGAAAGCGGAGAGAGGCTTCTTCGAATCCTCAATCTTTGCCTCCTCGAGAATTGCGAGCGCCTTTCCAAGCGCATCCTGCTGCTCTTCTTGAATCAGTTCCGCGCGGAACCGGCCACTGCCCAATGAGATGAAGTCCAGCGCTACACCGACGATAGCGGCAATCATAATGGCCATGCCGCCTTCGTGAAGTAGCGTCTTGGCGAGCGCTTCGGGCTTGACGGGAGTGTCCGGGGCGAAGAAGTAATGCTCCACTGCGAGAAGCGTGGCCCCGAGGACGACCATGACAAGGACTATCGCAAGTATGAACGCCTTTCTCTTGGCCCATTTTCTAGCTAGTTCTTTGCGACTCAGGTTGATGGCAGACTGAGTTGTGATGAATGGGATGTCCATGACTCGGCCTCGATTCGACTTATAGAAACCTCCTGAGATTAGTTCTTGATGGCGGCTTTGGTGGTCACGTTTACCCTTGTCGGTGGCCATATCCGCGACGTCCGGAACATTTTGGTATGCAAATAGACCGAACGTGCGGCCGGTGAGCGCCGGGCTGCGCCCAGACAAGCGGGATGCACAACAATAGTGCGGCAGACGAAGACAAGTCGCCACGCGTGGATTCGAACGGTTAAACCATTCGAAAGCTGACTTTGGCTTAAGTACTTTTGAATTTTAGATAAATTGAGGGCCGCTGTGCGGCGGGCAGCCAAGGAATTGACTGACTGATGCGAAGATTTGCAAAGGGAGTTGTCGCGTAGAGACTTTGCGCTGCTAAGAGAGTCTGGGTGCCAATTGGTCATTCACGATCTCTACGCGCGGATCGTCGGACCGTTCTTACGATACTGAAAAGGCGTTTCCAGTGTATAAGCCTTGAAGCGCTTGCCAAAATGGGCCTGATCGAGAAAGCCCGACGCGAAGGCGATGCTCTTGAGCGGCAAGTCGGTATAGCGCAGCAGATTCTTCGCGTTCTCCAGCCGATATTGTTCCAGCAGCGGCTTGAACGATTTCCCCGTCTCATGCTTGAGCAGATGCGTCAGATAGGTCTCCGTCAAATGCACCTGGTCTGCGACTTCCTGAAGGGAGAGCGGACGGTGAAAGTTCTCCTTAAGAAATCCCAGCGCCGTGCGCACATGGCGGCTATGGATGGACTCCAGAACATGATTGCCGACATTCGGCCTTACATCGCCGAATTGCCTGCGCGCGACTGTCGTCATTAGCAGCGTGAGTTCGCTGCGTATCTCGGCCTGATCAAAGAGTCCCTTGCGGTTGCACGCAGTGAGCATGCGCTGACAGCGAGCTTGGACGTCCTCCGCGGTGTGATCGTCGAGCTGGTAGCCATCGGACGTGTGATTCAGAAACGGCAGCATTTCCGGTACCGAGTAGCTGTTCGGATCCTCTGCGGACAAATTCGGCAGGAGAATCGACTTCTGCAGATAGTTCGCGTCGAAGTACAGCACGTAGCACTGTGCATCTGCTGGAAAGAGGACGCGATGTACGGTATAGGGCCTGACGAAAAAGATACGGCCCGCGCTCGCACGTGTGACCTCACCGCCGATTTCGTGCGTGGCCCGCCCGGATGCGACAAAGAAGACCTGGAAAAAGTTATGCCGATGCGGTGCCATGTCGCCTTCCGCGCCTGCCTCTGTGGTCCTAATGCCGACGCCGTTCCAGCAGAAGCGCTTTTCGGCCAGCGTGAAAGTGCGTATCGCGTTTGTGCTCATCGCCTGCTCCTTGACCCATAACTTCGACCTTACGGCGTTTTGGCGATCTGCCGAATAGGGCCTTTCACCAACGCATGATCGATGAGGCGTGCGCAATCGCAGATCGCCTCAAGTGTGGGCACGCGCAGGCGAGCGTCGTGCGCGAGTTCGAGCAGAGCGCCTAGGATCGGCTCGACTTCGAGCCGCCGCCCAGCTTCGGTATCCTGCAGCATCGACGTCTTGTGTAACCGGCTGCTGCGCGCACGATTCATCGCTGCGTCCAGATCGATCACGCCTTGCACACCGAAATGCGCTGCGATATCCAACGCTTCGCAAACGATCGCACGCGCAAGCCGTTCTCCCGCCTCAATGTCGAGCACTTCGCCGAAGCCGAGATGGGAAATCGCGCCAAGCGGATTGAAAGCGACGTTCACGAGCAACTTGCGCCATTTCTCGATCCGGATATCAACCACTTCCTTCGCAGGCAGACCGGCGGATCGCAGCAGAGACACGACGGGCTTCGCCACCCGGGCGTTCGCTACGACGTCCCCGATCGCGAAGCTGTCAGCGGGCAGCACGGTTTCGACGAGCGCGCCATCGGAGAGCACGGTCAGTCCCTTCGTGACGACGCAACCAGCGATTCGTGCCAGCGGTAACGCGGACTCTGCGACGCCGTCCGGGTCCACCGACGCAAGTCGCATTTCAGGCGTCACGACGCCAAGGAATTGCCAATAGGGCAGGCCGTTCTGCGGCAACAGGACGATGGCTTCACGCGCATGAGCGGAAAATTGATGCGCCGCGCGCGGCAGGTCCTGCGCCTTCACCGCGAACACGAGTAGGTCCCAACCGGCCGGAGCTGGAGGCGTGAGCGTGCAATTCACGGTGACGCGACGGATCTGCATGTCGTCGCGCACGGCGATGTCGACGCCCGTTTCTGCTATTCGCTGAAAGGCTGGACCGAGCCCATGTAGGGTCACGTCCGCACCCGCGTCGCTCAGTTTGCAGGCGAGATAGCAACCGATGGCGCCGGCGCCGATGATGAGAGTACGCAAGTCAGGCTCCTCAGACGAGATGGCCACGCTCGCGCAGCGCCTGGTCGATCCACGCAAGGTCGTAATCGCCGAGCTCGATTTGCTCGACGATTCGGATTTCGCGCTCCTTGATGCGGCGCGCGGTCTCCAGCACTTGCCCGACATCCGCATGAGGCACGACGACGACTCCGTTAGCGTCGCCGACCACAAGATCGCCGGGAGCGACCGGCATGCCCGCCAGCGCGACTGGCACGTTGATTTCTCCGGGACCGTCGCGATATGGCCCGCGATAGGTGTAGCCACAAGCGAACACCGGGAACTCGGACACAGAGACGATGTCAATGTCGCGAATCGCGCCGTGCACAACGATGCCCGCGACGCCACGCGAGGCCGCCAGCGTCGTCATGATCTCGCCGATGATTGCCTGTTCGAGCACGCCGCCCGCGTCGATCACGATGACGTCGTTCCGAGTTGCGGAGGCGATGGCCTTGTATGCGAACAGGTTGTCGCCAGGCGGGACCCGCACAGTCAGCGCTCGCCCGATCATCGGACGCGTCAGGCGATGCATTGGCTTGAGCGCGACGCAGGCCGGCATGATCTTGCCCATCGCATCGGACAGGTTCGGCGTGGGAAGCGGCTCGGCCTGCTTCAGGGCCTCGTCGGAAAGGAGGATTTGGTTGGCGTGCATTCGGCAACCGGGTTGAGATGGCAAGGTCATGGTAGGCATAAAGTGATCGTCAGTCTTCGACGTGTTGGTAGGAAAAATGGCTCGCGTCGACTTCCGGCGTCAATCCGACTGCCTCGCCTGCGGGAAAGTTGAGTTCCACTTTCACGCCATTCGGGTCGAACAGGAACAACTGATAAAGCCCCTGATTGTCGACTCGCCGCTGGCGGAACTCGACGCCCTTCTCCGTGAGCGCGCGGATCATGTCTCGCAGGCCGCGGCATCGGAAACCGACGTGGTCAATTACGCCAGAGCCTCGCGTGGCAGTCGAGGTCTGCGCAAGATAGACCTTGCGGTTTTCCGTGGCTTTGCTCCCGCCGTGCGTGATGTGCAGGACATCCCGCTCGCCGATATACATCCACTGCACGGGAAAACCGAAGTTCGGCGTCGGCCCCGGAACGAGGCCGAGGATGTCTTGGTACCAGCGCACCGTGCCACGAAAATCGACGGTCTGGACCAGATAATGTTCAAGATGCTCTACAGGCATGGCGATGCGCCCTCCGGCAACGCTGCTTAACGATGATGATTCCGCCGTCCGGTTCTCATGCCTCATAATCGGCCAGACACGGCTGCCGGGTAGGTAGTTTCTTGCACTCATATTGGCGAATCCTGCGACGATCCGGCACCGTTTGACTGTTGCTTTGCGCCGGCGAGCGCTTCCAATACTATGGCGATGGCCGCGGTGTCCAGCGCGCCGTGCCCCATTCCTTGAGCCGCGAGATAGAGCTGCGCGCAGACGCTGAACAAAGGCGTCGGACAGCGGACATGCGTGGCAAACGAGCCAATGATGTCGAGGTCCTTCTGATACGTCGAAATGCGCATGGCCGGCGCGTATTGGCGCTCGATCACCATGGGCCCGCGAATCTGGAACATTCGCGAAGTAGCGGCGCTGTTTTTCAGCGCGTCGAACACAACGGGCAAGTCAAGTCCGGCTTGCCTCGCGAGCGTTAGCGCTTCCGCGGTCGCAGCGTTATGAATCGTCACGAGATGGTTAGCGATGAATTTCAGCTTGCTGCCATTCCCGAATCCACCGACGAAGATCACCTCGCGCGCGACTGCATGCAAGACCGGCCGCGCGTGCTCGAACGCCACCGGATCGCCGCTCGCGAATATGGTGAGATCGCCGCTCGCGGCCTGGCTGCCCGTGCCGCTAACCGGGCAATCCAAGAGGATCGTTCCTGCGTCGGCCAGGACCGCGCGCGCTGCTTCCTTGTCGGCAAGACTCAGTGTGCTCACTTCGATGACAACGCGGCCCGCCACCGCTTCGCGTGCAAGCTCGCCCGCGACCTCATACAGGGCCGCGGCCGTCGGCAGGGAAGTCAGCACGAGCGCAACATTTCGAGTTGCCGATTCGAACGAAGCCGTTGCATGACCGCCGCGCGAGGCGAAACGCTCGCGCGCGGCCTCGCCTGTATCGAAGCCCCGCACGTCGAAGCCCTTTTCGAGCAGGTTCCCTGCCATTGCCCCGCCCATGATGCCGAGACCGATAACCGCAACCGTGTTTGCCATTGGATCCTTGACACTGAGTAAGTGGGCATTCAACGACCGACCAGGCGGATCTTTCAGCGCAAGGTCGCGTCGCCGCCTTCTACGATGACGTTCTCCACTTCTCCCGCGCCATTGCGGCGGTATGACGCTGCATGGCGATATTCATCGGAGTTAAAGCACCGCACCGCGTCTTCCATGCTGGGAAACTCGATCACGATGAAACGATGAAAGGTCTCTGGCCCTTCCATGATCTGAAACTTGCCGCCGCGCGCGAGCACCTTCCCGTGATAGACCTCGATGATTCCGGGAACGAGATCGGTGTACTTCTTGTACTCGACAGGATCGATGATTCTCGAGCGGGCGACCCAGTAAGCAGCCATGTGCTTGTCTCCTTCATTGAACACAGTTTTCAGTGAGCGACCGCGGCCGCGCCCGACACTTCGCGAGACCGACGCGCCTGATACGCGAGCAACAAGAGGAACGCGAGCAGCGGCGGCAGCGTAAGCATTAGCGTGGCTCCAACGGACCAACCAAGACGGTCAACCAAATGCCCGAAGAAATATCCGGCAGCCATGCCCGGAACATAGAAGAAGGGAAGACCGATCGACACGGCGAGGCTCACGTCCCTGGCCGGCACGTTCCGTTGCAGCACCGAAATGCAGCGGGGATATAGATAGCCCGAGACCAGCACGCCGAAGGTGAAGGAGAGTGCGCCCTGCACGATCTGCGATGCGGGCCCGTGAAAGAGAAGGTGGCCGGTTACGGCAAGCAGTAGCGTCGCGACGAGCATGCCGGGAGTGCGCAGCCTGTCGCCCAGCCAGCCGCCGACGAGTCCGAACAGCGAGCCGATGCCGTACATGCCGAGTGTGGCCCCCGCAGCGGCAACCGGGTAATGCAATTGAGTGCGCAGGAACACCGCATATAGCGCGGTGAAGGAGAAGAACGAGACCCCCATCATCGCGAAGGCCAGCGACACAACCACAAGGTTGCGGTTGAAGACCCGTGTGGGGCCTCCGGGAGCGGCGCTCGACGCAACAGTCACGCCTTCTAGATCGCGCGCCTCGCTGAAGTGTTTGGGCACGAACAGCAGCACCAGCAGCGCCGCGACCGCGCCGGCTACGCCATAGGCGTAGAAGGGCGTATGCCAGGAGCCGGTCGCCTCATAGAGCAGGGTACCGAGCACCGGTCCAAGGTAGGCGCCGACGCCGAAGGACGCATTGATCACGCCCATGGCCGCGCCGCGCTGTGCGCCGAAATAAGCGCCGACGCACGAGAAGATCGCACAGATATGCAGCGCCTCGCCCGCGCCGGTGAGCGCGCGGTAGATCGCCAGGCCAGCAAAGTCGCTTGCCAAGGGCGTGAGGAAGGTAAATAGCGAGTAGGCGAGCAGACCGCCGACCAGCGTGGCGCGGCGACCGAACCGCTTCATGCACCATCCGCTCAGTGCGCCGAATAACGCGATGTTGAAGGCGAACGCCGTGCTGAGGAAGCCGCCTTCGGCGAGCGTCAGATGATAGTCGGCGTTGATCTGACCCAGCAGGGCCGGCAGCATCTGCCGATCCATTCCGTTGAAGAGATAGGAGACGCCCAGAATGAGAAGGATGAGGGCGAGCGCGGGACGACTGATTGTATCGTCGAGTTTATCCGCGCCGTGCTTCACTTGAGTGAGGGTGTCCGACATGTCGTCTCCGTTATTGATCGCCATACTGTGCCGATGGCTCGTCGATGCATTCGATTCTAGGGATGCCGGACGCACCGGATGGTCCGAATTTCGGGAGTTTTGGTCTGTTTCTTGACTACGACGCCAGGTTCGCTTCGCAGATGCTGCCGACGGATCATTAATTTGGAAATACGTATTTCCTATCATCTCATGATGTGGTTCAATACATCATGACAAGAAAATATTCAGCCGCCGGGCGCCCACGCGAATTTGAAATGGACGAGGCCCTAGACGGCTTCGTGCGGGTGTTTCGTGAGAAGGGCTACCACGCCACCTCGGTGGAAGCGTTGTCGGCGGAAACCGGTCTGACCGCAGGTAGCCTATACAAGGCGTTCAGCGACAAGCGTGAGATTTTCGTCGCGGCGCTGGATCACTACATTGCGCGGCGCAGCACCGGCTTACAAGCTGCTCTGACCCGACAGACTAGCGCGCGCGACAAGATTCGCGCCTTGCTGGACTTCTATGCGGCGGTGTCCCATGGGCAGGAAGGGCAACGGGGCTGTCTGGTGGTAGGGAGCGCCGTATCGCTCGCCACTTTCGACGACGAGATCGCCGAGCGGGTGCATGGATCGATACGCCGTCTCGAATCGCTGCTGCGGACGCTGCTGAAGCAGGGGCAGGCGGATGGAACGGTGTCCGGCGCATTGTCGGTTGGCGGCACGGCGCGCTGTTTGCTCTGTTTTCTTCAGGGTTTGCGTGTCGTGGGCAAACTTGGCTCGGGGCGCGCGGGCATGCTGAGCGCGGTCGAAGAGGCGATGCGCTTGCTCGATTGATTTTTTTCCTAATTAGGAAATATATATTTCCAAATAGGGTGATTTTGAGGGAGTTCCAAGATGAACACAGACTCGTTTGCAGCAACCCGAAACGTGGATTTCGGGCCAGTAGGTCGCGAGGACCATGAATTACCGGGATTCGAGCATCGCTTCGAGACGGTGGACGGCATTCGCTTTCATTACGTGGCGGGTGGCGTTGCGGAAGGCGAAACTGTCGTGCTTCTGGCCGGTTTTCCACAAAGCTGGTTCGCTTGGCGCAGGGTGATGCCCTTGCTCGCGCAACGTTTTCGCGTGATTGCGCCGGACCTGCCCGGCCAAGGCGACACGGACCGTCCATCGAGCGGATACGACACACAGACGATCGCCGCGCGGCTTCATGAGTTTCTGAAACAATTGAATGTCACCCATTTCATGATGGCGGCGCACGATGTCGGAGCGTGGGTGGCTTATCCTTTTGCCGCGATGTTCGGTGAGGTGGTGCTCAAGCGTCTTGCGCTGCTGGACGCTGGCATCCCCGGGATAACGTTGCCCGACGCGCTGCCGACCGCACCCCACAAGGCCTGGCGCACATGGCACTTCGCGTTTCATACCGTCGCGGATCTGCCGGAGGCACTGATCGAAGGAAAAGAGCGCATATACCTCGACTGGTTCCTGCGACGCAAGACGGCTAATCCACAGACTTTCTCCGAGAGGGATCTCGATGAGTATCAGCGGGTATTCATGAAGGACGGTGGTCTGCGTGCCGGACTGGCATTCTATCGGGCGGCGGCGCTTTCGGCAGAGCAGAATCGCGCGCTCACGCAGCGGGGTAAACTCGCGATGCCGATACTGGCCGTCAGCGCGGATCAAGGTTCGATCCCCGACATGGGTGGCCCGTTGTGTGCTTGTTCGGACGACGTGACGAGCATCGCGATCCGCCATAGCGGGCATTTCATTCCCGAAGAGCAGCCGGACGCCCTGGCGAGCGAGCTGATTCGCTTCTTCTCGTGAACATGAGCGGCGGATTATCGCCGCTCATGTTCAGTAAAAGGACAGAACTTCTACGCCCACACCAGCCTGAACTGTCCGGACCGTTTCCCCTCGCTCAAGGTCGACCACGCATAAGGATCCTTCGTCATGGTTCGCGATCAGCGCGGTACGACCATCGGGCGCATAGCAGAGGTCCATCGGGCCGCGCCCCAAATGGACGCGCCTTTGACGGGCGAGTGAGGCATCAAAGATCACGCCGAGCGGTTCCTCATGACTCGTCACCACGAGATAGCGGCCATCAGGACTGAACCGGGCGATCTGGGCCGGCTGCGTCAGACCCTCGAGCGGGATCGTTTGTCGGACCGAATCGGTGGCGGCGTCTATCACGATTAGATTGGGTTCGCGGGCGTCGGTAAGGACGACGGTCGAGCCATCCGGCGAGATCGCGATTCCAGCCGTGCCGTTGGGTGTTTCGATGTTCGGGAGGCGTTCGCCCGACCGCATGTCGATCACCGAACAAAAAGGATCTTCCTCGTTCTCCGTATAGGCTTTCGCACCGTCCGGCGTGAATTCGAACCGGTGAGCCTTGTTCGAGCCGACGGGAATCGCACGGGTCGTTTCTCCCGATAGAGGATCGAGTCCGAGCAGGATGCCGCTGTTCTCGCCGATGCAATAGAGTTCCGTCGCGGTCCGCCAACGAATGCTATGCGGAGCGAGATAAGGCGCCGTGCTGAAATCGCCCATGTGACGGCGGCTCACGAGATCGAACTTCGCGACCAGATGGCCGGGATGTGGATTGTCGCCGTGGCGTCCGTCGCCGTAGATGGGTACGAACGCGAACCTTCGGTCGGGCGAGATCGACAGTTCATGAACTCTCGGTGCGAACCCCTCCAGCGTCAGGATCACGTCAAGCGACTCGGGATCCAGGAACAGAACGCGATTGCCTAGCTTATCGACGGCAATCAAGCCATCGTGGCCGGTCGTGAAATTGAGTTGGGTCACATCAGCTCCTTCGCGCGGGCTTTGTCGGAAACTCCATCAGCATACGAGCGCGCCACGTTTAAAAAAAGGGCTGAAATCCATGGAATCTTGTCTGCACCGAGGGACGGTCCCGACGCAGTCTCGTAGTGCGAGATGTGCATATGGAGCCATCAGATGAATTTTGACCGACATGACGGCACCGCGCCGTCAGGATTCGCAGATACGCAAGAACGCCCCAAAGAAGCCAAAGAACCGTCCACCGAAAAAACATAGCGTCTCTAGACTTGCTCTTCACGAAAACAAGGTGGCGGAATCGGCATCCGCACACCGCACAGGAGACGCGCATGAAAAGGCTGGCGCCGGTGGTCGCCATGGCGGCGAGCACGCTGTCGTGTATCGTCCATGCACAGGGCAGCGTGACGCTGTATGGCGTGGTCGATGAAGGCATCAACTACAACAGCAACTCGGGAGGTCATCCTTCGTACGCGATGCAATCAGGCGTCGCACAGGGCAACCGGTTCGGATTGCGCGGAAGCGAAGGATTGGGCGCCGGATGGCAATCGGTCTTCGTTCTCGAGAACGGTTTCGATGTGAGCAACGGCAAGCTCGCGCAGGGCGGCTTGTTGTTCGGACGCCAGGCCTATATCGGCGTGACGAATCCGTATGTGACGGTGACGCTTGGCCGGCAATACGACATCCAGACTGATTTCGTCGGCCCATTCGCCGCGTCGCGTCAATGGGCCGGTAACATAGGCGCGCACCCTGGAGACATGGATAACTTCATCAATACGGTCCGCACAAATAACTCGATCAAGGTCGTGAGCGCGTCGTTTGACGGAGTCACAATGGGGGGCATGTACAGCCTCGGTGGTGTAGCTGGCGACCCGATACGCAACCAGGCTTGGTCTCTCGGCGTGAGCTACGCAAACGGGCCGTTTTCCGCTGGCGCGGGCTATTTGAACGTGCGCGATCCGAACGTCAGCTATTTTGGCAATGCGACGTCGGGTACGGCTTCCGCGTCGGTCGCGAATTCCGTGTATCCGGTCTATAGCGGCTTTCTTTCTGCACATTCGTTCCAGGTGGCGAGCGCTGGACTCTCTTACAAGTTCGGCCCCGCGACGGCCAGCGCGGTCTATTCGTATGTCTCTTTCATCGGGCTGGGCGATTTGTCGGCCGGTCCAAACCCGCAGGGGTACACGGGGAGCGTGCATTTCAACAACGCGGACGCAAGCCTCAGCTATCTCATCGTTCCGCAGGTGCTGCTGGGCGCGGCCCTGGCTTATACGGACGGCAGCAGCGTCTCCGGGGCGAACGGCTCTCATGGCGGTGCGCGTTACAAGAGCGGTGCGATCACCGCGCAATACTATCTCTCGAAGCGCACCAGCGTCTACGTGCTCGGCATATATCAGGTGGCTTCGGGCGTCGATTCGCTCAATGAAGCCGCGCGGGCGTCCATCAACAATCAGCCGGCTGCGTCGACGAGCAATCGGCAAGCCGTCGTACGCATCGCCATGTTGCACAAGTTCTGAATGAGATCGGCTGAATCAGGAAACCATAATGAACCCTGGACACAACCCGATGCGGCGCGACGTGCTCAAGGCTCTTGCCTTCGCGAGCGTGGCGGCTGCGCGTCCCGCGTATTGCGCGATCGGCCCCGACTTCACCTACCGCCTCGGAATGAATCAGCCGGTGGGCAGCCCGGCACATGTCAGGATAGCGCAGATGGCAGAAGCGATAAATCAGGAGTCGGACGGCCGCTTGCGGATCGATGTCTATCCCAACAGCACGCTCGGCTCCGATAACGAGATGCTCACGGCCGTGCGCGCAGGCTCGCTCGACCTGTATCTCGCGGGAAACAACCTCGGGCCGGTTGCAGAGGTCTCGGAGTTGCCGTCACTGCCCTATGTGTTCGAGGACAACGCGCACGTATTCGAGGCCCTCGACGGCGAACTGGGCGATTACATCCGTCAGCAATTGGACCGCAATGGCCTGCATGCTTTCCGGTACTACATGCAGAACGGGTTTCATCAACTAACGAATATTGTGCGGCCGGTCAAAACCGCGGAGGATCTGCGTGGCATGATCATCCGTACGCCCGTCGAGCAGATGCCCGCAGACTTCTTCCGACTCTTCGGCGCGGTGCCCAAGGGCATCACCTTCAACAAAATGTACGCGTCGCTTCGGGATGGGGTGGCACAGGGACAGACGGACCCCATGGGCATCGTTGTGAGTCTTAGGCTCTATGAGGTGCAAAAGTATCTGAGCCTGACGAATCACTGGTGGTCGGGATTTCTGCTCGTCGCGAATCCCGACTCGTGGAAACAACTGCCGCGAGAGATGCAAGACATTGTCACGCGCAATCAAAAGCACTATGCGATATTGCAACGCGACGATGTCTATGAGATCGAGCGCACCGCCGCGGACTTTCTCGCAGCCAAGGGCATGCTGGTCAACGACGCGGATCAGCACAGCTTCCGGAGGGCCCTTGGGGGCTTCTATGAAAAGTGGCGCGGGGTCTATGGCGCGGAGGTCTGGTCAATTCTGCGACGTTACTCGGCAACACTCAACTGAACACTCGAATCCACACTTGACCGTCACTTACGAATCTTCGCCCGTACCCGGATGACGCTTAAGCATATCGATATCGCTCTTAGGCAATTGAGTGACGGCCAACCCCGTGTTCGGACTGAGAGCCCGGTGACCTTTTGGGGCCGAACTGGCTTCCAGTGCCCGTCTCAACCCGCGCTCCTTTCAGATCGATGGATCACTGGACAGCGCGGAGGGCCTGCTTATAGCGGAGAGGAGACTTCAGGAAGGCAGGGACGAAAGGACAGGAGCCTCTGCGCTGCCCGAAAAATCCACCCTCTCGACTGCCTCCCGCGTCGTTGAAAACCAATTGAAAGAGCTTGGCGGGAACTTGCACGCTGTTCCGAGGAACTTGTCTCTCCGTGTGCAACAGGTGTGAATAAGCCCGCGCGAAGCGGGCTCCTTGGGCAGCAGGGTTGTACTTACGCGGCTGCGTCTTTCAACTTCTTGAGCGCACGAACCTTCAACTTTACCGTTGCCGGCTTGGCGTCAAACCAACGCTCCTCTCCCGTGAACGGGTCCGTACCGAACCGCCGTTTCTTCGCCGGCACTTGATGCACGTTGATTTTCAGCAGGCCCGAGAGGGTGAACTCTCCAAGGCCTTTCTTGTGGACCGAGCCGAGAATCGTTTCTTCCAACGCAGCGAGAACAGCCTTTACTTGCTTCGGCTCAACCCCCGCTTGGGTGCCCAAGTGGGTGGTGAGCGACGACTTAGTGAACTGATCCTTCACCGGCTTGAGCGCGCCGGCAGTGGCGGCCACCTTCTTCGGTGCAGCGGCCATGTTCGAGGCCGCGGCCTTTTTGGCGGGTGCAGCGGTCTTCTTCGGTGCAGCAGCTTTCTTCGTTGCCATTGAGGCTCTCCTGGAAATGAACGCTGCTTAAGACGAAGCACCCCGGGCGTCAGCGCTCGGCACATGCGCCGTCGTAAGCTGCTGGCTAGCGTAGCAACGGTCGATGCAATGCGCAATTGGAAGACGCCTGAAAATTAGGGCTATTTCGCGTTTCTCTCCCAAAAAACAGCCTGGACGATGAACTGAAAGTCTATGTGCATCGTGACGCCGTCGACTTCCGCAAGAGCATCAACGGTCTCGCAGCCATCGTCGAGCAGTCAATGAAGCTCGATCCATTCGCGCGTGCGGTTTATGTGTTCAGCAATCAGCGGCGCGACCGCATCAAGATGCTGCTGTGGGACCGTACTAAAAGAGCCGGGCCGTGCTGCACAACGCAAGAGCTACATGTGGGCGCAGATGAACGGTATCCGACCGACCCGACCCAGCACGTGTCCCACGAAACTATCTATACGGCCATCTACGCCCAGCCGCGCGGCGAACTGCGCCGTCAGCTCATCGCCTGCCTGCGCCACGGCCACAGCACGCGCATGCCGCGCACACGGGGTGCAGACCGACGCGGGCAGATTCCCGACATGGTCAGCATTCATGTGCGGCCGCCTGAAATCGAGGACCGGCTGCTTCCCGGACATTGGGAGGGCGACTTCATCAAGGGCGCCAACAATGCGTCTTCAGTCGGAGTGCTGGTGGAACGGACCAGCCGCCTGGTGCTGCTGGCAAAGATGGAAGATGCCACGGCTGCTTCCGCGCTGGCAGGCTTCTCTACCAAACTCAATTCGATTGCCGAGCCATTACGGCAGAGCTTCACCTACGACCAAGGCAAGGAAATGTCGCGACATGCAGAGCTCACCGCCGCTACCGGTGTGAAGGTGTACTTCTGCGACCCGCACAGCCCATGGCAACGCGGCACTTGTGAAAACACCAACGGACTGCTGCGCCAGTATCTGCCAAAAGGCACCGACCTTTCGGTCTACAGTCAGGACGAACTTGACGCCATTGCCGACAGTCTGAACAGCAGGCGTCGCACGCCGGCGCGGCGTCAACGCCAACCAGGTGTTCGGCTGGCGCAAGCAATACCAGGAAGGCAGTCTGGCTGCAGTGAAGGCAGGTGAATCTGTTGTGCCCGCATCCGAGCTGGCCGCCGCCATCAAGGAAATCAAGGAACTGCAACGACTACTCGGGAAAAAGACAATGGAAGTCGAAATCCTGAAAGAAGCCGTGGAATGGAGACGCTCAAAAAACCTGATTGCGCGCTCGCCCTTGCTGCCAGGGGACGACCATTGAAGACGGTCTGCAAAGTTCTCGGCGTGGCGCGCTCTGGTGTAGCAGCGAAACAGGCTCGCTCGCCGGATTGGCAAGATGGTCGTAGCGCCAAACCGACTGACGACACTGAATTGGTCGAGGAAATCCAGACCCACGTAGCGCGCCTCCCAACCTACGGCTACCGACGCATCTGGGCACTGCTGCGCCGTAGTCGGGAACAGGCCAACGCGCCTTGCATCAATCACAAGCGCGTGTATCGGATTATGTGTGAGCACCAGTTGCTGCTGCGTCGCCCCGGCGTGCGGCGGGACAGTCGGCGGCACGACGGTCGCGTTGCCGTTGACCGTAGCAACACCCGCTGGTGCTCCGATGGCTTTGAGTTCCGGTGCGATGATGGCACGCCGCTGCGCGTCACGTTCGCGCTGGACTGCTGCGACCGGGAAGCGATTAGCTGGGCGGCGACGACCGGCGGCCATAGCGGTGACGTGGTGCGCGACGTGATGTTGGCCGCCGTTGAACAGCGCTTCGGCACCACGCGGGCTACACAGCTCATCGAATGGCTGTCAGACAACGGCTCGGCCTACATCGACCACCGCACACGCAGCTTCGCTCGTGAACTGGGGCTTGAGCCGCTGACCACGCCGGTCCGTTCGCCGCAAAGTAATGGCATGGCCGAATCGTTCGTGAAGACGATGAAACACAATTACGTCGCCTATATGGACAAGCCCGACGCACCAACGGCGCTCTCGCGTCTGGCTATTGCGTTTGAACACTACAATGAGCGCCACCCGCATAAAGCCCTGAAATACCGCTCGCCTCGCGAGTTCAGGCGCGCTGCGGTGCCATCAACCTAACGGTGTCCGTGTGTCCTGAGTTATAGGGGCAACTCCAGCTCGAAAGAGTTCGTATCACTCAAGGAAGAAGCGGCGTTCTCTCCACTGACTTTGACGACTGAATGTGGCATAGTGCGGCCATACTTCACTTTGAGGAGAAAGCATCGCCACGCTACAAGACTTACAAATGAGAATTGCTAAGCTGCAGGCTCAAGCTGAAGCGATTGCTAAAAAGGAGTCTTCAACTGTCTTGGCGAAGATTCACGAGCTTTTTACAAAAGCACGGCCTCACAACGGCAGATGTCGACGCTTTTCGAGGATCGCGAGGCAAGCGTCGGGTTGGGTCCGCTAAGACTTCGAGCAAGCATTCAGGCGCTGCAAAGTACGCGGACCCGAAGACTGGTGCGACCTGGAGTGGCCACGGACGCGCGCCAGCTTGGATCGCGACCGCCGAGGATCGTAGCAAGTTCCTGATCGATGGCGATAAGGTCGTGACCACATCGCCACCGAAGAAAGAGCCGAAGGCCGGCAACTATGCGCGTGGTCCACAAGAGCCGAAATATCGCGACCCACAGAGTGGTGCGACGTGGAGCGGCCGAGGAAAGGCGCCCGCATGGCTCGCGTCAGCGGCGGACCGTACAGCGTATCTGATCGAGGCGTCGGGTGGTGCAGCCTCTTCGGCATCGACGAAGCCTGCTGGGAAGAAAGCAACAGCGAAAAAAGCAACAGCGAAAAAAGCGGCGGCGAAGAAGGCGACGGCGAAAAAAGCGGTAGTCAAGACGGCATCGATTTAAAAGGCGGCAGCCAAGAAAGCAGACAGCAAAACAGCGGCGAAAAAGAAAGCGGTGGCCAAGAGGGTCGTGACCAAGAATGGCGCTGCAAAAAAGGAATCGGCAAAAACCGCGGGAACGGGGGCGAGCGAAGCATCGTCGACCACGACTCCGGTGAAAAAGGCAGCGAACAAAAAAGCGCCAGCGAAGAAGGTCGGTGCAAAGAAAGTGGCCGCGAAGAAAGTATCTGAAGCACCAGAGAGCGTACCGCTGGCATCCGCTCCGCAGCCGGAAGCCGGGGAGAGCGGTACGTCAGAATCGGCATGATCGACTGTAACTCGTCAGAAGGTAACTACGGGAGGGAAGGTCTTCTGTCCGTGTAATGGGAGGACCGACGTTCGTGCCGATGCAGCTGGTGAAACGCGCCGTCGTGCATGTCAGCGAGCGGATGACCGGCGCGATCAATACCGGCAGCAGTTGACGAGAACTGGGAGCCTCTCGGCATTACGAGATTCGCCGTTATTGCTTGATGTCTTAGCGCCGTAACTTGCTAAGGCTGGATGAGCTAGGACATCGAACGATCGTAAAGGCACCGGGGGAGGCCCGTGTCTTGGTTGGGGTTTCGCCAGCCGAAACGCATAAAATCGCAGATTGCTCTTGTCGACCGGAGACAACGGTATCAACATCGAGTTGAGCGCTTGCATGGCGCTCAGCCCTCGAAGTTTCTTGACCCGTCCTAGTGGCGGGTCTTTTCTGCGACCGGCGCGGTTTCATCTCGCCTGCGATAAAGGTCTCTCATTTCTGAATGAAAGTCGCCGCGGCGCGCAACACTTGCTTTAACTCGCCATTCATGAGTGCCTGTAGCGGGGTCACATTGCCGAGCGACGCGTTCGGTGACGTGAAGAAGTCCCATCGGCGCCAGCCGCTCTGGCCTGCAAGCAGCCTCACGATCTTCGATAAGTCCTTGCGATCAAGCTTGTCTACGAGGAAAAACGATGGATAGTATTGATCTCCCTTGAAGGTCACGCCAAAAATGCGGTCGGACGCGACCTCTTTACGGAGCTTGTGCTCTGTCATGCCCGAAGCTGAACAGAAATGGGATGCGTGAAGCAACTTGCCCTCGGCAACCAGGATGTGACGCGGTGTTGCCCGTCGTTTGCTCTGTTCGGATTCTTCATAGCGTTCGTCACGAATAGACCGGAGGTCCAGGTTCAACGCTGTTGACAGGCCAGCGACCTTCATAAGTCGGATTTTGAAGAGCCGTCCGATTTCTGCGTCTGTTAGCCTGAGAAGCGCGCGAGCCGCTTTGAAGTCGAATAAGACCGCCGAGACAGCGGCCATGCGAATCGTTCGCAGCACCTGTGCGTTATGTAGCGGGGAATCGTCGTTCGAATCACTTTTAAGCCGTGGCATCGTTGTTCCTTCGTAAGACGCTTATTTGCTGTCAGTCAGTACATAGACCCTAAGTAGGCCCGCATCGAGCATTTGACTCGCGACCAGCGCCTAGTTGTGCACGTCACTGGTGACAGGATGCCGCGAGCCTCCGCTGCAGTTTTAGCATCTGCGCTCGCTAGTGCGACAACTGAGGGGAAGGCGCCGACGCAGGGAACGCGTTAGGCAGGCGCAGGCACCGCGACCACGCGAAGCGCGCATGGTGCGCAAAAGGGCGTTGAACGCCTTCACGATTACCGAACATGACGACGCGCTAACGAACGAATTGTCTCTGGCGCTATTGCGCGGACTATTTTCCCAGGATGACTGGGCGTCGCATGACGCATGATAAGACCGCACCCGCTACTCAGGGGCGTCTACGAAAATGATGGACATTGGAGACTCCCGGTGCTGTAGGCGATAGATCCGCAATAGCCACCCACAGCGGGGAACAACGCGAGACCAGATTAGAATTCAGCTTGATATTGGTCTTTTGAGAGTGCGAAAGCTTTCGCACATATCGAGTCTAGTACATCGTCGGAAATCCGCAACCACCTACGCCGGCGCCGTTACCTCAAGAGGACGCGTCGAAGGCGCAATGTATGGCCTGTTAAAGATTTCGTAGCATCACCTGCCTCCGGAAGGGCCGTTGCGGCTTCTCTTGTCGGCGAAGAACGCACTCCGATCGGCACGTGGATCGTCGCCGGCCCCGCAGGTGGACAGTTTCGTTTGGCTCGTTTTATATTGGTGAGGTCGCAAACCGGCTCTCGGTCGATCGGTCGACATCCAATGCTCGAGCACGATTTCCAGTGCCTACGCGACAAGGCCATTCCGTCGCCAGCATTAGCGCAGGTTGTATTTGGTGCGCCATGAGTCGAATGTTGCGTTTTTTTCGCCGATCGATTGTTTCTGGAAGAGTGGGTCGTTGAGAACTTCTTCCAGGCAACGAAGGAATGCGGGGATTTCAGGCATCCCCATCAAACTCTTGTCGATGTATGCTTTCGCTGGCTTTGTGAAGCTGCTTCCGACACTGACCAGTGCGTGTTGCAGACGAGTTTCGTCAGTGACCAGTAGGTCCGGAGGCGTGTTCGTTGCTGCGATTTCACAGATGGCTCGATGCACCCAACCGCTCGCTGGTGCGTCAAAGATATGAAGGCACAAACATCGCGGGTGTGGGATTTCGCAAACGAACAACCAACTTGCGGTCGGAATGCCCACGACCTTACCCGGGTAGGTTGCGATGAACCATGCTCGACTGTCATCACTTAGCCGAGTCTCGTCCCACTCCATATAAGGAATATTGAACATGCATTCCTCAGCTCAACAACGACGTCGTTCCTTGACTCATCAACGCTGAGTCAATTCAGGGGGCTGAATGTCCAGCGTTGGGTGCATCACCTCGCTGGCTGTTGCACCGGTCATTCGTGCAACGAGCGCTGGCTTCAGAGATTATCCGGAACAAGGGCGCACTCCGGGTACTATCGACCGGTACAGGGACGAGCAAAGAAGGAGGGCGAGTTCCGGATGGTCAGCAATTCGCGAAACCCTGTAGTGCTGAATCTTTCTTTGTCGTCGAAAATGTTTCGAATGGGCTCCGCTGACAGTCGATGACTCAATTAGTTGGACGTCAAAGTCGTTGCAGCAGCCATTTCCAATGCGCGAATAGTAGCGTCATGGGATCGCACGGTCTATATCGCAAAAGTTATTCTTGTTTTGCGAGTAAGGCCCAATTTCACGGTTTGACAAATAATGGGACGAAAGCAAGGATTCTCGTCAGAGGACGCCGTCGACGGATTGGATCGTCTGAAGCGGACTTTTCTCGCGGTCGCGATGCGAACTGAGTTTGAGTGCGGTCTGGTTGAAGACGGCGATCGGGAGAAAATGCCCTCGTTGCCAACCACGAGATCAGACCAAAGCAAACGTGGGCCAGCGACGACGTTGCGAAGGATGGCGACCATCCGCAACCGGACACTGAGTCATTCCCCGCTCATCTTGCGCGTCCGACGCGCAGCCGTGCGGCCTGGACACAGGCCTCCAGACTGAAAACTGCGTTAACGCTTTGTTACACACATCGCTAAAGCGTCCTTCATACGTTCGCTTCGGTAGCACCGCGCATTCTGAGTTCCTAGCAGCACCATCTCCTCTCCCGTCTCGGCTTGCTCGAGGCATGTCATGATGAGAAGAGCATGCTTGCCGCATTGCACATCGGGCACCTGCGCGAAATGCAATTCAGCGATGTGCCCGGTTCGGTCGAGTTCCTCGCATATCCACTGCAACGCTGCGACGCTAGTTCTCGGACGAGCGGACTTCGGGAGCTCCACCCGCATCTCTGCCATGGCTTCATAGAACCGATTGCAATAAAGCACAAGGTAGACCTCGTGCGAAATTTCCTCTGCGGAGTTGCCATCAGTATCCATAGCACGCCGCCAATTGGGATACTGGAGGGAGATTGCTTCGGCCACCGCTTCGAGGTCGACGTCACGCCAGAAGCGCGGATTTGGCTTGTACACATACTCCAGCGCCATTTCCCAAATCCCTGCTGTCATGTCTCGGTCCCTCAGACCGCAGTCCACCAAGAAGGCCACTGCGGTATTAGCAACGTCATTGCACACGTTCGCTGAGTTTTCGAGGAAGGAGGTGTTGTCTTTGATGCCCATATCTTTCAAACCAGGTGGATGAGAGGCAGCAGCATGTGCCTCGGAGATAAAGTATATGTACGCGGACCGACCATGCTTTCCCACAAGTTCGCGTCTGGCTAGGTTATCCCCGTGAGTTTGCGGCAGCGCATTTGAAGAGGTGATCTCCTGCTAATGGTTCTACGCCAACGCTCCAGCCGTGAACGACGAGGCTTGTCGCGCCATTCAGTCGAAGACGATTTCTGGTTGCGTCGGACTTTGACGTTGCGGTCGCTTAATGCCGCCAGCAACGTGCTTCGTACGACGCTTCGCTCTGTTCCGCTCCGCCATACATTTGCGTCGATAACCTCGAGCGATGCATGTTCCAATTCGAACCCATTCATCACCGCAAGCCGCACTTTCGAGACAGTTCAACTCCATCAGCGCGCGCTCAGCGCAGCGCAGCCCGTCTTCCCTCGCGTAAGCCAATTTCCGCTTGCTGCCGCTTTTCTCGAGTTGCATGCAAATCCAGTCCGAGACGTCTTGAAGGGACATCGGACGTTCATCTGTTGGAAGATTCCTGATCATTTCGGCATTGGCTTCATCGAACGCGCGCCCGCTCAGGTCGATTCTGACTTGCCGCAGGACTCTCGTGTTAGGGATATTGTCTTCAATTGACAATGCCTCACGACAGTTTGGGAATCGCTGCGCTATGGCCTGGATCAGAGCCCGGAGGTCAATCGTGCGCCAATACATTGCCGTAGGTTGGTAGGCATACTCGACCGCAAGGTACAGATGTTCGAGTCGAATGTCGGTACCTTTCAGCCCACAGTCTACGAGGAAGGAAACTACCCTATCTGCAACTTTGTTGGGCTTTTTTCGGGTATGACGCTGCGGCTCTTGAAGGTCTACCACGTTGGTCATTGCCATGCTTGTGTCGCTACGCCTGGTTCCAGTTCCAGCAGCAGAACAAGTCCATTCAGTCAAATCTTGGTCTCTCAGTCCGTAGGAATTTTTGGAAGCTGCTGCGGCTTTAACAGACTTGTCTATGATGCTCATTTCTTGGAAATCCGGTCGTGAAGGATGCGTACTGTGACGCGGAGACATAGTATATGTATGCGGACCGGCCATGTTTCGACCTAGATTCGCATCTGGCTTAGTCGACCCGAGGAGTTTGCGGCCGGACGTCCAAAAATACGTTCACTTGACGAGTCTTTTTCTAAACTGCCTCGATGTAGAGAAGAAGTGGAAGATCTCTCCAAAATAGCCTACCGCCATGATAGAAGCCAGCGTCATCAGAAAGTTGACGCTGCAACTTCGAGCAGCAAAGTGAGGACGCGTCCGCCGGTCCGACCTCGTGAGAAAGCGGAACGATCGCGACGAACTGACTGATTCCCTCAACAGCGTTTATTTTTCGATGCTGCAGTGGTGTACCACCTGACTGGACATCATCTAAAGGAAGACTGTCTCCGGGCACGTGCGAGTCACTTGGCTCGGTGGTGCAAGGATTAAACGCGCGCGATAGTGGATCGCGCGAGTTGAGGCGAATGCTCGTACAGGCGCACCCATGGGTGCACGGTCGTCGGCTAGGGCGACTTGAAGCGGCCCTCGGAACGCGCGACATTCACGCCTCAGTAAGGACGGCTCGGCGCTTGGCGATGCACTGGTCTCGGATTTGGCGAACGAACTGCGTGAAAGGGCTCGAGTATTCAACGCCCGCCGCAGCCTGTTCAAGACAATGCACAACCTCGAGCGCTTGCTCACCGCAATCCAGACCTATCAGTCGAGCACATTTCAGCTGGTCTCCGAGCCCCTCGTTCGAGAGCTTCATGCAAATCCACTCCAACGCGTCCTCAGCAGTCTCCGGGCGAGCCGTCGGCGGCAGGGTCATCAGCAATTCCGCGTTCGCCTCATCAAATGCGTTTCGTTTCAGAATCTTCTTGACCTTACGCAGCACGTTTGTCGCACTTTGTTCGCGTCGAAGGACCGCGGAGGTCCAGGAAGGGTACTGCGTAGAAACAGCTTCGACGACTGGTTGGAATTTGAAGTCGCGCCAGAATCGCGGAAGGGGCTTGTATGCGTGTGCGAGAGCGGCGAGGAATTCGCCGCTAATGACATCGGTATCCTTCAGCCCGCAGTCGACCATGTACGCGACGACGGCGTCTGCGACGCCGTGGTAGATGTTAGACGAGAGTCGCTGATTTCGCTCTTCGTTGCTCATGCTATGTATATCCAGTTTAAGGTTGAAAAACTAACATCATGCGGTTGCAGTGACCACACTGCGCAGGGAAAGTTAACTGTTGATCGTTGATAGTGATAGTCGACCGACATGTCATATCTAGCCTTTCATATATGTTGAAACGCCCAAGTTGCAGACGACGGCAGGCGATGTGTCGTATAGCACTTATTGATCGATTTTGCGCCTGCGGAGGTATAGCTCGATGGAGCCTGCATGATTGTGTCTCGGGTCTGCGATAGTGATCTATGTGATACCAATCGTTATGCGCGTAGCTTGAAAATCCCTGCAGTAGCAGTGCAATTTGAGAGATGTGGTCATAGTTGACTTCTCGCGTAGCTCCTTGAAATCGCGGAGCCAGATCGACGTGAGCGTCCTGAACAGGCAATATTGGGATTCGGTACGCTCTTTTTTGAACAGGTATGAACTGCTTTGCATGGGCCAAAGTTTTTTGAACTTGGTGTCGACTTTTTTGCGCGTCATCACAAGCTCGAATTCACGACCCCGGAGGGACGCATCGCGCTCTCCATCAGCGACGTTCAATTCATGGCCTATGACGCAGGCGAACTCGCGTTGCAGTCGACGCGCGATTTCGTCGAGCGCATGCGGTCGATGGGTCTCGGCGAACTGGCTGAGCGCTATGCCGGTCTGCTCGCGCAGAACAAGGTCTCGGTGATGGAATTGCGTGAAGCGCGCGAGGATGCGGAAATGCTACTCGGGAGCAAGGACGAAGGCGGTGCAATTGCGGAGCAGATCATGCCGCGTCTGGAAGCATTGCGCGAGACCATCACGCGCACGCAAGCGGACATGCGCGCGAGCGTCGAGCGGCTGGCCGCGCTTTCGGCGGCGTGTCATCGCGCGTTGCATCAGGTGCCGGGTTATCGGCCGCCTGCGCGCAGTCAGCGATAAAAAACCTTCGGTATATTGAACAATCCGGCGATACGGCACGTCACCGAACACCGAAGCGTACACTCGAAAAGAACCAACGAGGATCGCGATGGCGAAGCGCATACCGGAGCCGTGGTATCACCCGCCGCAGGAAGAAGTCTGCGCGTTGTGCGGGCGCGCGGTGCCGTCCGCGGAGCGCGATCTGCATCATCTCGTGCCGAAGTCGCAGGGCGGCAGGCAGACGGCCGTGCTGCATCGCATCTGTCATCGGCAATTGCATGCGCTCTTTACCGAGAAGGAATTGGCGCAGTGCTATTCGTCCGTCGAGGCGCTGCTGGCGCACGAGGCGGTACGCAGTTTCGTCGATTGGGTACGCACCAAACCGGACGGGTTCTACCAACGCACACGGCGCGCGCGTTCGCGCTGAGCGCGCATCTTACTGCGCGCACGACGCCTCGCCCCGCTGCGCCATCATGCCGAAACGCTGCTGGATGAAATTCTCGACCACGAGATAAAGATCCGCCTCGCGCGGCCGCGTTCCCCAGCGGCTGTTCCCGGCCACCGACGCCACCGTGAACCACGAATGCGGCGGAAACAACTCGACGCGCAGCATGCCGCGTTCGAGGATCCTGAGACGCCCCGTATCGATATGAAACTCGGCGCTGATTGCGCCCCCCGGCATGTCGATGCTCACCGTGATCGCCTTCGCCTTCATGGTCTCGCTCTCTCAAAGTGGCGGCGCCGGGAACTTGCGTGCCGCACGGCGTCCCCGAATGAATCGGATGAAGGCGCCGGGCGCGCGAGCCGCCCGGCGCCGCGCGAAAAGATTCGTCGTCTCCGCGCGCATGACAACCTTAATGCGCCGGACGCCTGTCGAACAATCCTGCTTTGGCAGGGAGCCGACAGAGGGGCGCGATTGTCAAATTCTCCAGCGACGCGATCATGCGATCCTTTCGAAGGGCATAATCGCGCCGTCGTTTCGGCAGAGTTCTTCTGGTAGGCATACAGTACTGACGTTGCGCGTTGCCGCCGAAATACCGGCGACATCGGCAAGTCGCTCGCAACGCGTGCGGAGCATGACGGCGAACGTTCGCCGCCGCACACAACACAACCATCCTGCGTTTCATATCGGCCGCGCGTGTTCCCCACGGGAACAAGCGGTGAGCAAGCGCCGATCCCGTTCACGAGATTCGAATCAAAGAGGAAAGCACAATCATGCTGAAAGCGTATTCCTATGCAGCATCCGCATCCGACAAACCGCTCGGCCCGCTCGAAATCCAGCGCCGCGATGTCGGCCCGAACGACGTGCGAATCGACATTCTGTTCTGCGGCGTGTGTCACTCGGATCTGCACATGGCGAAGAACGAATGGGGCGGCTCGAACTATCCGGTCGTGCCGGGTCACGAGATCGTCGGGCGCGTCGTCGAGGTCGGCGCGGACGTGTCGAAGTTCAAGGTCGGCGATCTTGCGGGCGTCGGCTGCATGGTCGATTCATGCCGCGTGTGTGACTCCTGCAAGGAAGGACTGGAGCAGTTCTGCGATGGTCCCGCGAGTTTCACCCAGACCTACAACTCGCCGGATGCCAAGTCGGGCGGCGTGACGTACGGCGGCTATTCGACGGCCATCGTCGTCGACGAGGCGTTCACGCTGCGCATCCCGGAGAATCTGGAACTGGCGGCGGTCGCACCGTTGCTGTGCGCGGGCATCACGACTTACTCGCCGCTGCGCCACTGGAACGTGCAGAAGGGCCACAAGGTCGGCGTCGTGGGCCTGGGCGGTCTCGGTCACATGGGCGTGAAAATCGCCGCCGCGATGGGCGCGCATGTCGTGCTGTTCACGACATCGCCGGGCAAGATCGAGGACGCGAAGCGTCTCGGCGCGCATGAAGTCGTGATCTCGAAGGACCCGGATCAGATGGCGGCGCACGCCAACAGCCTCGACTTCATCCTGAACACGGTGGCCGCATCGCACGATCTCGATCAGTTCATGGCGCTGCTCAAGCGTGACGGCACGATGACGCTCGTCGGCGCGCCGGAGCATCCGCATCCGTCGCCTTCGGTGATGAACATGATCTTCAAGCGCCGCTCGCTCGCCGGATCGCTCATCGGCGGAATCGCGGAAACGCAGGAGATGCTCGATTTCTGCGGCAAGCACGGCATCACGTCGGACATCGAGATGATTCGCATGGACGAGATCAACAAGGCTTACGAGCGCATGTTGAAGAGCGACGTGAAGTATCGCTTCGTGATCGACATGGCGACGATGGAAAAGTAGGCGCGCGGTTCAGCGGGGCGCGTTCATCGTCGCGCGCATGCGTTCGACGAAGCGCTCCGTCACGGCGGGCAAGGTCCTGCCGCGCTTCTTCACGATGGCGATCGGCCGCACGAACGCCGGATGGTCGATCGCCTTCACCACGAGCCCCGGCTCCGCGCGCACCTCGCGCGCGGTTTCCGGCAGGATCGTCACGCCCAGACCGCCGCGCACCATCGCGACGGCGGTCATCATGTAAGTCGGTTCGCAGGCGATATCGAGCGCTTCGCGCGTTTCGCTGAGCGCCGCGTCGACGACCGCGCGCACGCTCGTGCCCGGAGCGGTGAGCACGAGCGGCGAGCGCGCGAGATCGGCTAAGCTCACGCGGCGCTTCCTCGCCAGCGCATGTTCCTTCGGACAGACGGCCACGAGCCGGTCCACGCCCGCGTGCAGCACTTCGAGCAAAGGATCGAGCACGTCGCCGCCAGTCAGGCCGATATCCGCTTCCTCGTTGCGCACGAGCGCATTCACGGTGCTCGCCACCACATCGCGAATCTGAAATACGACGCGCGGCACGTCGCGCTTCATGCCGATGATCAGTTCGGGCAACGCGCTCGCCGCGAAGGTCGGCAGGCACGCGATGCGGATCGTGCCGCTTTCTCCCTCGCCCATCGCGCGCGCATCGCGCAGCACGTTCTCCATGTCGCGCAAGGACTTGCGCAAGAGCGGCAGCAGTTCGCGCCCGGTCGGCGTGAGCGCGACGTTGCGGCTATTGCGGTCGAAAAGCCGCGCGCCGACCGCGTCTTCCAGCCGGCGTATCTGCACGGTGAGCGCGGGCTGCGAGAGATGCAGCCGTTCCGCCGCGCGCGTGAAGCTGCCCGCCTCGGCCACGGCGACGAGCGCGCGGATATCGCGAAGGTTCAGATCCATTATCGTTTGTGATAGCTGCGATCAAATCATTTCAATTGTGTTATCGCCGCTTCGAACTTACGCTGAACTCCATCAAAAGACAATATTCGGAGACACGTTCATGCTGCCGTTGCTCGGCCTCGCCACCATCGTCGTCCTGCTCGGGGCGATACTTTCCAAACGCATGTCGCCGCTCGTCGCGCTCATCATCGTGCCGATCGCCGCGTCGCTGATCGGCGGCTTCGGCTTGCAGACGAGCAAATTCGTCATCGACGGATTGAAGAGTCTCGCGCCCGTCGTCGGCATGTTCGTGTTCGCGATTCTCTATTTCGGCACCATTACCGACGCGGGCACGCTCGACCCGATCATCGACCGCATCCTGCGCGCGGTCGGCACGAAGCCCACGCGCATCGTGATGGGCACGACGCTGCTCGCGCTGCTGATCCATCTCGACGGCTCCGGCGCGGTCTGCTTTCTCGTGACGATTCCCGCCATGCTGCCGCTCTACGATCGCCTGAAGATGGACAGGCGCGTGCTGGCGGCGGCGGTGTCGATGGCGGCGGGCATCAACTTCCTGCCGTGGACCGGGCCGATGATCCGCGCGTCCGCTTCGCTGCATCTGCCGATTTCGGCGCTCTTCAATCCGCTGATTCCGGTGCAGGCGATCGGTCTCGCGTTCGTGTTCGGCATGGCCTGGTGGCTCGGCCGCCGCGAAGAAAAGCGGCTCGGCTATTCGAGCGCGAACGGCGCGATGCCCGTGCCGAAGCGCGAACTCACGCCCGAGGAACAGGCGCTGCGCCGCCCGAAGCACTTCTGGTTCAACATCGTGCTGACGATCGTCGTGCTCGGCACCATGGTCGTGATGGGCGAGAAGATTCCGCCCGCGATCATGTTCATGGTCGGCCTGTGTATCGCGCTGATGGTGAATTACCCGAACGTCGACATGCAGAGAAAACGCGTCGATGCCCACGCGCGCGCCGCGCTGATGATGGCCGGCATCCTGCTCGCGGCGGGCGTGTTCACCGGCATCATGCAGGGCAGCGGCATGCTCAAGGCGATGGCGCAGGCGGCGGTCGGCTTCGTGCCGCCCGCGATGGCCGGACATATTCCGGTCGTGCTCGGCCTCGTGTCGATGCCGCTTTCCATGCTCTTCGATCCCGATTCGTTTTACTTCGGCGTGCTGCCGGTGATCGCCGAAGTGGCGTCGCAACTCGGCGTGCCGGCGGTGCATGTCGGACAGGCCGCGCTGCTCGGCCAGATGACCACCGGCTTTCCCGTGAGCCCGCTCACGCCCGCGACGTTTCTCGTCGTCGGCCTGTGCGGCATCGATCTCGCGGATCATCAGAAGTTCACGTTCCCGCTGCTGTTCGGCGCATCGATCGTCATGACGATCGCGTGTGTCGTGCTCGGCGTGTTTCCGCTTTAATCAAGAACGGACGACGTCATGAAAGACACCATCAGAATCGGCGCGGGCGCAGGCTATTCGGGCGACCGCATCGAGCCTGCCCTCGAACTCGCCGAACACGGCGCGCTCGACTATCTCGTGTTCGAATGCCTCGCCGAACGCACGATCGCAATCGCGCAGCAGGCGCGCCGCAACGATCCGGACCACGGCTACGATCCGCTGCTCGAAGCGCGCATGCGCGCCGTGCTGCCGGTCGCGGCGAAGAACGGCGTGCGCGTCATCTCGAACATGGGCGCGGCCAATCCGCGCGCGGCGGCGCGCAAGACCGCGCAGATCGCGCGCGAACTGGGCCTGCATGGACTGAAGATCGCCGCGGTCACGGGCGACGACGTGCTCGATGTCGTCCTTCGTTCGTCGCTGCGTTTCGAGGAATCCGGCGACGATGTCAGCGCGTACGCGGAGCGCATTGTGTCGGCCAATGCGTATCTCGGCGCGGCGCCGATCGTCGCGGCGCTCGCGGCGGGAGCGCATATCGTGCTGACGGGGCGTGTCGCCGACCCGTCGCTGTTCACGGCGCCGCTCATCCACGAGTTCGGCTGGCGCATGGACGACTGGAACACGCTCGGGCAGGCGACCGTCGTCGGCCATCTGCTCGAATGCGCGGGGCAGGTGACGGGCGGTTATTTCGCCGATCCCGGCTGCAAGGACGTCGGCAATCTCGCGCGTCTCGGCTTTCCGATCGGCGAGGTGAGCGCGGATGGCGCGGTCGTCGTGACGAAGGTCGCGCAGGCGGGCGGATGCGTGATCGAGGCCACGTGCAAGGAACAACTGCTGTACGAGATTCACGATCCGGGCCGTTACTTCCAGCCGGATGTCGTCGCGGATTTCACGCGGGTGCGCGCGGTGCAGGAGGCGCAGGATCGCGTGCGCGTGACGGGCGGACGCGGCAACCCGCGCACCGATACGCTCAAGGTCTCGGTCGCATATGCGGACGGCTACATCGGCGAAGGGCAAATCTCGTACGGCGGCCCGGGTGCGGTGGCGCGCGCGCGACTCGCGCTGGATATCGTGCGCGAGCGCCTCGCGATCACGGGCGTCGACACGAGCGAACTGCGCTTCGATCTGATCGGCGTGAACGCGCTCTATGGCGACACGCTCGGCGCCCAACACGACGATCCCTACGAAGTGCGCGTGCGCGTCGCGGGCCGCGTATCGAGCGCGAAGGAGGCGGCGCGCATCGGCAACGAGGTCGAGACGCTCTATACCAACGGACCGGCGGGCGGCGGCGGCGTGACGAAGGCGACGCGCGAAGTCATCGCGGTGCAATCCGTGTTGCTCGCGCGCGAGCATGTCAATCCGATATTCGAATTCGTGGAGGCAAGCGATGAAACTGCGTGAACTGGCACACGGCCGCACCGGCGACAAGGGCAATACGCTGAATGTCTCGGTGATCTGCTTCGATGCGAAGCACTACACGCATCTGCGTGAACAATTGACGCCCGAACGCGTGAAGGCCCATCTCGCCGATGTCGTGAAGGGCGAAGTCGTACGCTATGAACTGCCGCTGCTGAACGCGTTCAACTTTGTGCTGGGTCACGCGCTCGGTGGCGGCGTTACGCGTTCGCTCGCGCTCGACGCGCACGGCAAGTCGATGAGTTCGGCGTTGCTCGATATCGAGATCGACGAGATTTTGTAGGAAGAAAGCGCCCGCGGCCAAGTAGTCTCGCGATGTCGCCCCAAATCTTGGGATGTCTAACTGGTTAGGTAAAAAAAGCCGCCTCAAGCTGGACAAAAACTCGCCAAACGCTCACATAAAGCTCTCGTTAGACTTTTTTACATTTTAGTTGGAGGGTGGTCCTAAACGTCTGAATACAATCGATTTCTCACGAATTGTGCAGTCGCCGGGACCCATGAACACGAAGCGAAAAACGATAGTTTCCATTTTCGGGACGCGGCCCGAAGCCATCGAGATGGCACCCCTCGTGACGGCGTTGGAAACGCAACCGGATGTGCGTTCCGTCGTGTGCGTGACGGGCCAGCATCGCTCGATGCCGAAGCCTTCGACGCTCGTCCTCACTGATTCGCGCATCGTCGCGGCGCTCGCGGGCCGGCCCTTCGAGGAATTCAATCCTGCAACGCCGCGCGGAATGAAATCTGCAGCGCGTGTCGTGCGCGAGGCGCTCGCATAGGCGCCCGGCATCCTGTCTCACGCAACCGGGGCGGACGCGCGCGACGTGCACATTCCTCCTTCGCGGCCATCCCGCCTCGTTGCGTCAATTTCGAGTCACTCAACTTTGCTCAACGACATCATCGACCGGCGCGGCCTGCGTGCCGTGCTGGCTTCACTCTTCACGTGCGCTGCGCTCCTGGCGGGCCTGCAGGATGCGGCCCTCGGCGCGACGACGGACGCGCCGGGCACGCAGGCGGCGAGCGCTTTCGAGCGTCTCGGCCTCGATGTGCCGGAAACGCGCACTGTGACCTTGCGGCAACTCGGCCTGCTCGAAAGCGTGACGCTCAATGCGCCCGACACGCGCCGCGAATTCTTTCTGCCCGTGCCCGCCGGCGTGCCGATCAGCGACGCCACATTGCAATTCGACGGCGGTTACGTGCGCGGCGACGGCGGCCGGGTCACGATGCTCCTTTCGCTCGACGGCTCTCCCGTGCTGGCGCGCGCGTTCACGCAGGATGCGGGCGGGGTGTCCGTCAATCTCGGCGTCGATGGTGCGGCGCGAACCGCCGGCTTCGTGCGTCTGGGTCTCGGCTTCGCGTCGGTGATCAGCCAGAACGAGTGCGCGGATCAGACAGCCATCGGCAACGTGCTGCGCGTCGATCCGACCACGCGCCTCACGTTCCGGTTCAATCCCGCCGACGTGCAGGACTTGCGCACCGCATGGAGCGCGCTGCCCTACGCGCCAGTGCTGGCGGTGTCCGGACGCAAGCTGTCGACGAACGCGTTCGACACCGCCTGGCGCACCGACGCGCTGTTGCAGCGCGACGGCAAGCGGCCCGTGGTGCAGGCGCTGCCGGCCGTGGGTGACACGGTGGACCTCGCGGGCATCGACGTGCCCGCGGCGTTGCGCAACGTGCCGGCCTTCGGCGCGCTCGCGGCGGGCGGCAAACACGTCATCGCGGATCAGGCGGAACTCGGCGCGCTGCTCGCGCTCGGCGCGCGCGCGGCGTTCGGTCCGGACGTCGTCGTCGCGGACGAAACGATGCGCAAGACGCTCAACGGCGCGCTCGATGCGCTGCGCGCGCAAGTCGCGAACACCTCGGGCGACGCGCTCGCCGCTTTCGACGCATGGCGCAAGCGCACGGCCTCGCAACTGACGGCGCAGCTCGCGCCGGGCGAAGTGCGCGTCGCGCATGTCGGCGGGCGCGCGATCATCGTCGTCGGCGATCCGCGCGGCATCGGCGCGCTCGCGCAGGGCTGGCGTCCCATCGATGTATCGAACCGCGTGATCGTGCATCGCATCGACACGGCGCAGCAGACGCGCGGCGACACCATCGCGTTGTCGGAGCTGGGCGGCGATCCGCGCAGCATCGACGTGCAGACCGCGGCCTCGTGGAATGCGCGTTTCGATCTCGCGGCGGCATCGGGCAACGGCCGCCTGCCGGAGCAGGTCGTGCTCGACCTCGCGGCATCGCCGACGCTGTCCAACGGCGGTGCGACCGCCACCGTGTACCTGAATGACGTGATGATTGGCGCGAAGCTTATCAACGTCGACGGCGCGCGCCAGCGCCTCGTCGCGCCGATTCCCCGCTACGCGCTCGCGCGCACCAACGATCTGCGCGTGACCTTCCGCCGTCAGCCCGACGGCGGCTGTCAGGCGCGCCAGACGTATCCGGTCGCGGTGCTGCCGTCGAGCCATCTGCGTCTGGCCACCGCGACGCCGGACAACACCTTTGCGGGCATGGCGGCGCGCTATGCGTCGTCGGCAACGGTGTATGTGCCGCGCGCCTATCTCGACGATGCCCTGAACAGCGTGCCGCGCCTCGCCGTGCTGACCGGCGCGGCGGGCATCGCGCCGGTATCGGCGAAGTTCGCGGTGAGCAGCGCGCAGGACGCGGCGCACCCCGACGGCCCATTCCTCGCCGCCGATGTCCGTCTCGCCGACGAGAAGAACCCCGCGGTGTATTCGGCCGAGCGTCTTTCGCTGAGCTCGCCTGCGGGCGATACGCTGCTCGACATGTCGGGCCTGTCGCGCGTCGCGGTGGTGAGCGTGGCGAGCGCGGGCGGGCAGAGCGGCGTCGTGTATCGGTCGGCGGGCGCGGCGCCGGTTCTCACCGACCGGTTGCAACTGTCGCGCGGCAATATCGCCGTGGTCGACGGCAGCGGCGTGCTGAAGCAGTTCGACACGGTGAATCCCGAAGAGATGGCCGACGAGCCCGCATCGAGCACCGACTGGGTGACGCGGCACTGGGCGCGCTGGGGCATTCCCACCGTGCTCGTCGTGCTGCTGCTCGCGTTGATCGCGCTGGCCGGTAACGCGCGCCGCCGACATCGCAACCGACGCGCCCGCGACGACGAGGATCGCGTGTGATGCTGGAGACGCTTAGGTGGTACGGCGAGATCCTGCTCGCCGACTACTACCAGGGACTCGAATACGTGGCCGCGACGGTCGCGGCGATCATCCTGCTTTCGAGCCTCGATGATCTGTTCATCGACGTCTGGTACTGGACGCGCAAACTCTGGCGGCGCGTGACGGTCGAGCGGCGTTTCGCGCCGCTGACGGTCGAGCAGCTCTACGCGCGCGATGAGCAGCACATCGCGATCATGGTGCCCGCGTGGCACGAGCACGACGTGATCGCCGCGATGATCGAGGATCTCGTGCGCGTGCTCGACTATCGCGCGTACACGGTGTTCGTCGGCACGTATCAGAATGATGCCGCGACGATCGCCGAAGTGGAGCGCATGCGGCATCGCTACAAGCATCTGCATCGCGTGGAAGTGCCGCACGATGGCCCGACCTGCAAGGCCGACTGCCTCAACTGGCTCGTGCAGGCGATCCTGCATTACGAGTTCGAGGCGGGCATCGAGTTCGCGGGCATCGTGATGCACGACAGCGAGGACGTGCTGCATCCCGTCGAGCTGAAGTTCTTCAACTATCTCCTGCCGCGCAAGGACATGATCCAGTTGCCGGTGGCGTCGCTCGAACGGCACTGGTTCGAGCTCGTCGCGGGCACCTACATGGACGAGTTCGCCGAATGGCACGGGAAGGATCTCGTCGTGCGCGAGAGTCTGGCGGGCGCGGTGCCGTCGGCGGGCGTGGGGACGTGTTTCTCGCGCCGCGCGATTCTCGCGCTCGTCGAACAGACGCAGCAACAGCCGTTCAACACCGAAAGCCTGACCGAGGATTACGACATCGGCACGCGCATCACGCGGCTCGGCATGCAGTCGATCTTTCCGCTCTTCCCGGTCGAATTCACGACCCGGCGCAAGGGCTGGTTCGGCCTCGGCCCCGAGCGCGAAATCAAACTGACGATGCCGCTGTGCGTGCGCGAATTCTTTCCCGATACCTTTCGCACCGCGTACCGGCAGCGCGCGCGCTGGACGCTCGGCATCGGCTTGCAGGGCTGGGCGCTGACCGGCTGGAGCGGCTCGCTCGCAAACCGCTATCTGCTGATGCGCGATCGCAAGGGCGTGGTGACGGCGTTCGTCGGCATGCTCGCGTATCTGCTCGCCGTGCAGTTCATGCTGTTCGCCGCCGCGTCGTATTTCGGTTTCGCGAGCGATTTCTTTCCGTCGCCGTTCATCGATTCGCGCTGGCTGCAATTTCTGCTCGCCGCGAACTCGGTCGCGCTCGTGCTGCGCGTCACGCAACGCATCGTCTTCACGACGCGGCTCTATGGCTGGGAGCACGGCGTGCTCGCGGTGCCGCGCATGGTCATCAGCAATGTCATCAACTTCATGGCGGTGGCGCGCGCGTGGCGGCTTTTCATCGTGCATATGGTGACGGGGCGGCGGCTCGCGTGGGACAAGACGATGCACGATTTCCCCAGCAACGAGGGCCTGCGCGATACGCGTCAGGATCTGGGCGAACTGCTGGTTTCGTGGCAGGCGATCGATCCCGAGCGGCTCGAAGAAGCGCTGCGAACCGATCACGCGCGCGAAGCGCCGATCGGACGCGTGCTCGTCACGCGCGGCTGGCTCGACGAGGAAACGCTCGCCGAAGCGATCGCGTTTCAGGCGGACTTGCCGCGCGGCCGTTTCGTTGCCGCGCGCATGGACCTGACGACTATCGCGACGCCGGAGACGCTCGTGCGGCTGCGCGCGCTGCCGCAGGGTATCGATGCGAACGGCCACGCCCTGTTCGCCTGCGCGAGCCTGCTCGACGATATGTCGCTCGCCGAATTGAGCGCGGCGGCGGGCCGCGCGGTCGCGCTGCATATCGTGCGTGAAAGCGAGATCACGGGCGGTCTGCGGAAGCTGCGCGCGGTCGGCATGCCGGTCCATACGGGCGATGGGGAAGAGGAAGCGTCGCCCTCGCTCGCGGATGCGTCCGCCGCGCGCGGCGTGCCGCTCGTCGGCGACATCATGATCGAGATGGGGCTCGTCACGCGCGACGCGTTCGAGACTGCGTTGCGCAACTACCGGCCGGAGCGGCACGGGCGCATCGGCGATTACATGGTGGCGGAGCAGGTCATCACGCCCGATGCGCTGACCGTCGCGATCGCGGAGCAGCGGCGCCGCTATCTCGAGCGGGCCGGGATTCGATGACGCGGCGCTTGCGACTCGCCGTGTGGGCGGCCGCCGCGTTGTGCGCCTCGGGGGCAGCCCGTGCCGACGAGACCTTGCCGCTGCCGCTTAGCGGCGCGGCGTATCGCGTGGCGCGCGAAGCCTTTGCGGCCTACGACGCGCATCGTTATGCCGATGCCATCGCCGGCGCGCGCGAAGCGATTCGCCAGCGGCCGGACGTCGCGGATTTGCGTCTGCTGCTGGCCAATGCGCTCGCGGCGCGCGGGCGTCTGAAGGACGCGAGCCGCGCGCTCGCCGACGCCATCGCGCAGCTCGGTCCGCTGCCGGCGCTGACGGCGCGGCGCAGGCAGATCGACGTGCTGATCGCGTCGGGCGGCGCGGGCGGCGTGCCGGGCGATTTGCCGGAGCCGGCGCTGAAGGCGGCGCGCACGGCGTATCGGTCGTATGCGCGCAAGGATTATGCGGCGGCCGTGGCCGAAAGCCGTGAAGCGGTGCGGCTCGCGCCGCAGGCCGAACGCTTGCGCTATCTGCTGATCGATTCGCTCGCCGCATCCGGCGACGATCTCGCCGCCTATGAAGCCGCCGCCGACGCATCGAAGCGCTTTGGCGAGAGCGACGCCTTGCGCGAGCGGCAACGCTTCATCGGCGACAGACTTGCGCCGGCGGCGTCGCAGTCGGCGTATGCGGCCCGCGAGCGCGGCGATCTGGACGCGGCGCAGAGGCTCGCGCAACAGGCCGTGATGTATGCGCCGGGGCGCAAGGACTTCCGCATGCAGCTCATCGAGATACTGTTCGCGCGCGGCGATTTCGCGGGCGTGGAGAGCGCGACGAGCGATGCCATCGCGCTCGATCGCGACGATGCGCTCGCGTGGACCTTGCGCGGCTATGCGCGTGCGGCGCTCGGACAGGACGCCGATTTCGCGCAGGCGCTGACACTCGCCGCATCGACGGATGCAGCCGATGAACGCCGATACCGCGATGCCCGCGTGGCGCGCACGATCATCGCCGATGTGCGGCTCGCGCAAGGCAACCCGCAAGCGGCGCTCGACGCGCTGCCGCCCGTCGCGACGCAGACTCCCGATGACGCCGATGCCGCGATCACCTTGCGCCGCCATCGCGCGCAGGCGCTGTTGCGCATGGGCGCGGCCCAAGCGGCGCAAGTCGATCCGCGCGCGCGCCCGACCTTCGAGTGCCGCGAAGACTCGTTCGGCGCTTCCTGCGATGTCTACGCGCACGATCCCGCGCTCGCCGCGACACGCGAAGCGCGTCTTGCGGAACGGCGTGGCGATCGCGGCGCGGCGATCGGCTACTGGCGCACGGCGATCACCGAAGTGCCCGACGATCCGCAGCCGCGCATCGCGCTGATCGATGCGCTCGCGGCGACGGGCCGCACACGCGAGGCGTCGGGCGAAGCGCGCGCGTTGATCGATGCGAACCTGCTCGACTCGATGACCGACACGCAGGCGGCGGTCATCGCGCGACGCGCGGGGGACAGCGCGCTCGCGCTGGATTATTTCGCGCGCGCCGAGCGAGACGGCAAGCTGTCCGCATCGGCGCAAGCGGACGCGGGTTACGCGGCGCTCAACCTGCATCGCAATGAAGAGGGCGCGAAGTATCTGGAACGCGCGATCGACCACGGCGCAAACGCGCCCGCCGACGAGGCGCTCACGCCCGAAGCACTGAACGACGCACGCGCGGCTCACGCCGAAGCGACGCGCAACTGGGGCTTCAGCGCGACCGTGAACTATCGCGGCAACGGCGCGCAGCAAGGCTTCGCGTTTGCGCCGACGCCGGGTTTGTCGAACAACTGGCAGGCGGGCGCGGAGGCGTACTGGCGTCCGTTCGGCAGTCTCGGCGACCGCATGTTCGAGGTGTACGCGCGCGGCTACGAGAACTTCGGCGTGAAGGGCGACGGGCCGTCGGGGGCATCGACGTTGCAGGCGGCGATCGGCGCGCGCGTGAAACCGTTCGCATCGGCCAATGCGATTTTCGCCGTCGAAAAGATTCTGCCGATCGGCTCGGACGTGCGCTCGGACTGGCTCGTGCGCGCGGCCTACTCGAACGGCTTCGGCGACACGCGCCGCCTCGACGTGCCGAGCTGGTGGACGGGCACGATGTACGGCGAGGCGGGGCATTACATCGTGAACGATTCGACCTACGCGACCGCGAACGCGCGTCTGGGCCGCACCTATCGGCTCGATGCGCTCAGTCCGCGCCTGACGGTGTTTCCGCATGCGGTCATCGGCATGGACTACGATTCGGCGATCGATCACAGCGTGCCGGTGGGCGTCGGCGCGGGCGTGGCGGCGCGTTACTGGTTTCGTGGCGGTCCGTACGATGCGCCGCGCTCGTTCGTCGATGTGTCGGTGCAATACCGATTTCGCGTCGCGGGCGATGATCGCGCGAAAGGCGTGTTCTTCGGTGCGGTATTCTCGTACTGATGTCTTCCCTCTTCTCCGTTCTCGTCATCGCTTGCTGCCTTGCGTGCGCTCCCGTTTCGGCGCATGCCGATGCCGCGCGCGCGCGTCTTGTCGACGGCATCGTCTGGCAGCCCGACAACGCGCATGCCGATCCGCGCGGCGACTGGGACAGGCTCGGCGCGCATGAGCTGATCGTGCAATGGACGGCGGTGGACGGCATATCGTTCGTGCCGGGCGCGGGATTGCGCGCGGCGCCGCGCATGCCGGACTGGGAGCGCATCGGGCAGGAACCGTGGGCGCGCGATGTGATCGTCGGGCTGGCGGGCCGCTTCGACGAAGCGGCGGCGCGGGCGAATGCGGCGCAACTGTTCATCGAATCGATGCGGCTCGCGGAGGTTCATCCGCCGGTGCATGTGACGGGGTACTACTTTCCCGTGGAGATCGATCCGACGTGGCAGAACGCGAGTGCGTTACGCACGATGCTCGATGCGTTGCCCAAGCCGTTGTGGATCAGTGTTTATGATCGCGCGAATGTGGGCGGCGCGGCGATTGCCGACTGGCTCGATCAATGGCTGCCGCGCGATGTCGGCGTGCTGTTGCAGGATGGATGCGGGGTGTATGCGCGTGAGCCGCGCGTTGCCCGGGAGTATGCAGATCAGCTTGCGGCGAAGCTGGGGCGGCATCGGGTGAGGATCATCGTGGAGGCGTTTCGTCCGCGAATGGGCGGCGGATTTCGCTCCGCGACGGTGGAGGAACTGAGGCCGCAGATCGATGCTTATCGTGGGTACAAGACCTATCTCTTCGATGGGCCGCATTATGTGTCGGCGGATATCGTGCAGGGGCTGGTTGAGGCGTACTCGTTTATGCGCAAGTGATGTTCTTTCGCTGGATCCCGTGTTCGCGTCGGTCTATTAGCACAGGGGCAACGCTAATAAACCAACACGCCAACGGGATCCGGCGAAAACAAGACTCATCAAAACATCGGCATATGCAAATGATGCGGATCCGCGAGCATATCCGCCACTCGCCGCACGGCTTCCCGGCAATCCTCCCGCCCCTGCGGCCCGCCAAGACACAGACGCAACGCATTCGGCGGATTGCCATCCGTGGAAAACGCAGCCCCGGCCACTGCCCCGATGCCTTGATTGCGCAACTGCAACGCGAGTTCTGAAGCACTCCAGTCGCACATCGGCGGCACCGGAAGCCACAGATGAAATCCATTCGGATCGGCATCGAAGGCAAACTCGCGAAGCTCGTCCGCCGCGATCGCCTGTCTCGCCGAAGCTTCATTGCGAATCGCGACGAGCACATCGGCGGCGGTGCCGTCATCGATCCAGCGCGTCGCGAGCAGCACGGTGAACGGGCTAGGCATGACCGTCGTCGCCCGCAATGCACCCGCGATGCGCTGCGTCTGCCGCGGCGTCGGCGCCTTCAGATAGCCGATCCGCAAGCCCGCACCGAGCGTCTTCGATAACCCGGTGACGTGATAAGTCAGCTCGGGCGCAAGCGCGGCCATCGCCGGCGGCGCGTCGGGCGGCAACATCCCGTAAGGCTCGTCCTCGATGATCGGCACGTTATAGCGCAACGCCACATCGGCGAGCGCTTCGCGGCGCTGGCGCGTCAAGGTCAGCGTGCTCGGATTCTGCAATGTCGGATTGCAATAGAACCCGCCCGGCTTCTCCGACTTGCACAACGCCTCGAACGCATGCGGCAAAGGGCCGTCCTCGTCGCGCGGCAGCGCCTGCAACCGCACGCCCAGTTGCGACGCGATCGCCTTGATGCCGGGATAGGCGAGCGAGTCGAGGCAGATCATCTCGCCGGGCCGCGCAAGCTGCGACACCAGCGCCACGAGCGCGCCGTGAATGCCCGGGCACACGAGCACGGTATCGACATCGCAATCCGGCACGCGCGCGCGAAGCCACTCGCTTCCCGCCGCGCGATCCGCCGCCGTGCCGCCGAAATCCTGATAGCGGAGCAACTGATAGGGGTCCGCGCCGCGCATGAGCGAAGCCGCCGATTCACGCAAGCGCGCCGCGAGCGCGGGCGGCTCGGGCGGCATGTTCATCGACATCTCGACGCTGCTTCCGCCCGCCAGCGGCAACGTCTGCGTCCTGCCACGCACGAAGGTGCCGCTGCCCGCGCGCGCATCGAGCAGGCCGCGCTTGCGCGCTTCCGCATAGGCGCGCGCGATCGTCGTGTAGTTCAGGCTCAGCAGATCCGCGAGATCGCGCAGTCCCGGCAGGCGATCGCGCGGCCGCAATCGTCCGCTCGCGAGGTCTTCCTCGATCAGATCGGGAATCGTCAGATACGCGGGTTTTCGGCTCTCTTCGAGTTTTCTGATCCAGTGATGCGCCGGCTGATTCATCGTCCGAGATCCCCGTGGAAATCGCACCTGATTGCATTGATCGCATCGATGCACGGCTTCGGTGTGCCGCGCACCATGCACACGCGCCTTTGCGCTGAAAGCGTGCGTGTCCCTTTCGCGCAGCGCTTCTGCGCGATGCGGCGAAAGCCCGTCCCACAAGCCGCAGCCAGAAAATTTTCGCGGCGCTCGCGCAAATTCGTTTTGCTTGATCGCAAAGTGATTGCATTTCGCGGGCCAATCATTGGCATATCCGTTGCGTTTGAGCGCTTGCCATCACTCGACAACCACGGAGAATGCCATGCCCGCAGTCAGTCAACCGCTTCACAAGAACGGCGATTATCTGGTCGACTACGAAGAAAAAGTCTTCGAGGACGTGAAGGCCGAGCCCGGCGAAAAAGCGCTCGTCACGTTTCATACGGTCGCGTTCGAAGGCTCGATCGGCTTCGTGAATCTGCTGCAGGCGACGCGCCTGCAACGCAAGGGCTTCGACACATCGGTGCTGCTCTATGGTCCCGGCGTCACGCTCGGTCTGCAACGCGGTTTTCCGACCCTCGGCGATGAAGCCTTTCCCGGCCATCTCAACTTCAACAAGCAACTGCAGAAGTTCATGGCGGAAGGCGGCAAGGTCTACGCGTGCCGCTTCGCGTTGCAGGCGCTGTACGGACACGGCGAAGCGTCGCTGATCGAAGGCATCCGGCCGATCAACCCGCTCGACGTGCTCGATCTCCAGTTGCTTCATCGCAAGGAGAACGCGCTCATCATCCACACGTGGACCGTGTGACGATCATGGCCGCGACGCCCTCGACCAAACGCATCGTCCGCGCGGCCGCCGTGCAGATCGCGCCGGACTTCGAGCAGCCGGGCGGCACGCTAGACCGAGTGTGCACGGCCATCGATGAAGCCGCGGCGCAAGGCGTGCAACTGATCGTGTTCCCCGAAACCTTCGTGCCGTATTACCCGTACTTCTCGTTCGTGCGCGCGCCGGTCGCATCGGGCGCGGATCACATGAAGCTCTACGAGCAGGCGGTGGTCGTGCCGGGTCCGGTCACGCAGGCGGTCGCGCAACGTGCGCGGCTCGCGAACATGGTCGTCGTGCTCGGCGTGAACGAGCGCGATCACGGCAGCCTCTACAACACGCAACTCATCTTCGATACGGACGGCAAGCTGCTGCTCAAGCGCCGCAAGATCACGCCGACGTTTCATGAACGCATGATCTGGGGCCAAGGCGATGCGGCCGGTCTGAAGGTCGTCGAGACCGGCGTCGGACGTGTGGGCGCGCTCGCTTGCTGGGAGCACTACAACCCGCTCGCGCGCTATGCGCTGATGACGCAGCACGAAGAGATTCATTGCAGCCAGTTTCCCGGTTCGCTGGTCGGGCCGATCTTCGCGGAGCAGATCGAGGTGACGATCCGCCATCACGCGCTGGAGTCGGGCTGCTTCGTCGTCAACGCGACGGGATGGCTCACCGATGCGCAGATCGAAGCCATCACGCCCGATCCGAATCTTCAGCGCGCGTTGCGCGGCGGCTGCAACACCGCGATCGTGTCGCCGGAAGGCCAGCATCTCGCCGAGCCGTTGCGCGAGGGCGAGGGCATGGTGATCGCGGATCTGGACATGTCGCTCATCACGAAGCGCAAACGCATGATGGATTCGGTTGGCCACTACGCGCGTCCCGAGTTGCTGAGTCTTGCAATCAACGACCGGCCCGCATCGCCCGTCACTTCTTTCAAGGACACCCACGACGATGAGCGCGAGAGAGAACCTGCCGGCGTCGAGCCGGCAATTGATGACTGAGCTTCAGTCGACTGGCCTGCGCCTCGTCGATCCGCGCGCGGGTGTGTCGAGCCGGCGCGGCGGCGCGGGGCCGTCGGATCACAAGGCGGTCACCGTCGATGGGGTGACGATCATGGTGCCCGTTCACACGAACACGGCCTGGGATTCGCCGTTCGTCGCCGGGCAACCTGATGCGAACGGCAACAGCGCGCTCATGCGCGACGCCATTCCGATCGCCAACATCAGCTTTCCGAAGGCGCCGCGCTTCTACTCGATGCAGACACTCGACGGCGTGCCGTACTCGCACATCGCGACGCTGCACGGCGCGGACGTACTCGCGACGACGGTCCTGCAAACCTGCATCCGCTACGAAAGCCGCCGCAAGTCGTGCAAGTTCTGCGCGATCGGTCAATCGCTCGCGGCGGGGCGCACGATCGCGCGCAAGACGCCCGAGCAGCTTGCGGAAGTGGCGCGCATGGCCGTGTTGCTCGATGGCGTGAAGCACATGGTCCTCACGACCGGCACGCCGCCCACGCCCGATCGCGGCGCGCAGATCCTCTGCGACAGCGCCTTCGCCATCAAGGCCGCCGTGAATCTGCCGATCCAGGCGCAATGCGAGCCGCCCGACGACGATCGCTGGTTCGAGCGCATGAAGGCGAGCGGCATCGATACGCTCGGCATGCATCTCGAAGCCGTCACGCCCGCCGTGCGTGACCGCATCATGCCGGGCAAGGCGACGGTGCCCGTCGCGCGCTACATGGAAGCGTTCGAAGCGGCGGTGAAAGTGTTCGGGCGCGGGCAGGTGAGCACGTACATCCTCGCGGGTCTGGGCGACAGCGCGGCGGCCATCGTGCAGATCGCGCGCGAATGCATCGCCATCGGGGTGTATCCGTTCGTCGTGCCCTTCGTGCCGATCAGCGGCACGCCGCTCGAAGATCATCCCGCGCCCACACCGGACTTCATGCGCACGGTGCTCGCGCCCATCGGTGCGATGCTGGCCGATGCCGGCATGCGTTCCGCCGATATCAAGGCGGGCTGCGGCAAATGCGGCGCGTGCTCGTCGCTTTCTTCGTACGAGGTGTGAACATGTTCGTCGATGCCATTGAAGGCGATGCGCTCGCGCTCGATTACACGCCGGTCGAATATCGCGTGAAATGGGCGACGCTGCCGTGGGAAGCGATCGAGGCGTACAAGCTGCGGCGCGCGGTGTTCTGCATCGAGCAGGGCGTGTTCGCCGGCGACGATCGCGACGAGATCGACGCGCACGCGCAACTGCTCGTCGCCTTGAGTTGCGTCGCGGGCATGCCCGAGCAGGTCGTCGGCACGGTGCGTATCCACGAGAACGAACCGGGCGTGTGGTTCGGCTCGCGGCTCGCGGTGCATGCGGCGTTTCGCTCGCATGCGAAGATCGGCGCGACGCTTATCCGGCTTGCGGTGTCGAGCGCGCATGCGCAAGGTTGCGAGACGTTCCTCGCGCACGTTCAGGCGCAGAACGTGCCGCTTTTCCAGCGTTTGAACTGGACATCGCTTGGCGAGGAAACGCTGTTCGGCCGGCCGCATCATCTGATGCGCGCGCAGCTCGACGCCTATCCACCTTGTGTCACGCCGCAAAGCGGTTTCGTCGCGCTGTCGCGGAGGATGTCGTGAGCGCGCTCGCCGAACTGGTCGAGCGTTTGCGCGAGAGCCGCGGCTTTCGTCACAAGCGCGATATCTCGCAGGTGCTTTCACGCTTGCCGCAAGGCGCGCAGAGCGTCGCGATTGGCGACGATTGCGCCGTGATTCCCGATGGCGACAGCTACATGCTGTTCGCGATCGAAGGTCTCGTGAGCGACTTCGTTTGCACGATGCCGTGGTTTGCGGGCTATAGCGCCGTGATGGTCAACGTCAGCGATATCTACGCGATGGGCGGCCGTCCCATCGCCGTCGTCGATGCGTTGTGGAGCGGCAATGCGCAAGACGCGCGCGACGTGCTCGCGGGCATGGCGGCGGCATCGGCGGCGTACGGCGTGCCGATCGTCGGCGGACACAGCAACGTGCGCAGCGATAGTGCGCAACTCGCGGTCGCGATCGTCGGGCGGGCGCGCAAGCTTCTGACGAGCTTCGATGCGCGTCCCGGCGACGCGCTCGTCATGGCCGTCGATCTGCGCGGCAAATTCGAGGAGCCGTATCCGTTCTGGAACGCGTCGGTGGGCGCGCCGGAAGGCCGTGCGCGCGCAGACTTCGAACTGCTTCCCGCGCTGGCCGAAGATGGTCTGTGCGATGCCGCCAAGGACATCAGCATGGCCGGCGCGCTCGGCACTGCGTTGATGCTGCTCGAATGCTCGGACGTGGGCGCGCGCATCGATCTCGATGCACTGCCGCGCCCGCCCGATGTCGATATCGAACGCTGGCTCACGGCGTTTCCGAGCTTCGGTTTCGTGCTGTCCGTGCGCCGTGAACATATCGATGAAGTATGCGCGAGGTTCGCGTCGCGTTCGCTTGCATGCGCGGTGATCGGCGAAGTGGATGCGTCGCGCGAGATCGTCATCGAACGTGGTTCGGAACGCGCGCTGCTGTGGAATCTGCGCGACGAGCCGTTCATATGTGCGCGATGAACCGTATGCGGATCGCACTGCTCACGCATTCGGTGAATCCGCGCGGCGGCGTCGTGCATACGCTCGAACTCGGACGCGCACTGCACGCGTGCGGACACGACGTCACGGTGTTCGCGCCCGCGCGCGCTGGCGAAGCGATGTTTCGCGCGTCGCCTTGCAGGATCGTGCTGGCGCGTATCGAAGGCGCGCAGGAAGGACTTGTCGCGATGGTCGATGAACGCATCCGCGCATTGAAGCGCGCGCTCATCGAAGCGAACGTGAGCGGCTACGACGTGCTGCATGCGCAGGACAGCATCGGCGGAAATGCGCTCGCGGAGCTCAAGGCGCAGGGCGCGATTCGCGCCTTCGTGCGTACCGTCCATCATCTCGATCACTTCGATGACGTGCAACTCGCGCACTGGCAACGGCGTGCATGGCAGGACGCCGACGCCGTGCTGTGCGTGAGCGAAGCATGGACGCGCACGATGCGCTCGACATATGGTATCGCGGCGCAGACGGTGACGAACGGTATCGATCGAACGCGCTACGGAGCGGCGTTCGACGACGAATGCGATGCATTGCGCGAACGCTTCGGCATCGGCGCGGGGCCGGCCTTGCTCGCGGTCGGCGGCATCGAAGCGCGCAAGAACACGTCGATGCTGCTCGAAGCGTTCGCATCGTTGCGTATGCGACGGCCGTCGGCGCAACTCGTGCTCGCGGGTGGCGCGAGCCTGCTCGATCACGATGCCTATACGCGCCGCTTCCTCGCGCGCGCCGCCGAACTCAAGCTCGACGTGAGCGAGAAGGGCACGCCGGTCATCGTCACCGGCGCGCTATCGGATGCATCGATGCCCGCGCTCTATCGCCTCGCCGGCGCGGTCTCGATGATCTCACTGCGCGAAGGCTTCGGGCTCGTCGTACTGGAAGCGCTGGCGAGCGAGCGGCCCGTGATCGTGTCGCGAATCGCGCCATTCATCGACTATCTCGACGAGACGACCTGCGTCTTCGCCGATCCGCACGACGCGCATTCGATCGCCGATGCGCTCGCCAAAGCGCTCGACGGCGCAAGCGGCATCGACTTCCTTCATGCCGTGCCCGCGCTGCTCAGGCGCTTTACGTGGCAAGCCAGCGCCGCGCGGCATCTGGACATCTACGGCAAGCTCAACGCATAAAGGAAACACGACCATGCCCGTCATGCACTTTCGAATTCGCTGGCCCGATGGCGTCGAAGCGAATTGCTATTCGCCATCGACTGTCGTCGGCGAGTTCTTCACGGCGGGCGAGCGTTACGACGTCGGCGAATTCGTCGCGCGCTCGCGCGAGGCGCTCAACATCGGCTCGGAACGCGTGCGCGAAAAGTATGGCTTCGCCTGCTCCGCCGCGCTCGATCAGCTCGCGCGCATCGAAGAGGATGCGCGCCGCTTCACCGCAACGCACGACGCGCACGTCACCGTGCTCGCGCTCGAGTGATTCATTCATCTGCCGGAGAGGATGCGGATATGTCGAACGTTCAATCGACGCATTACAGCGTGATCGTCGTGGGTGGCGGGCAGGCGGGACTGTCGGTCAGCCACTTTCTGCAGCAGGCGAACATCGATCATCTCGTGCTCGAAAAGCACACGCTCACGCATACGTGGCGCACGCAACGCTGGGACACGTTCTGCCTCGTAACGCCCAACTGGCAATGCGCGCTGCCGGGACATCCCTACGCCGGCGCGGACCCGCACGGCTTCATGAAGAAGGACGAGATCATTGCGTATCTCGATGGCTTCATCGAGAAGGTGCACGCGCCCGTGCTCGAAGATGCGGCGGTCACGCGCGTCAGGCGCGGCGCGGATGGACGTTACTTCGTGGCAAGCTCGCGCGGCGAGTTCACGGCCGATCAGATCGTGGTCGCGTCAGGCGGCTATCACACGCCGATCGTGCCACGCATGGCCGAACGTTTGCCCGCGCGGATCGCTCAGGTGGAGTCGTCGGATTATCGCAATGCGGATGCGTTGCCGCCGGGCGCGGTGCTCGTCGTCGGTTCGGGGCAGTCGGGCGCGCAGATCGCGGAGGATCTGCATCTGGCGGGCCGCAAGGTGCATCTCGCGGTGGGTGAAGCGCCGCGTTGCGCGCGTTTCTATCGCGGTCGCGATGTGGTCGACTGGCTCGCGGACATGCGTTACTACGACATGCCCGTGACCGATCATCCGCTGCGCGAAGGCGTGCGCGACAACACCAATCATTATGTGACGGGCCGCGACGGCGGCCGCGATATCGACTTGCGCCGCTTCGCGCTGGAAGGCATGGAACTGTTCGGCCGTCTGGAAGACTTTCGCGACGGCAAGCTGCGTTTTGCGCCGAACCTGCGCGCGAACCTCGACGACGCCGACGATACCTATAACCGCATCAACGCGAGCATCGACGGATTCATCGCGAAGCACGGCATCGATGCGCCGGCTGCCGCGCGTTACGAGCCACTGTGGCAGCCGGATGGCGAACGCGTCGAACTGAGTCTCGAGGCGAGCGGGATCGGGGCAGTGGTTTGGTGCATCGGCTTCACGCCGGATTTCGGCTGGCTCGACGCGCCGGTCTTCAATGGTCGCGGCCATCCGGCGCACTTGCGCGGCGTGACGGCGGTGCCGGGGCTCTATTTCGTCGGTCTGCCGTGGTTGCACACGTGGGGATCGGGCCGCTTCTCGGGCGTCGCGCGCGACGCGCAGTACATTGTCGATGCGATCTGCGCCGAGCGCGCGAACGCGCCCGATCGCATATCGTTTGCGTGCGCGTGAAGCTTACTTCACCGATGCGGTATCGATGGCACGCGCCGAATCAGCGGGCAGCACCGAGGTCAGCACGCTGGCCGGCACATGCTGCGCTTCGTCCTGCGACACCGCGCCGACGAACTTCCATCCCGACGGCATCTTCACGAACGTGAAGCCGGTGGGCTGATCGACGAACACCGAATACGGCGCGGGCGAGGCCGCCGTGGTTTGCGCGAACGACACGAGCGGGCTCATCAGCAGCAACGCGGCGGCAAGCGCGGACAAAGTCGATTTCATGACGACACTCCTAAGAAGGTTCCGGGATTTATGTGACGATCGATACACATATTTGAACATCGTCGCGCGACAGCGTCCAGTTATTTTGTTACGATCGACACATAATTCTGAATTTCAGTGCGCGTACTAATCGCTGGCGCGCACGAGGAGCGAGACATGTCGTCGGAAATACGGGAGACGCCGCACAAGGCGCGCGGGCGGCCGCGCGCGTTCGATCGCGAGGCGGCGCTGCGAAGCGCGATGGACGTGTTCTGGGCCAAGGGCTTCGACACCTGCTCGATGGCCGATCTCGTCGACGCGATGGGCATCAATTCGCCGAGCCTCTACGCCGCGTTCGGCAGCAAGGAGGATCTGTACCGCGAAGCGGTCGAACTCTATACGGGAGCGGAAGGCGGCGCGGCGCTGCGTCAGTTGCAGGCGCACCAATCCGTGCGCGACGGACTGCGCGCGATGTTCCGCGCGAGCGTCGAACTCTTCACCGGCACACAGAATCCACGCGGCTGCATGATATTTCTGGGCGCGATGTCCGTCGGCGTCGAGCACGCGCAGTTGCGCGCCGAGATGCAGAAGCTCAGGCGCAAGGTGGCCTCGATCGTCGCGTTGCGGCTCGCGCAGGCTGTCGAAAACGGCGAGTTCGACGCGCGCACCGACGTTCAGGCGCTCGCCGCGCTATGTATGACGCTGTTCGCGGGTCTTTCGATTCAGGCGCAGGACGGCGTGCGCCGCGCGGCGCTCTTCGCGGCGATCGATCAGTTCATCGCGACGCTGCCGCTGCGCGCGAAACGCCGAACGTGAAACGATCGCGGCTCATGCGCACTGGGATGAAACAAACTGTGCGTGCGCTTGCTCGTGCGCCGAGGGACGGGACAAAATGCCCGACACACGGCATCACGGAGCATCGCCATGACGACCCAGGTCATCAGTTTTTTCGCGGACGACAGCGCACGCGCGTCGTTCGAGAATCACCGCCGCTATTGCGCGCGCCATTCCTACTCGCACGAATATGTCGATGTGAGTTCGATCGGCTGGCCGCATCTGCGCCTTTACCAGAAATACCAGGTGTTGTTGCGTACGCTTCGCGCCTGCGCCGAAGGCGATCTCGTGCTGCTGCTCACGCAGGACTGCATGCTGTTGCGCGACGTCCCGTGTGAGACGTTGATGCGCGACGAAAGCCGCGACTGGATCGTCTCGTACCGGGACAGCGCAGCCAACGATGTATTGGCGTCGTTCCAGCTCTGGCGTAATACGCCCGCCGCGCGCGAACGCGTCGAGCGCCTTTGCGCGGGCACGAAGTTCGGCGGGGCGCTCGCGAGCGAAACCGACTTGCTGCGCGCACTGGAGCCGTGTTCGTTCAACGTGGCGATCGAGGGATACGTGCCCGTCGTGCTTGCCGCGCTGCACGTCCATCCGGTATGGACCGAATGGCCCGCGTTCGCGCTTGCGCTCGCGGATTTGCCGGACGCGCCGCACAACCAGCCCGTGTTTGCCGATCTGCGCGATCTGCTCGCGGAACACGTCAACGATTGCCAGTCGCGCGGCGCGCCATATCTCGCTTTGCCGCCGCCGGAAGCCGGCGAAGCGCGATACGAAGCGTGGAACGGCCACGCACCGATCGCACTCGCGATGCTCTATACGCCGAACATCCGCGAATACGGGGCAATCGCCGAGCGCAATGTGCGCCGCTATTGCGAGCGGCACGGCTACGCGCTGCACCTTTATCGCGATGTGCCGCCGGAAGCGGGCGCAAGCGGCAACTGGCTGAAACCGTGGGTGTTGCTGCGCCATCTTCCCGAGCACGAATGGATCTTCTGGATCGATGCCGACGTGCTCGTGGTCGATCAGGGTCAGCCGCTCGAATCGCTGTTGCAGAACCGCGACCGCGTGATCGCGACGGACATGAGCTGGCAGTTCAATTCAGGCATCTTGGGCTTTCGCAACACGCAGCAGAATCTCGATCTGCTGACGGAGATCGAGCAGACGATCGGCGGGATCGCGGATAAATCCTCCACCTATGCGAGCGGCGGCGATCAGGACGTGTTCATCAGGGTGCTGCAGCGGCACGGCCTGGCCGAGGATCGCGATCTGCTCGACTGCGCGACGATCAACACGCCGTACCAGCTTCAGAGCCGCGACAGCTTCATGGTGCACTACATGCATATGTGGCCGTCGCTGCGCGCGCTCGCGATGCATCACGGCGACCTGACGAGCCAGATGCGCGGCGCGCGCCGTCCTTGACTTTCTGATCGTTTACGCGCGAGCATGAAACGCGTTCGCGCGGTGCTGCCGCGCGGGCGTCGCCTCTGTACGTAGTCCCTACTTACACATCATTCCGATGTCGACGCGCCCGCCCACAACACGGCAGCAGATCCGCCTCTGCACGGCGAGCGACGGCGTGCGAATCGCGTATGCGACGTGCGGTTCGGGCCCGCCGCTCATCAAGGCGGCGAACTGGCTCAGTCATCTGGAACTGGACTTCACGAGCCCGGTCTGGAGCCATCTGATGCTCGAACTATGCAGCCGTCACACGCTGATTCGCTACGATCAGCGCGGCTGCGGTCTCTCGGACCACGATGTCGGCGATATTTCCTTCGGCGCGTGGCTGCGCGATCTCGAAACCGTCGTCGATGCGAGCGGCCTCGAACGCTTTCCGCTGCTCGGGATTTCGCAGGGCGCGTCGATCGCTATCGCGTATGCGGTGGCGCATCCCGAGCGCGTCACGCATCTCGTGCTGCACGGCGGCTACGCACGCGGCCGTTTGAAACGAACGTGCGATCCGGCGCTGCACGAGGAAGCCGAAATGCTCGTGAAGCTCGCGGAGCTCGGCTGGGGCAAGCACAATCCGGCATTTCGTCAGTTCTTTACGACGCAGTTCATTCCTGGCGGCACGCCGCAGCAGCATCACTGGTTCAACGAACTCGAACGGCTCACGACGACGCCGCGCAACGCCGCGCGCATCATGCGCGTGTTCAACGAGATCGACGTGGTCGATCTGCTGCCGCGCGTGCAATGTCCGACGCTCGTGCTGCACGCTAGCGGCGACGCGCGCGTGCCCTTCGACGAAAGCCGACTGCTCGCCGGGCAGATTCCCGGCGCGCGCTTCGTGCCGCTCGAAAGCGAGAACCATCTCACGCTCGAATTCGACGCCGCCTGGCCGCGCTGGTGCGAGGAAGTGCGCGCGTTCCTGCCCTCGGCGCAAGTGAGCGATCCCGCGTTTTCCGCGTTGACGCCGCGCGAGCGCGATATCGTCGAATTGCTCGCGGGCGGGCGCGACAACGCGCAGATCGCCGCGCGCCTCGCGCTCAGCGAGAAGACGGTGCGCAATCACATCACCAGCATCTTCTCGAAGCTCGAAGTCGAGAATCGCGCGCAGGCGATCGTGCTCGCGCGCCGCGCGGGCTTCGACGCATCCGCCTGAGCCTGCCTGAGTGCTTCGGGACACAGGTCCCCCTTTCCCGCCGACAAAACCCAGCGTCCCGGTACACAACCGGGACATGCGCCTCATGTGCGCAAACGCGCCTTTCCCGAGAATGATTCGCAGAACGGTGACGCGACGAATGACCCTACGCCGACCTGTTCGACGCAGCGCGCCGCTCTACATGGCGCCCATTTCATCGCAATCATCGACGCAGAGTCATCCCGGAGTTCGCACATGAAAGCTGTTCAACACGAGTCCGCCAAGGTCAGTCCGCATCAACGCTATGCGAAGTGCATCGAAGTGTCCCGCCGCATCCGCTGGGATATCGATCGCGACGTATTGCGCGGCCGTCAATTCGATCCCGCGCACAAGTTCATGCCCGACGGGCTGTCTGAAGTGAACCGCCTGCCGTTTCTCGATACGCGCGAACGCCGCCTGATGTCGCAGATCCAGGGCCGTACCTACGCCAACATGTTCGGCATGATCGAGCGCTTCGTCGGCGCGAAGATGCTGGAAGTCGGATGCGATCACGCACTCGGCGACCAGACCGCGCTCGAAGCGATCGTCCGCTTCACGGATGAGGAACTGAAGCATCAGGAGCTGTTCCGCCGCGTCGAGGCGCTCGCGTCCCTCGCGCTGCCGCCTGGCTACCGCTTCGTCTCGCAGGCCGACGAAGTCGCCGCGTTCGTGCTCGGCAAATCCACCTGGTCGATTCTCGCGCTGACCTGTTGCGTCGAGATTGTCACGCAGGTGCACTACCGGCAGAGCATGGAGAGCGACGCGACGCTGTCGCCGCTCTTCAAGGACATCTTCCTGTTTCACTGGAAGGAAGAGTCGCAGCACGCGATCATCGACGAACTGGAGTGGCTGCGCGAGGATGCGCGCATCGACGACGCCGCGCGCGATGCCGCGATCGGCGATCTGATCGACCTCGTCGCCGCGATTGACGGCATGATGCAGGCGCAAGCCGCCGCCGATGCACATTACTTCGTCACGCTGCTCGACCGCGCGTTGTCGGATGACGAAGAGGCGCACGTGCATGCGGCGCTGGTCGATGCGTATCGCTGGCAGTACATCATCTCGGGCGTCGACGAGCCGCGCTTCGGCGAGATTCTCGGCAGCGTGATCACCGAGGCGCAGGGCGAACGTCTCGGCGCGGCGCTTGCGCCGATCAGACGCCGCGCGCTCGCGAGCGAACTCGACGCGCTCGCCTGATCCGTTCAGGCCGACGCGGACGAAGGCCGGGCGATCGCGCCCGGCCTTCGTCGTTTTCGAAAGCAATACGTAAGAAAAAACGTTTTGCTGCTCTGCAAAACGCTGAATTACCATGAAAATCTAGTTGTTACTGACGTACTGAACCGCGTTCTTTTCGTGCAACATATGCGTCAACAGGTAGCCGCCGTTCGCTGTCCCAAACTGATAACTAGATTGGACCATCATGCTCGCCGCACCGTTGCCGCACGCATCCGATATCGAGAAATTCGCCGAAGATCACGAACGCTTCGCGCGTCATACGCCATCCGAGATTTCCATCTGTCTGCGCAGTCTCGCGCAGCGCCGCGACATGCTGACCGTGACGAGCGCGGGCGGGCAGATCGTCACGCAATTGCTTGAAGTCGACGTGCGCGGCGCGCGCATCGTGTTCGACTGGGGCGGCGTCGAGTCGGACAATCGCGCGTTGCTGGACGCGCGACAGTTGTATTTCAAGGGCGCGCCGGAGGGCGTGCGCGTCGAGTTCAGCACGGGCGCGGCGCACGCCGTGACTCATGAAGGGCGACAGGCGTTCGAAGCCGAGTTTCCCGCGAAGCTCTATCAGTTTCAGCGACGCGAATATTTCCGCGTGCCGGCGCCGATCCTCGATCCGTTCTACGCGAAAGGCGCATTCGCCGACGGCGAAGCGTTCCGCTACGAAGTGCACGATGTCTCGCTCGGCGGCATCGCGCTGCGCATGGACACTCCGCGTCTCGCGGAAACGGAGATCGGCACCGTGTTCAACGATGTCGTGCTGCATCTCGGTGCGGGCGTGGCCTTGCCCGTCGATCTGGAATTGCTGTCGCCGCGCACCGTGACCACGCCGCGCGGCGACGTGCGCTATGTCGTCGGCTTTCGCTTCGTGCGACTCTCGGGCGCGGCGGAAAACGTGCTGCAGCGGCTCATCACGCGCATGGAGGCGAAGCGCCGTAGCCTCTCGGTGTAGGTCATGCGTGGAGTAGAATGCGTGCCTCCTTCCACTGCATCGCAACGCATGTTTCGCAAGGCCTGGCGCGGAGAAGAACGCTTCTGGAAAGTCTGGTGGCTGTTGGGCGTGCCGATCCACCTCGCATGGTGGTTCGTGTACCTCGACCTCTGGACGCGAGGCGTCACTCCCGAAACATTTCTGCTGCTCACTGTCTGGTTCTGGCCCGGCATGCTGGGCGTATTCGCCGTCTGCTCGGCGTTGTATCTGCTGTGGTGCACGCTCGCCTGGCGCTGCTCGGGCAATGTCGATCGCCGCGTGTGGACCTATGTCGCGCGCGTGCTGATCGGCGTCGGGCTCGGCTCGTTTCTCACCGAATGCGTGCTGATTCTCTCGGCGCCGTTCGCCTGAATCGCGGAGCAATTCCACGCACGTTCGTCCAGTTAGCGTGCACAATGTCCGGGCTTGCAGCAGGCCTACGAACGGACAAAAACGCGCATGCTCAACGAATTCGCCCGGACGGTTCTCGTGATCGTCGCCGGATTGTTCCCGATCATCAATCCGCCGGCGACGGCGCTCGTCGTGCTGAGCATGCTGCCGCATATCGGCGATGACGATCGCGCGGAACTCGCGCGGCGCATCTGCATCAACAGTTTCGCAATTCTTCTGGCGTCGCTTTCGATCGGCGCGTACGTGCTGTCGTTCTTCGGCATCTCGATTCCGGTGCTGCGCGTGGCGGGCGGCCTGGTCGTCGCGATGGCGGGCTGGGGTCTGCTCCAGGCGCCCGATGACGACGACGCCACCGAAACCGCGCCCCGGCCGCGCAGCGGCGCGACGCTGCGCGCGAAGGCCTTCTATCCGCTGACGCTGCCGATCACCGTCGGGCCGGGCGCGATCGCGGTCGCCATCGCGCTCGGCACGGGCTCGCCGCGCCACGGCGTGCAGCCGGTGCATATCGCGGGCGTGGGCGTCGGACTGGTGATTCTGTGCGCGAGCATCTATGTGTGCGTGCGCTTCGCCGGGCATCTCGAACGTCTGCTCGGCACCGCCGGCACGCAGGTCGCGATGCGCCTCTTCGCGTTCGTCATCTTCTGCATCGGCGTGCAGATTCTGTGGCTCGGGCTGTCGGAACTGATTGCCTCGGTGCATCTCACCATCAAATAGCGGATTCCCCGGACAAACCCCAAGCGACGCTCGCCGCCGCCGCCGATACCATTTTTCGTCGCATGGTAGCGCAACCATCAAGGAGAGGCTGTTTGACTTCGAATCGCAAGAAGCCGGAGGAACTGCGCAGTCACCGCTGGTACGGCGTGAACGACCTGCGCTCGTTCGGCCACCGCTCGCGCACGGCGCAGATGGGTTATCACCCGTCCGATTACATGGGCAAGCCGGTGATCGCCGTGGTCAATACGTGGAGCGAGATCAACTCGTGCCACACGCATTTCAAACAGCGCGTCGAGGAAGTGAAGCGCGGCGTCTGGCAGGCGGGCGGCTTTCCTGTCGAAATGCCGGTGATGACGCTCGCCGAGCCGTTCCAGAAGCCGACGACGATGCTCTACCGCAACTTCCTCGCAATGGAAGTGGAGGAAGTGCTGCGCTCGTATCCGTTCGACGGCTGCGTGCTGATGGGCGGTTGCGACAAGACCACGCCCGCGCTTCTGATGGGCGCGATCAGCATGGATCTGCCCGCGATCTATCTGCCCGCCGGACCGATGCTGCGCGGCGACTGGAATGGCCGCACGCTCGGCAGCGGCTCGGATACGTGGAAATACTGGGCGGAACTGCGCGCGGGGAAGATCAGCGAGGACGAATGGAAGGGCGTGGAAAGCGGCATCGCGCGCTCGCCGGGCCATTGCATGACGATGGGTACCGCATCCACGATGACGAGCGCCGCCGAAGCGCTCGGCATGGCGCTGCCGGGCTTCGCGTCGATTCCGGCGGTGGACTCGCGGCATGCGCAGCATGCGTCGCTGACGGGACAGCGCATCGTCGAGATGGTGTGGGCGGACCTGAAGCCGTCCGACATTCTCACGCCGAAGTCCTTCGACAACGCGGTGACGACCGTGCTCGCGCTGTCCGGCTCGACCAACGCGATCGTGCATCTGGTGGCGGTCGCGCGGCGCGCGGGCGTGCCGCTCACGACCGCGCGCTTCGACGAACTCGCGCGCGTGACGCCGGTGCTCGGCAACATCCGTCCGGCCGGCAAGTATCTGATGGAAGACTTCTTCTACGCGGGCGGCCTGCGCGCGCTGCTCGCCGAACTGGGCGAATTGATCGATGGCTCGCAACTAACTGTCAATGGCGCGACGCTCGGCGAGAACATCGCGGGCGCCGAAATTTTCGACGACGACGTGATTCGCCGTCGCGACAATCCCCTGGTTCCGAACGATGGTCTCGCGGTGCTCACCGGCAACCTCGCGCCCGATGGCGCCGTGATCAAACCCGCGGCGATGGAAGCGCATCTGCTGAAACATCGCGGCCGAGCGGTCGTGTTCAAGGACTACGCCGACATGTCCGCGCGCATCGACGACGAAGCGCTCGACATCGACGCCGATTCGGTGATCGTGCTCCAGCACGCGGGGCCGGTGGGCGCGCCGGGCATGCCGGAGTGGGGCCAGTTGCCGATACCGCAGAAGCTGCTGAAGCAGGGCGTGCGCGACATGGTCCGCATTTCCGATGCGCGCATGAGCGGCACGAGCTATGGCGCGTGCGTGCTGCATGTGGCGCCGGAATCGTTCGTCGGCGGGCCGCTCGCGCTGGTGAGGGATGGCGACATCGTCGAGCTCGACGTGCCCGCGCGCCGTCTGCATCTCGATGTCGGCGACGATGAGCTTGCCGCGCGCAAGCGCGCATGGAAAGCGCCGAAGCGTCCGTTCGAACGCGGCTTCGGCGTGATGCATCAACTGCATGTGACGCAGGCGGACAAGGGCTGCGATTTCGATTTTCTCGAAGAGAGAACCGCGACGGGCGGCGAACCGGACATTCACTGAGGCGCGACAACATGACGACTACCGATATCGCCATTTCCGACGAGACGATCGAACTGCTACGCCACGTCAGCACCGCGACGCTCACGACGCAACTCTTCAAGCGCGGTTTGCGCAACGTTTTTCTGCAAGGCGTCGCGCCGCTCGTGAAGCCAGCGAAGGGCGCGCCGAACATGGTCGGGCCGGCGTTCACGCTGCGCAATATTCCGGCGCGCGAGGATATCGATCACGTCGGCGTGTTTCAGGACCCGGATCATCCGCAGCGCAAGGCCGTCGAGACAGCGCCGCCCGGCAGCGTGCTCGTGCAGGATTGCCGCGGTGAGCGCAGCGTTGCGTCGACGGGCTCGATTCTCACGACGCGGCTCAAGATTCGCGGTGTCGCGGGCATGGTCTCGGATGGTTGCGTGCGCGATTCGGGCACGATCGGCGATATCGGCTTGCCGCTCTTTTGCGCGGGCGCGAGCGCGCCGCTCAATCTCGCGAAGCATCACGCGGTCGATATGGATGTGCCGATCGCGTGCGGCGGCGTGGCGGTGTATCCGGGCGATATCGTCGTCGGCGATGTGGATGGGGTCGTGATCGTGCCGCGTCATCTGGCCGAGGAAGTCGCGCGGGATGCGACCGAGCAGGAGGTGATGGAGGAGTTTCTGTCGGCGCGGGTGGAGGGGGGCGCGGTGCTGCGGGGGACGTATCCGCCTAGTGAGGAGACGCTGGCGGAGTATCGGGAGTGGCGGAGGGCGCGGGGGTGAGTGACTTCCGGCAGCGCCTGGGGGTGCGTGGCACCCGTCAAGGCAAAAGATTCCACTTGATGATCGCGCGCACATCGCGCTCGAACCCGAGCACGCTCATCGCAGCCGTATCCATCGCCAGATGGGCGCCGAGCGACGCCGCCCCCGTCGCCCACTGCGCGCCGAACACCCGCGAAAAATGCGCATGTGAAAAGAGCGCGATATTCGCCGCCCCCGTCGCGAGCAGCTTGTCGATGAGCGCCTGCGCGCGCGCGCCGACATCGTCGAGACTCTCGCCCTCGGGAATCGGCGACGTCCACACTGACCAGTCCGGAATCTCCTTGCGGATATCCGGCGTCTTGCGTCCTTCATACACTCCGTAATTCCACTCGTGCAACTCAGGCTCGATCTGCGCGCGATCGCCCAGACCCGCGAGGCGGCAGGTCTCGATTGCGCGGTCCATCGGACTGGTCAGCACGAGATCGAACGTCTGCGCCGCGAGAATCGGCACGAGCGCGGCCGCCTGTTTGCGGCCCTCATCGGTGAGCGGCACATTCGTCGTGCCGGTGTGCTGGCCCGACTTGCTCCATTCCGTTTCGCCATGCCGGATCAGCCAGATATGGACGCCGCCTTTCATGTTCATGTCGTTCACCCGGTGTCTGAAGATTGCGGCCACGCGCTGACGCAGCGCAGCTTCGAATTTTGCCTCAGTCCAGCTCTCCCGTCGCGAAAGCCTTCAGCAAATGATGCGCGATCGCGAACGGCTTCGGCGCCGAAAGCGCCTGTTCGTGCGTGCCGTCGAGCATCGCAGCGACTTCCTTGCGCGTGAACCAGCGCGCGTCCTCCAGCTCGTTCCTGTCGACGACGATCTCGGTGCTGGCCGCGCGCGCGAAACACCCGATCATCAGCGACGACGGAAACGGCCACGGCTGCGACGCGTAGTACCGCACATCCGTGCAGCGAATGCCCGCTTCCTCCAGCACTTCGCGATACACCGCGTGCTCGAACGTCTCGCCCGGCTCGATGAAGCCCGCCAGCGCCGAATACATGCCCGGCAGAAACTGCGGCTGACGGCCGAGGAGGCAGCGCTCGCCGTCGGTGACGAGCATGATCACGACCGGATCGACGCGCGGAAAATGCTGCGCCTTGCAATTTGGACAGATGCGCCGCCAGCCCGCGCCGGCGGAATCGGTCGGCTGGCCGCAGTTCGCGCAGAACCGGTGACGACGATGCCAGTCGAGCATCGAGCGTGCTTCGCCGAGCGCGCTGACCATCGGCGGCGGCACGAGACCCTGCATCGCGATCGGGCGAAGTTCGATGGCTTCGACTTCCGGGAGCGGCGGCGTGCCTTCATCGAACGAACTTGCGAAAAGTGCGCGATCCTGCGTATCGCGGCCGAGAAACACGGTCTGCAAGGGCGCGCCGAGCGTCGCGGCTTCCTGCGCGCTGAATAATGGATCGTGCCCGTTCGCGCGCTTGAAGAGCGGCACGTTGTTCACAAACAGCAGAAAACGCGTCGAAGAATCGTCGCGCAGACCGGCGACGAAACGCTCGTCGTCGCGCTTCTCCGAGAGGCGATCGAGCGGGTCCAGCGTAAAACCGATGGCATGAGGCGGCGTGGGCATAGTATTTTGTAAGTGGCGGCGCGCTGGTCCGGCGCTCCGCGTGACGGGAATAAGCGGAAAGAAGCAAGGCCAATCGGGAATCGTAGCGAAGTTGGCGCGTCCTTGCAGGGCGATGCCCGGAGACATCGATGATCACGCTCTACTCGTATCCTCAGTTGTTCGGGCTCGAAGACAACAATCCGTTCGGGTTGAAAGTGTTCGCGTTCCTGAAGCTGACAGGCTTGCCATTCGAGCATCGGCATGTGCTCGACACGAGCGCCGCGCCGCGCGGCCAGCTTCCGTATCTCGTCGACGACGATGCCACCATCGGCGACAGCGATGCGATCATCGCGCATCTGAAGCGCAAATACGCGCTCACGCTCGACGATGCGCTGAGCGCGCCGCAACGCGATCTCGATCTGCTAATCCGCCGCACGCTCGACGATCTCTACTGGGTGATGTCGTATTCCCGCTGGCGCGACGACCGCTATTGGCCGCAGTTCCGCGATGCGCTGCTGCACCAGCATCCGGACATCGGCGCCGAAGCGCTCGAAGGCGCGCGCAAATACAACTTCGAACGGTATCGGTATCAGGGTATCGGTCGATACGAGCCGGACGCCGCGTATGCGCGCGGTATCGCAAGCCTTCAGGCGATCGCGAATCGGCTGGGCGACGGGCCGTTCATGTTCGGCGATGCGCCCGCGAGCATCGATGCCGCGTTGTATGGGTTCGTCGCAAGCATCTGGTTTTATGACATCGATACGCCGCTCAAGGGGTTGGTCGCCACGCAGGGCAATCTCGTGAAACATTGCGCGGCGATGCGCGAGCGGATGGGGCAGAGCGCGGCGCCATAAATGCCTTCACTAATCAGATTTATCTAGTGCTCGCGCCGCGCGGACCCTTCTACAGTTGGACTTCATGCAATCCCGGATGGAGACATACGATGGAGTCCAAAATGAGCGTCACAGTCAATGAGAAAGGTCATGCAGTCATCACGTACTTGATGCCTTTGAGCGACTATTGCTTACAGCGCGCAAGAACACTGCGCGCAATGGTGCAAGTCGTCAGCCTTGCGAAAGGACCGGAAGAGAGCGCGGCGCTCGTGAAGCCGCTGATGGATCTGATCCGCGCCCATGTCGATGAACTCGAGCCGCTTTTCAAGTCGCTCGATCAGCGCGCTTATGAGAAGGGATTCGAGGACGGGCGGGACGTCGGCTTTCCGAAGGGGAAAAACCAGATCGAGTTCACCAAGGCGCCGGTTGCCGAAACCGCCGTGATCAGGCCCGCGCGATGAATGTTCTAACGTTGATGCGAACGCCGCAATAGTCCGGATTCGCGTCGGAAGAATTCGGAGCGTCTTCGGTGTCACAATAGCCCGCGATGCGCTGCGAGACGACCTCATGCACGCCGGAGAGCACGCGTGCACAAACGCGCTCAAAGGCGCGCGCTTCTTCGCGTGCGCTGACCAGACCCGCGGCGCCTGCACGCCGCATATCGGCCAGCGCCTGCGCGTCAGTTTCGTCAGTGAAGACGACGACAGGCGTATCAGGGAACGTTCGCCGCAATCCGCGCAGTAGCGCGAAATCATCCGCACGCGAACCTTCCAGGCCGCTGCCCAGTACGATTACGTCGTAATGCGCGGCATTCAGCCTCGTAAGCAATTGATCGGCGGTTTCGAGACACGCCGTCACCTGAAACCGCTCGTGCGACTCGAACCAGCTTTGCAGCCCATACAGCACCACGGGACGATCGTCTGCCATGACGATCTTGATTTTGTCTTCGCGCTTCATTCTTTCTCGACCAGCCTCGTCGGACTATTGTTGGAATCCGCCGCTTTCAACTGCCTCGGGACAGGCACGTTAGCAAATCAGCCGCGATCAGGTTGCACTGCACAACAAATTATGTCGTTTCGTTGTCGATTTGCACGCGCACCGTTCGTCGTCAAAGTAACCGGCGCTGCAAATCGTCGCATGACCGTCGCGCCGCATCCTGAACCGCTTGACGACCCGGAGGCTGTCAGATGAGTTTGCAACTGTATGCACACCCGTTTTCCTCGTATTGTCAGAAGGTGCTGGTGGCGCTGTACGAGAACGGCACGCCCTTCGAATGGCGCGCGCTCACGCCGGAAACGCCGCAATCAATGCGGGAACTCACCGAAATTTGGCCGATGAAACGCTTCCCGGTGCTCGTCGACGACGGGCGGCCGGTGATCGAGGCGACCGTGATCATCGAATATCTCGGGTTGCATCACCCGGGCCCGGTGCGTCTCATTCCCGCCGATCCGCGCGACGCGCTTGAAACGCGCTGGATGGATCGCTTCTTCGACAATTACGTCTCGACGCCGGGGCAGAAAATCGTCTTTGACGCCATGCGCGATTCCGCGGAGCGCGATACGCGCGGCGTCGCCGATGCCCACGCGATGCTCGAAACGTCCTACGCGTTTCTCGAACGCAAGATGGCGACGCGCGAATGGGCGGCGGGCGACACCTTCAGCCTCGCCGATTGCGGCGCCGCGCCGTTCCTGTTCTATGCCGACTGGTGCCATCGAATCGCGGACGCTTATCCGAACGTGATCGCGTATCGCAAGCGTCTGCTCGCGCGGCCTTCGTTCGCACGCGCGGTCGACGAAGCGCGGCCGTACCGGAAGCTGTTTCCGCTCGGCGCGCCGGACCGCGATTGAGCCGATTATCGTTGAGGAGATCGAACATGAACACGACCACGAACTACATTTCAGCCCGTGAACTCGCGATGCGCGCGACAATGCGGTTTCCCAATGAAAGCGCCGAATACCGGCGCGCACGGACCGAATTGCTGGCGGAGGAAATCGAGTTGCGGCGGCATATCGAGCGCGTCGCGCAGATGCGTCGCGCGCTGCCGCCCGGCGGCGAAGTGAAGGGCGATTATCGATTCGAAGGCGAGCGCGGAGCGGTCGATTTCGCCGGACTGTTCGGCGACAAGGAAACGCTCGTCACCTATAGCTACATGTTCGGACCGCAGCGCGAGCGGCCGTGTCCCATGTGCACGTCGCTGCTGTCGGCGTGGGAAGGCGAGGCGCGCGATATCGAGCAGCGCGTCGCGCTTGCGGTGATCGCGCGTTCGCCGCTCGCGAAGCTCGTCGCGTTCAAGAAGGAACGCGGCTGGCGCGATCTCCCGCTTTTCTCCGATACCAATGGCGAATTCAGCCGCGATTATCACGCGATATCGAAGGAAGGCGGCGACGAACCCGCGCTCAACGTGTTCACGCGGCGCGACGGCGTGATCCGCCATTTCTGGAGCGGCGAGATGGATTTCGATAGCGCCGACCCCGGCGAGGACCCGCGCGGCGCGCCCGATCTGATGCCGCTCTGGACGGTGCTCGATATGACGCCCGAGGGACGCGGGACGAACTGGTACCCGAAGCTGGACTATGGGCCGCGCGGATGAATCGAGCGCCGTAAATCAGGTGCTCCTTCTGTAAAGATGGGTCATAACTTCGGCGCACGCGTCAACTTCGACGCGTGGCGTACGTTGTGAGCGAGCCGATACCAAACGTGTCGGCATTTTTCATTGGAGAGGCTCGCTCATGCAGGACAACGGATTCATCGCGCACTGGGGTGCGGCCGGGATCGCGGCCATCGCCGCGTCGGGCGCGTGCGCGACCTTGACCGGATGCGCCGGGCATTCGCCCGCGCTGTCGAAGGAAGCGGACGCGCCGGCTATTTTGACGGAAGGCGCACGCGTCGCGGATTCGATGCAAGGTCACGAAAGCAACTCGCTCGATGCCGAGCCGCTCGACTATCACAGCGCGAGAGCGAACGTCGCACCGCAGATCGGCTGGGCGTCTTACTACAGCGGGAAGTTCCAGGGCCGCCGCACGGCCAGCGGCGAACGCTACGACATGCGGGCGCTGACCGCCGCGCATCGCACGTTGCCGATCGGCACCCGCGTGCGCGTGAGCACCCTCGCGAGGACGAGATCGGTCATTGTGCGGATCAACGATCGCGGTCCGTTCGCGAAAGGCCGCGTGATCGATCTGTCGTTTGCCGCGGCCGTCGAACTCGGTCTGCAACGCGCGGGAAGCGCACAGGTGATCCTCGAACCGGTCAGCCAGACGGTCGCGCAAGCGGCCACGCCACAGGCGCCCGAGCGCATCATGCTGCGCATCGCGCCTCATCCACGGCACAGCAGGAAACGCGCGCATCGTCATTGAGGCGGGACGGATACAATGCGGCGGCGCGCGATCATCGCGCGCCTCGCCAAGGCTTTCCGATCCAGCTCATGAACAATTCGCCCCGGGCCGTTCTTCTGGGCCCGCTTCTCAAGAGCGTGTCGCGCTCGTTCTATCTCACGCTGCGCATCCTGCCGGCCGGCATGCGCGATCCCATCGGGCTGGCGTATCTGCTCGCGCGCGCGGCGGATACGATCGCGGATACCTCGCTGATTTCGCCGCAACGCCGTCTCGAACTGCTGCTGTCATTGCGCGCGCAAATCAATGGCGCAGCCGATGACGGCGCGCTCGCGCGCATCGCGGGCGAAGTCGCCGGTGAGCAGGCACAGCCTGACGAGCGCGCGTTGCTCGAAAGCCTGGGCGCCGCGCTCGCGATCCTGCCGCAGCTCGGCGTTCAGGATCAGGCCGCCGTCCGCGACATCGTCACGACGCTCAGCACCGGCATGGAGTTCGATCTGCGCACGTTCCCCGACGAGACATCCGGCGAGATCGTCGCGTTGCAGGAAATCGGCGAGCTGGACCGCTATACGTATCTCGTCGCGGGCTGCGTCGGCGAATTCTGGACGAAGATGACCTACGCGCACGAGCCGGGCACGTTGAAGGCCGCGCCCGAAACCATGCTCGCGCTCGGCGTGCGCTTCGGCCGTGCGCTGCAGATGACGAACGTGCTGCGCGACTGCGCGCGCGATCTGCGCATCGGCCGCTGCTATCTGCCCGAATCGATGCTCGCACGTCATGGACTGACGCCGCGCGATCTCCTGCAACCGGAATCGTCGGCGCGCGCGCGGCCCGTGCTGTTCGATCTGTTGCGCACGACGCTTGCGCTGTTCCAGGACGCGGTCGATTACACACTCGCGATTCCACCGAGCGCGGTTCGTCTGCGCCTCGCGTGCCTGTGGCCGATCATGATCGGTCTCGACACGCTCGTGCTGCTCGCGCACAACGACGCGTGGCTCGATCCCGCCAGAATCTCGAAGGTTCGCCGCAACGACGTGTATCGCATCATCGCGGCATCGTTGCCGATGGTCGCGTCGAACGGCATGTTGCGCGCGTGGACCGCCCGCCGCATGCGCGCAGTCGAAGCCGCGATCAGCGCCGCAACTCGGCCATGATGCGCTCGGCGAGAAAGTCGCAAGGCGGCCGTCTCGACGCCGCGCTGCGCGCGAGCACGACTTCGAGCGTGCCGATGTCGGGCAGGCCTTGCGCCGCTCCGAGCAGCGTGAAATGCGCAGGCACCGCGCATTTCGCGAGCGGCGTCACGGCAAGGCCCGCTTCGGCCATCGTCAAGAGACCGAGCAGGCTCGGGCTTTCATACGACGTCCGATAGGCGATGCGCGCGCGCTCGAGACTGCGAATCGCGTTCTCGCGCGCGACGCTGCCGGGCAAGAACACCGCGATCGGCAAGGGCCGCTCTTTCCAGATTTCGGTCGCGCCGGGTGCGGCGGCCCACACCATCGGCTCGTGGCGCAGGAATTCGCCGGACAGCCCCTTCACGCGCGTCGCGCAGACGAGATCGACCGTGCCGTCCTTCACCATCGGCGCGAGCGCGAGGCTCGGCAGGCCGACTACCTGAATCTCGACCTTCGGATACGTCGCCGAGAATTTCTTGAGGATCGGCGGAAACAGCGACGACGCGTAATCGTCAGGCACGCCGATCACCACGCGCCCGGTCACGTCGGGCCGCACCACCGCCGCCCACGCCTCGTCGCGCAGCGCGATCATGCGGCGCGCGTAGGTGAGCAGCACCTCGCCGTCCTGCGTCGGCACCACGCTGCGCGGCTTGCGCACGAACAGCGCCTTGCCCAGCGCGGTTTCCAGCGTCTTGATCTGCATGCTCACCGCCGATTGCGAGCGATGCACGAGCTCCGCCGCGCGGCTGATATTGCCGGTATCCGCGACGGCGACGATCATCGACAGGACATCCAGATCGAGCGCTTTCATGGTGAACGACCGTTTGGTATCAGAAAATCTGAACGATTCTATCAAAATTATGCGTTTTTCTTTTGGTGCAGTGCGGCGCATAGTCGCATCAAAGGAGCGAATCCAATGAACGCGCGAACCGATCTTTCCGTCCTCACTGCCGTGCAAGGCCTGCCCGAACCGTCGTTCGCCACGACGGCGTCGGGGGTTTCGGTGCCGTACATCGAGTGCGGCGAGGGCGAGCCGCTCGTCTTCGTGCATGGCTCGCTGTGCGATTACCGCTACTGGAGCGCGCAGATCCTCCCGCTCGCGAAGCAGTTCCGCTGCGTCGCGCCGAGCCTGTCGCACTACTGGCCCGCTGTCGATGCCTTCGTGCGCGGCGAATTCGGCTGGGAAGCGCACGTCACGGAAATGGCCGAGTTCATCGCATCGCTCGATCTCGCGCCGGTGCATCTCGTCGGGCATTCGCGCGGCGGCTGCATCGCGTTTCATCTGGCGCGCGAGTATCCGCGGCTCGTGAAGACGCTCACGCTCGCCGATCCGGGCGGCCCGCTGCAAACGACGCCGCAGGCCGTGCCGGCCACGCTGCCGCCCGCGACCAACGCGCTGCGCGCGCGCGTCGCGGAGCTGATCGAGCAGGGCGAGTTCGACAAGGGGCTGGAGATGTTCGTCGATTCGGTGAGCATGCTGGGCTTCTGGAATAAGAGTTCGGAGAGTTTCCGGCGCATGGCGCTCGACAACGCGCTCACGCTGCCCAAGCAATTCCGCGATCCGTTGCCCGCCTACACGCGCGAAGCGGCGCGCGACATCAAGTGCCGCACGCTGCTCATCGACGGGCAGAAGAGCCCGCGCATGTTCCGCAACAACGTCGACCGGCTGGAAGAGTGGATCGAGTTCGCGGAGCGTCAGACGATCGCGGGCGCGTCGCACGGCATGAACGCCGCCAGCCCCGGCGCGTTCAATCGCGCGGTGCTGGCGTTTGCCGCCGCGTGGTGAGCCGCACGCGGGTTACTGCAGCTTCCAGATGTTCGCCGCGATCGTGCCTTGGTCGTTGAAGACGTTGAGGATGTCGGGGACGTCGGTGATCGGCACGTTGTTCACCATCAGCGCGAACGCGAGCCTGCGGCCGCTCTTCGCGTCGATATAGCCCGCGAGCGCCTGTCCCTTGAGCGTCGTCTGTACCTGGCCGTTCGGGAGATCGGTGCCGATCGCATACGTGCCCGTCTTCGCGTAGACCTTGCCTTTCGCGCCCGCGAGCGTCGGATCGCTTTCGAAGGCGGTCGTGCTCGCGAGCGAGCCGTCGACGCCGAGGAACGGCATCGAATCGACGTATGCCGGGAAGGCCGGGCGGCCGTTCATCGCGCGCAGCATCGCGATGACCGCGACCGGCGTGGCCGTGGTCTCGCCGCCGCCGCTGCCGTCGATGAAGTGCGTCTGGTTCATCGGCACATTGAACGGTGCGCTCGAGAGCGTCGCGTTTTCGGCGGCGAGCGCCGCGTCGAGCGTGGTCGAGCCGTTGTTCGCGACGCCGAACAGCATCAGGCCCGTGTCCGCGCCGATGTTGTAGCTGACCTTCAGAATCCACTTCGTATATTCACTGTACGGCTGCGACGTGAGCTGCGCGACGCGCGTGTCCGCTGCGTATGAGTTCTTCGCGGGCAGCAGTTGCACCGGATTGTTCTCCACCGCCGTCGCGGTGACGGTCACGCCCGCGCGCGCGAGCGCCTCGATGAGCACCGTGCGCGCGTAGTTCGAGGGCTGCGTGATGCGAAACGTGCGGATCACCGGGAAGCTCGGGACGATCGGCGGCACGTAATCGGCCGGAATCGTGCCGCCCAGCACGCCGCCACACGGCAGCGTGCCGAAACAGGTCGGGTCCGTCGGCGTGACGGTGATGTTCGCGCTGCTGCCCGCGGCGCCCGTCATCAGCGTGGACTGCACCGTGAACGCCGATGATTTCGGCCGGTAATCCACCGGCGCCGCCGAGCCCGCGCTGCCTTGTCCAATGATCGTATCGACGAGATCGTCGTTGACGAAGATCGGCCGCAGATCGAATTCGTCGCGGAAGTCGAAGGGCTCGAAAAGGCGATCGTCGATCACGACTTCGCCGTTGATCTTCTTGATGCCCGCCGCCGCCACCTGCGCCGCGAGCGAAGCATAGCCCGCGAGCGGATCGGGCGTGGTGATCTGCGCGTTGCCCAGACTGTTCGCTTCGTTGTGGTCGAAATTGGTCCAGGCGAGCGTGCCGTCGGGATTGGTGCGGCCGCCCATCGCAAGGTCGCCGCTCGCGACGAGCACGAGGTTGCCGTTGAGCGTGCCCGTCGCATCGACGGTGCCGAGGCGATACACCGGCGTCTGGAACTGATGCTGTGCGCCGTATTGATCGAGCGCTGCGCCGAGCGAGAACACCTTGCGCACCGAGGCGACATACACCTGCGCGTTCGAGTTCATGTCGTAGATGACATCGCCCGAATTCAGGTCGACGACGCGTAAGGCCCATGTCGAGCCCTGATACATCGGCTTTTTCATCACCTGGGTGATGGCGTCGGGGACGGAGGTGTCGTTCGAATCCGAGCCGCCGCAAGCCGCGATGAATGCGGCGAGCGCGCACGACAGCGCGAGAGCGGCAACGCGTGCCGGACTTCCTGAAAGCGGGTTCATGACGCGGCTCCGATAAAGGCACATCGCGCTCCACATGGAGCGAACATCCAATACGTCGGGACAGCTTCACAGCGCAGACAGGAGATGTCGGCGGCCGGCCACCATTTTCGAATGGTCGGGTGAGTGAATTAAATACCTTGGGCGAGCCGTGTCAAGCAAGGACTATCGCGAATCCGGCGCTTCAGGCAAGCGCTTTTTGTACGATTTCTGATGCGCTTTTCCTCTGCTTGTTGTGGCGCGACAACGGCAAAACGTTTGGCGCGGGCTAACATCTTCGGCACCTCATCGCGAAGCAGAGGACATCTGTGAGCACGGGCCACGACGATCTCGACGCATGGAAGCGCCAGCGCACTCTTGAACTGGCGTTCGAACTGGCCGATAGCGGCCGCTATGAGGATTTCACCGACATCGCCTACGCGCTGCAATTCGAGCGCGGCCTGGCGACCGCGCAGGCGCTCATCGACGACCCGGACATGCGCCGCGTGCTCAACCGGCGTTGCGGCGACGCGCGCGAGAAGCTCGCGCCTGTGCAGGAAATCGAAGTCGTCGAACCGGTCGTCGAACCGGTCGTCGAACCGGTCGTCGAACCGGTCGTCGAACCGGTCGTGGAAATTTCGAACGATCATGCGGAACTGCTGCCAGCCGCCGATTTCGAACGCGCGCCATCCTTGATTCGCCGCGCCTTTGGCTTCGTCTGGCGATCCGGCAGCGCGGGCGGCTTCAACTCCGCCGCCTCCTGAGCGTATTTATCGCAGGCCGTGCGCCAACGCACGATCGAAGCGCATTCGCGCCTCTCACGCGCACGAATGGCGGATTTCCACGTCTTGAGCGATCGCCAAAACCATTACACTTGTGGAAGCTGAACCATAAGCCCGGACCGCGCACGTAAAAAAGGTCCGGTGTTTGAACTTCGAGGAGGAAATGTTCGTGGCTAACGAAAAGATGCTCACGCAAATGGCTGAGAAGGATGGTTTCATCGCCGCGCTGGATCAAAGCGGCGGTTCGACACCCGGAGCGCTGCGGCAATACGGCATTGCGGACGATGCCTACAGCGGCGACGCGGAAATGTTCAAGCTGATGCACGAGATGCGCGTACGCATCATGACCGCGCCTTCGTTCACCGGCAAGAAGGTGATCGGCGCAATTCTGTTCGAGCGCACGATGGACGGTGAAGCGGAAGGCAAGCCCGTTCCCACGTTTCTGTGGGAAGACCGCGGCGTCGTGCCGTTCCTGAAGGTCGACAAGGGCCTCGAAGCCGAAGCCGACGGCGTGCAGGTCATGAAGCCGATTCCCGGCCTCGACGATCTGCTCGCGCGGGCCGTGAAGCTCGGCGTGTTCGGCACGAAGATGCGCTCGGTGATCCATCACGCGGACGAGAAGGGCATCGCCGCAGTGGCGAAGCAGCAATTCGAAGTGGGCGCGCAGATCATCAAGCATGGTCTCGTGCCGATTCTCGAACCCGAAGTCTCGATCAAGAGCCCGGACAAGAAGGGCGCGGAAAAGATCCTGCGCGACGAACTGCTCAAGGGCCTCGACGCGCTGCCGGAATCGAGCAAGGTGATGATCAAGCTGACCATCCCCGATGAAGCGGATTTCTATCGCCCGCTGATCGAGCATCCGCGTGTCGTGCGTGTCGTCGCGCTGTCGGGCGGCTATACGCGCACCGACGCATGCAAGAAGCTCGAACAGAACCACGGCATGATCGCGAGCTTCTCGCGCGCGCTCATCAACGAGCTGAAGAAGTCGATGAGCGACAGCGAGTTCGACAAGACGCTCGAAGTGTCGATCGACGAGATCTACAACGCGTCCGTGAAGAAAGCCTGACGCTTCAGCGCTATTCAGCGCGTTCCTCGCGTTCGGTTGGCGGCGGCGTCTGCACGACGGGCGCCGCCGCCCGAAGGATATCCTCGCGCAGGCCGCTTTTCGGCGGATAGATGCGCTCGCCGTTGATCGTGCGCTTGGTCGCCTTCGCCGTCTCGCCTTCGGAGACGAGCTTCCTGTCCCATCCCTCCGTGTACACCGCACCCCACGGCCCGAGATCGCAGATGGTCGTGTACCAGTCGATCGACAGCGGCAGCATCTCCAGCCCGAAGAGATCGCAGACGGCGTTGTTGCCCGCGTAACGTCCCATCGGCCGGCCATGCTGGCACGACATCACCGATGGCCGCGTGCCGTCGATCAGAACGCGCGCGCAATCGCCCGCCGCGAAAACGCCCGGCACCCCTTCCGCACGCAGGAACGCATCGACCGGCACGCGTCCGAGCGGATCGAGCGCGACGGGCAGTTGCGCCGCCAGCGCGTTCGCATGCATGCCGCCGCACCAGACGACCGTCGCGGCCTCGATGCGCTCGCTCGCGGCGCCGTCGTTAAGCGTCACGCTCTGGCCATCGAGCGAGGCCAGCGACACACCGGAGCGCGCCTCGACATCGAGCGTCTTCAACGCGCCTTCGATGACGGGCTGCGCGCCGCCCATCGATTGCGCGATCTTCGCCGAGCGATCCGCGAGCACGACGCGCACCTTGTCGCGATCGCACTCCGCGACGATCTCGCGCAAACGCGCGGGCAGTTCCGCCGCCAGCTCGATGCCGGTCAAGCCCGCGCCGACCACGACCGCCGTATATCGGCCGGGCGTATCGGGCAGTGCGGGCAGCGTGAGCAGATGCGCCTGCAGCTTGCACGCGCCCGCGTAGGTATCCACATCGAACGAAAAGCGATCGAGGCCCGGAATCGGCGGCCGCACGAGCACGCTGCCTGCGGCGAGAATCAGCCGGTCGTAGTCCAGCGATTCGGATGCGCCATCGCGCTCGATCTTCACGCGGCGATTCGCGCTGTCGATCTCGGTTGCTTTGGCCTGAATCAGCCGCACGCCCGCCGGCCCGAGCACGGTGTCGAGCTGCACGAGCGTTGGGTCGAGCGGCTGCTCGTAATTTCGCACCCGCACGCTGTGAAACGGCGCTGGATTGACGATGGCGACTTCGGCTTCATCCGTGCGATGCAGTTCGTCGAGCTTGCGCGCCGCCGACAGCGCGCTCCACAGACCGGCGAAGCCAGCGCCGATCACCAGGATTCGGTTCAAGGTCATTCCCCTGAATAAACGATCGTTCGTGCTATCGAAGTAATGCGCCAGTACTGCTGCTTTTCTTTATAGGCGATTAACACGGCATTGGCGCACCGCCGTTCGTGCCGGGATTAGTACGAATTTCGCCAAAAGTGATTTCGTTCTTTAAGTATTTACCCTAGGGCGTGCGATCCCTAAACTCTCTTCAACGGTCGCAAACGAGCAAACACAGCAACGTGAGCGGCAACCTAATAACTTATGTACGGAGGTCAATCATGAACAAGTTCATCGGTATTGCAGCGGTCGCTCTGGCTTTTGCCGCTCCGGTCGCATCGTTCGCGCAATCGAATCAGCCTTTGACCCGCGCTGAAGTTCGCCAACAGATCGTTCAACTCGAAAAGGCCGGCTATAACCCGGGCGTGATCAGCGATTCGAAGTATCCCGCTGACATTCAAGCCGCTGAAGCACGTATCGCAGCGCAAAACGGCACGGCGCAAAGCGCGTTCGGTGGCGTGACGGATGGCTCTGCGCAATCAGGCGCTCGCGTCAATGCGGTTCAAAGCGACGTGTTCCCGACGTTCGCGCATCATTAAGCATCAAGGGGTCTAACGAAACGCGCCCGTGTAACAGCGGGCGCGTTTTGTCGTTTACACAACTTCGAATCTAAAGCGGAAATCCGCCCGCGAACGCCTCACGCAAATATCCGATGAAAAGCGCGACCGCGCGCGGCACATGCGGCGCATAAGGCCGCACGACGAACAACTGATCTGCGAACGCGCCGACCGGACGCCAGTCCGGCAACAGCACGACGAGCTTTCCCGCCTGCACCGCTGCCTGCGCGGTGAAATCCGGCAATAGCGCAATGCCGAGATCGTCGAGCGCGGCATCGCGCAACACCTCGCTATTGTTCGCCGCAAAAGGCCCGTTCACGGCCAGCGTATAAGGCCCGGTCGAACTCTTGCGCCCGCCTTTTCTCTCGAACGACCAGATGCTCGACGCCTGCGGACGGGGATAGACGAGGCAGTCGTGGGTGGCGAGATCGGTCGGGGTCGCGGGCGTGCCGCGCCGCTTCAAATACGCGCGCGTCGCGACGATCACCGAATGCGTATCGCACAGCTTCCACGCGACATGCGTATCCGGCACCTGCGCGCTGTGCCGCACCGCGAGATCGAAGCCTTCGGTCGCAATCGAACTCAGGCGGTCCGATGCCTCCAGTTGCACCCGCACATCCGGATGGGCGTGCAGAAATCCCGCCATGCGCGGCACCATTTGTTGCCGCGAAAACGCCATCGGCGAGGTCACGCGGATCAGGCCGCGCGCGACGCCCGCCATTTCCTTCACGCTCAGAAAGCTCGACGCGATGCGCTCGTACTGCTCGCGCGTATCGTCGACGAGCCTGCGCCCCGCTTCCGTGAAGCGCACGCTGCGTGTCGTGCGCGTGACGAGCGGCACGCCCGCCGCGCGCTCCAGCTCCGCGATACGCTGGCTCATCGCGGCCTTCGACACGTTCAGGCGCGCGGCCGCCGCCGTATAGCTGCCCTGTTCCGCGAGCACGGTGAGCCAGTGCAAATGCGTCCAGAGACCTTCGATCTTTTGCTCGTCCATCAGCGGATTGTTTGCCGATATAAACAATGAGTTCAATCATAGCGTCTTTGCACGGGGCGCAACGCTTCCTACACTGTGTCCATCGCCAAACCAATTCCTTCGAGGAGACGAGATGCAAGCGTTCAACGATACCGCCGACGTGGTCCATTACATTCACGGCGAGCGCACACATGGCTCGGCCACGCGCACGCAGCCGGTGTTCAATCCCGCCACGGGCGAGCGTCCGCGCAAGCTCGTGCTGGGCGAAGCCGCCGATGTCGACGCAGCCGTTGCGAGCGCGAAAGCCGCGTTCCCGGCGTGGCGCGACATGCCGCCGATCCGCCGCGCGCGCGTCATGCTCAAGTTTCTCGAACTGATGAACAAGCATCGCGACGAACTCGCCGCGATCATCACGGCGGAACACGGCAAGGTGTTTTCGGACGCGCAGGGCGAAGTGTCACGCGGCATCGACGTGATCGAATTCGCGTGCGGCATTCCGCAACTGCTGAAGGGCGATTACACCGAGCAGGTCTCGACCGGCATCGACAACTGGACGATGCGCCAGCCGCTCGGCGTCGTCGCGGGCATCACGCCGTTCAACTTCCCGTGCATGGTGCCGTGCTGGATGTTCCCCGTCGCGATCGCGGCGGGCAACGCGTTCATCCTGAAGCCGAGCGAGCGCGATCCCTCCGCGTCGCTGTTCATGGCCGATCTGCTCAAGCAGGCCGGTCTGCCGGACGGCATCTTCAACGTCGTGCAGGGCGACAAGGTCGTCGTCGATGCATTGCTCACGCATCCGCAAGTCAGGGCAATCAGCTTCGTCGGCTCGACGCCGATCGCGAACTACATCTACGAAACCGGCGCGAAGCACGGCAAGCGCGTGCAGGCGCTCGGCGGCGCGAAGAATCACATGGTCGTGATGCCCGATGCGGATATCGATCAGGCCGTCGATGCATTGATCGGCGCGGGTTACGGCTCGGCGGGCGAGCGCTGCATGGCGATCTCGGTCGCGGTGCTGGTGGGCGATGTCGCCGACAAGATCGTGCCGCGTCTTGCCGAGCGCGCGAAGCAGCTCAAGATCAGCAACGGCATGGAAGCCGACGCGGAAATGGGCCCGATCGTCACGCGCGCCGCGCTGGAGCGCATTGAAGGCTACATCGCGATGGGCGTCGACGAAGGCGCGACGCTCGTCGTCGATGGCCGCGGCTACAAGGTGCCGGGCCATGAAGACGGCTTCTTCACGGGCGGCACGCTGTTCGATCACGTCACGCCGGACATGCGTATCTACAAGGAAGAGATCTTCGGTCCGGTGCTCGCGTGCGTGCGCGCGAAGGACTTCAGCGAAGCGGTGGAACTCGTCAACGAACATGAGTTCGGCAACGGCGTCGCCTGCTATACGCGCGATGGCCATATCGCGCGCGAGTTCGGCCGACGTATCGAAGTGGGCATGGTCGGCATCAATGTGCCGATTCCGGTGCCGATGGCATGGCACGGTTTCGGCGGCTGGAAGCGCAGCCTGTTCGGCGACATGCACGCGTATGGCGAGGAAGGCGTGCGCTTCTACACGAAGCAGAAGTCGATCATGCAGCGCTGGCCCGAGAGCACGGAGAAGGGCGCCGAATTCGCGATGCCCACCGCGAAGTAAGGTCTCGATGAACGCATGAATATCGCCCGCTTTTTCCCGTGTGGAACAAGCGGGCGATTGTGTTTCGGGGCTGGCACGATCGATCTGTTCCCGCACGTAACAACTCAAGTGAAATCGCGTCGGTTGACCGTGCGCGCGCAAGCAGGGAAGATGCACCGACAACGACGCGAAGCCATCTGACATGCAGCGGCAATTCGACGATCTCCTTCTCGGCAGCATCGAGCTCTTTTGCCTCGCGGCGGAACTCGGCAGCTTCACGCTGGCGGCGACGGCGGCGAGCGTGACGCCCGCGGCGGTGAGCCGCTCCGTCGCGCGGCTCGAAAAACGCCTGGACGTGCGGCTCTTCGTACGCACCACGCGCCAGATTCGACTGACCGATGCGGGCCGCCGCTACTTCGAGCAATGCCGTGACGCGCTCAATCGTCTCGCGGAAGCGGAACGCGAAGCGACGGGACAGCAGACCAGCCCGAAAGGCGCGCTGCGCATCAGCATGCCGACGCCTTACGGCCACTATCGCGTACTGCCGCTGCTCGCGGAGTTTCGCAAGCGCTATCCCGACGTGACCGTCGAAGCGCATCTGAGCAACCGCAACATCGATTTCGCCGATGAAGGCTTCGACCTCGCGATACGCGGACGCGCGCCGCGCGATTCCGGTCTGATCGCGCGCAAGCTGGAAGATGCGGAACTGGTCGTGGTGGCGTCGCCTGCTTATCTGAAGCGCGCGGGCACGCCGAAGACTATCGAGGATCTGCTCGCTCACGAATGCATCCAGTTCGAGATGCCGAGCACCGGACGCCCGGTACCGTGGCTCTTCATGCAGAACGGCGAGCCGCTGGAAATCACGACGCAAAGCGGCTACGGCACGTCCGGCGATGCGCTCGCGGGCATTCCTCTCGCGCGCGGCGGCGCGGGCCTCTTTCAGATCTACCGCTTCACCGTAGAGGACGATTTGCGCGCGGGCACGCTCACCGAAGTGCTGCGCGAATTTGGTGGATGCAGCAGGCCGTTCATTCTGCTGTATCCGCATGGCAGGCATCTGTCGTCGCGCGTGCGGGCTTTCGTGGACTTCATCGTCGAGAAGCTCGTCACGCGCTGAATCATGCAAAGTCTGGAGGACGCATATCCATGAGCAAGAACGCATTGACATCGCTGCTCGGCATCGACACGCCGATCATTCAGGCGCCGATGGCCGGCGTAAGCACGCCCGCGCTCGCGGCGGCCGTATCGAATGCGGGCGGCCTCGGCTCGCTCGGCGTCGGCGCGATGAACGCGCAAGGCGCACGCAAGGTGATCCGTGAAACGCGCGAACTCACCGGCAAGCCGTTCAACATCAACGTCTTCTGTCATGCGCCGGCCACGGCCGATGCCGCCGTCGAAAGAGCATGGACCGAGTGGCTCGCGCCCGTGTTCGCGCGATACGACGCGACGCCGCCTTCGACGCTGAGCGAGATCTATACGAGCTTCGTCGTCGATGAAGCGATGCTGGAGGTGTTCGTCGAAGAAAAGCCGGCTATCGTGAGCTTTCATTTCGGCCTGCCGTCGAAGGAATATATCGATGCGTTGCGCGGCGCGGGCATCAAACTGATCGCCTCCGCAACCAATCTGCGCGAGGCCGAACAGCTCGTGGCGGCGGGCGTGGATGCGATCGTCGCGCAGGGCATCGAAGCGGGCGGGCATCGCGGCAACTTCGATCCGCAAGCCGACGACGACAACCTCGGCGTCTTCGCGCTCACGCGACTTCTCGCCAGCAGGTTCGATGTGCCCGTGATCGCGGCAGGCGGCATCATGGATGGCGCGGGCATCGCGGCTGCGCTCGCTTTGGGCGCGCAGGCGGCGCAACTCGGCACCGCGTTCGTGCCCTGCACGGAGACATCGATCGATGAAGGGTATCGTCGCGCAATCCTGAGCGATGCGGCGAACCGCACGACCTTCACGGCCGCCATCTCCGGGCGCCGTGCGCGCGGCCTCGTCAACAAGTTCACCGAACTGGGGCGCGGCGCCGAAGCACCTGCGATTCCCGCGTATCCCGTCACCTACGATGCAGGCAAGTCGCTGCATGCGGCGGCCAAGGCGAAAGGCGAATTCGGTTACGGCGCGCAATGGGCGGGACAGGCCGCCGCGCTCGTGCGCGAGTTGCCCGCAGCCGAGCTGATGACGCGCCTGCAAGCGGAACTCCGGGAAAGTATCGCGGGCCTGCAGCAATATGCATCGCGCTGATCGATGTAAAGCTTAGTCGAAACACTTCGTTGGTCGAACGTCCTGTCGATGCTTCAATGTTTCCGTCGCATTCCATGCGGCCTGCATCCGACAAACGCATAACCAACGGAGTTTTTCGATGGCCGATATCCCCACGCTCGCCGCCGGGTCCACGCTCGCTCCCGCTGCGTCGAATGAACCGTTTCAGGTGCGCGCGATAGGCGGGCGCATCGGCGCGGAAGTACGCGGCGTGACGCTTTCCGCCGATCTCGACGACAACGCCATCGCCGCGCTCAACCAGGCGCTGCTCGATCACAAAGTGCTGTTCTTTCGCGGCCAGTCGCATCTCGACGACGCTGCGCAGGAAGCGTTCGCCGCGCGCTTCGGCGAGACCGTCGCGCATCCGACCGTGCCTTCGCTTGCGGGCAGCAGCCGCCTGCTCGAACTCGATTCGAAGCACGGCACGCGCGCGAACTCATGGCATACCGATGTCACCTTCGTCGATGCCTACCCGAAGATTTCGATTCTGCGCGGCGTGGTGATTCCGCCAGCGGGCGGCGACACCGTATGGGCCAACACGGCCGCCGCCTACGCGAACCTGCCGGACGCCCTGCGCGAACTCGCCGACAAGCTGTGGGCGCTGCATTCGAACGCCTACGACTACGCCGCGACGCGCAACGCGCCCGATTCGGAATCCGAGCGCGAATATCGCAAGCAGTTCACTTCGACGCTGTATGAAACGGAGCATCCGGTCGTGCGCGTGCATCCGGAGACGGGCGAACGCACGCTGGTCCTCGGCCACTTCGTGCAGCGTTTCATCGGCCTGTCGCAGCGCGACTCGGACCGTCTGATCGAACTCTTCCACGACCACGTCACGCGCCTGGAGAACACCGTGCGCTGGCGCTGGACGCAAGGCGACGTGGCGATCTGGGACAACCGCGCGACGCAGCATTACGCGGTGGCCGATTACGGCGACGCGCATCGCGTCGTGCGCCGCGCGACGGTGCACGGCGATGTGCCCGTGGGTATCGATGGACGCAGGAGCCGCATCGTCAGGCAGGAAACGCGATGACACTACGATTCAGGCTCCTCATCGGCGCGGCGACGTTGTTCGCGGCGCTCATCGGTCCCGCGCATGCCGCCGATCCGGCCGTGGTGCGTATCGGCGTGGCGCAGCAGGGCAGCGGCGATCCGCCCACGTTCGGCGGGTCGCCTGCCGCGACCGCGCAGTTGCAGCATCGCGTCGAGGATGCATTGCAGCCCGCGCACGTGAAAGTCGAATGGATCTTTTTCAAGGGCGCGGGGCCGGCGGTGAACGAGGCGCTCGCGAACAAGCAGATCGATTTCGCGTATCAGGGCGATCTGCCTTCCGTGATCGGCCGCGCGAACGGACTGAAGACGCGTCTGCTGCTGGCGTCGAACGTGCGCGCGGGCGTCTATCTCGCGGTGCCGCCCGACTCCGATATCAAGAGCGTCAAGGATCTGAAGGGAAAGCGCGTGGGTCTCTTTCGTGGGACGAATCTGCAACTCGTCGCCGATAACGTGCTGAAGGAAAACGGCCTCACCGAACGCGATCTGCGCGTGATCAACCTCGATACCGCCGCGGCGCAGGCCGCGCTCGCATCGAAGGGCGTCGATGCCGTGTTCCTCGATTACTCGCTCTTCAAGCTGCAACGTCAGGGCCTGGCGAAGATCGTGTACGCATCGCGCGACGGCGGCTTGCAACTCACGCGTCAGGCGCATTTGCTCGTGCTCGATGACTTCGAGCGCGCGCATCCCGATACCGTGCAGACGGTGGTGACCGCTGTCGTTCAGGCGGCGCAATGGTCATCCGATGAAGCGAACCGCAATGCGCTTTTCGCGCTGTGGTCGAAGGCCGGCATTCCGACCGAATCGTGGGCGTCCGAATACGCGAATCAGCCGTTGAAGGATCGCAATTCGCCGCTCATCGATCCGTTCATCGTCGCGCGCTATCAGTCCGTCGCCGATGATGCGCTGCGCTTGAATCTGATCCGTCAGCCTGTGAGCGTGAACGGATGGTTCGAGCCGAAGTATCTGGAGCAGGCGTTGAAGTCGCTCAGCCTCGAAGCGTACTGGCCGCGCTTCGATGCATCCGGCAAGCCGATCGTTCAACGCGTCGCGGAGAATCGATAGATGGCCAACGCCCTGACGCGCGTATTCCTGCCCGCGACTCGTGCGCGCGGGCCGTTGTCGAGTGAAGCATGGCGCACGGTCGGCTGGACCGCGCTGCCGTGGATCGTGCCTATCCTTTGTGGGCTGCTTTGGATACTCGGTTCGCATTACGGATGGATTTCCGCGCAAGTGCTGCCGCCGCCCGCGCTCGTGTTCGAAACGCTCGGCGCACTCGTGAAGAGCGGCGAGTTATGGCTGCATATGTCCGCCAGCATGACGCGCGCCGCGGTCGGGTTCGGCGGCGGCGTGCTGCTCGGCATCCTGCTGGGCGGTCTGCTTGGCTTGTCCCGCACGCTGGAGGCATACGTGCTGCCGAGCTTCAACGCGATCGTGCAGGTGCCCGTGCTCGGCTGGCTGCCGTTTCTGATGATCGTCGTCGGCATCGGCGAGCCGCTGAAGTATCTGCTGATCGGGCATGCCGCGCTCGTTCCGGTCACGCTGTCCACGCTGCAGGGCTTTCGTGGATCGCCGCGCGCGTTGCAGGAAGTGGCGTCGGTGTATCGCTATACGCGCTGGCAGGTCGTCACGCGCGTGACCTTGCCAGCGGCGATTCCCGTCATCGGCACGGGCGTGAGGCTCGCGTTCACGAAGGCCTGGCTCACGCTCGTTGTCGTGGAACTGGTCGCTTCGTCGGAAGGGCTCGGATATCTGATCGTGTATGGCCGTCAGCTCTTTCAGCTCGATCTCGTGCTGGCTTCGGTGCTGATCGTCGGCGCAATCGGCTATGCGGCCGATCGCCTGCTCAACGCGTTCGAGCGCAAGCTGCAGCGCGGCCGGGCCAACTGAGGAGAACGCATGTCGACACTGGATCTGGAAGCGGGCGCCGTCAAGGGATCGTGGCGCGGTCTCGTGCTGCCGCTGGGCGCGCTGGCGGTGTGGTGGTTCGTGTCGCGCGGCGCGCAAGTGGGGCACGGCGTGATGGTGTCGCCCGCGCAGGTCTGGGATACCGCCGTGGCTCAGGTGCGAAGCGGTGCGCTCGTACGTGCGCTGTCCGCATCGCTCGCGCGCGAGTTGACGGGCTTTGCGATCGGCACGACGCTCGGCCTCGCGCTCGGCGCATTGCTCGGCATCTCGAAGCTGGCGAATCGCGCGATCGCGCCGAGCTTCAACACCTTCAAGCAAGTGTCGCTGTTCGCGTGGATTCCGCTGATTTCCGTATGGTTTGGCCTGGGCGATGTCGCGAAGGTCGTGTTCCTGTCGCTCGCCGCGCTCGTGCCCGTGGTCATGCATACGAGCGATGGCATTCGCGCGGTGCCCGCGAACTGGCTCGATGTGGCGCGCGCGTATCGCTATGGCAGGTTGCAGACGCTGGCGCATGTCGTGCTGCCCGCCGCGTTGCCGTCGATTTTCACGGGCGTTTATCTCGCGCTCATTTATTCGTGGCTTGCGACTTTGGGCGCGGAGTATCTGCTGGTCGCGGGCAGCGGGATCGGCAATACGCTCGTCGATGGCAGCGAGCAGTTTCGCATGGATCTCGTCGTGTTCGGCGTGATCGTGGTCGGTTTGACGGGGTGGGCGTTGAATGCTTTCGCGCGCTGCGTGCAGCGGCGCTGGTTCGGTGCAGCGCACGCGGCTTGAGGAGAATCCAGACAATGACGACGGTAATCGAGCAGGGCAGCGGCCTGACGCTGCGGCACGTGAGCAAGCGCTTCAACGACGATGCGGCGCCGGCGGTGCTGGATCGCATCGACCTGTCGATCGCGAGCGGCGAGTTCGTGAGTATCGTCGGGGCGAGCGGTTGCGGCAAGTCGACGTTGCTGCGGCTGATCGCGGGACTCGATGGCGATCATGAAGGCGAGATCGGCTTCGATGGCGAACGCATTGTGACGACGGACCTGTCGCGCGGGATCGTGTTTCAGGATCATCGGCTGTTTCCGTGGCTCGATGTCGAACAGAACGTGGCCGTCGCATTGCGCAATGCGCCGCTCTCGAAGGCGGAGAAAGCGCGTGCGGTGGCGGAGCATGTCGCGCTCGTCGGCTTGGAGGGATATGAGCGGCATTATCCGCATCAGTTGTCGGGCGGGATGGCGCAACGCGTCGCGATTGCGCGCGGGCTTGTGAACCGGCCTCGGTTGCTGCTGCTCGATGAGCCGTTCGGTGCACTCGATGCGTTGACGCGCAGTCGCTTGCAGCTCGAATTGCAGCGGATCTGGGAGCGCGAGCGGATCACGATGGTGCTCGTCACGCATGATGTCGAGGAAGCAGTGCTGCTTTCGGATCGCGTTGTCGTGATGGAGGCGCGGCCGGGGCGGATCGGGGATGTGATCGAGGTGGGATTGGCGAGGCCGCGGAAGGTGGGGGACGTGAAGGTTACACAGTTGCGGGATGAGATTGTGGGGAGGTTTTTTTCGAGTGGTTCGTGACGATGTCGAAAGTCGCGATCCAGGATTCCTGTCAACGCTTCGCGACGCGCGAGTTGTGACGGCGATCAATGAGTCTGACCACAAACTTGTAAAGCGTGACTATGACAATCCCCGTCATGATCCAGCAAGCGATGAGCGAGAACAGCATCGACAACATGCTTATATCGTCGGGATCGCGAAAATCAGCATTGCCTGTGTGGTCGAGCACGAAACGCATTGTGTCGTACATCCATAACGGCATCTGGTAGAAAACGCCGTAAGCAAGAAATCGTGCAAGATGCACGCCCCCGAGGAATATGATCAGCGACAGTGCGACGACGCGTGCCGCGATCAGCAGCTTATGTTTCAACAGAGTTCCAGCGTGCCGTAGGTCAAGAGCGTTGAAGCTTTTTATCGAAGCGCCCGGGCATAACGGTGGACGAGTTGCCGGGAGATTTTATAGAACACGATCAACGCTATCGCGACCGCGATCCAGCATGCGACAAGCGTCGACAAAAGCGCGATCACACTGAGATCGTCGGGTTCGCGGATATCTGCGTTACCCGTGTTATCGAGCACGACGCGGATCGTCTGATGCATCCATTCAGGCATCTCCGTCATGTACCTACAGACGAGAAAATTGGCGAGGCGCGCGCCCGCATAGTGCACGACGAGCAGGAACGTGATCAGGCGAGCCGCGATCAGTAGCTTCTGTTTCATCGAACCTCGACCGTGCCGTAGGCCATGAGCGTCGAACGCGGGACCGCAATGAGCGGTCGGTACTTCCGAATGTGCCGTTGAAGAAGCTCAAATTCCGCGGGATTTACTACCGCGATGCATCCCTCGCTGAGCGCCGATGGACCCTCCGCGTGCAGACGAAACTGGCCACGCCTCACACCCTGAACCATGGTTGTGTCGCCGGTTTCGGGATGCCACAGTGCGAACCACTTACTGCGGTCCGTAGTCAGCCCGAAGTATTCTCCTGCGGCGTCATAAGCCCACCCCATTACACCCCCCGACTGCCGGTCAACGATGTAATACGTGCCCGGCGGAATCGGCCCGACGTTTGGTGTTGCGACCTCAACTGGATTTTCGCGGCCGTGCCCGTGGCCTGAGAACGCTCCGACCGTGCCATACCCCGAGCAATGCAAGGTGGATATAGTCTTTCCATTGAGTGTAAAGAAGCAGCAAATCGGCATGTCATGCCCTCGCTTCTTTACGAATTTTTTGTCGCTTAGCCATTATTCGAATCGCGTAACGATAACAGGCATAAGGTATCGCGCACGAGTCTTTCAATGTATGGCTTTTGGTAAAAGGTAAAACCTGGCTCGATGCCTGCTGGCACCTAATACGAAATTCCAGTTGAGTTCAAGCATCGAAAAAACGCGCACTTAAATCTGCGCCTCGATCGCGGCCTTATCGATCACCGACCAGACGTTGTCGATTTTTCCTTCGCGGAATTTATAGAAAACATTCTCCCAAAAAAGCACTCGTTTTCCATTCACAGGCAAGCCCATGAAAACGCCTTTCGGCGCGCATTCGAAGCGCAATCGGCAGGCGATGCGCGGCGGCTCCGCAATCAACAGTTCAATATCGAAGAAGAGATCCGGAATCTCGCGAAAATCCTTCTTCAGCATTTCGTGATAATCGTCGAGCGTCAGCGGCCGCCCGTTGTAATGCAGCGCATCATGAACGAACGTGCCGAGATTCCCCCAATCCTGCGCGTTCAGACACGCGATGTATCCTCGATAAATATCTGCAAGCATCGGATCCACTCCACGAAAGGATAGCGATCCGCGCATCCTCTCACAGGGCGCGGCCGCTCCCCAAACTCACGCCGCTTGCGTCCTGCTTCACCCGCCATCAGTTTTGTTTATCGGCGCATCGGCAACGCGGTGCTGCAGAACTTCCCCGCCCGCCGCGCCCAGCGGCCTCCCATCCCCTCCGAACCCCATCCACACCGGCAAAGTACTGGTTTACGCGTAATACCCGCGCCACCTCCTTCCTCGCTACCCTTCGGCTTCAGTTTCCCTAAAGCAAGCCCGCTCGGCCACGCATTCTGAAGGAGTAGCGCACATGGCACGGATCATCGGAGGCATCGCCGCCTCGCACACCCCGACCATCGGTTTCGCGTTCGACAAGAACAAACGCGACGATCCCGTCTGGGCGCCGATCTTCGAGAATTTCGCGCCGCTCGCGAACTGGCTCGCGGAAAAGCAGCCCGATGTCATCGTCACGATCTACAACGACCACGTCACGTCGTTCTTTTTCGATCACTATTCCGCGTTCGCACTCGGCGTCGGCCCGGAATGGCGCGTCGCGGACGAAGGCGGCGGCGCGCGCGATCTGCCGCCGATCAAAGGTCATCCGGCGCTCGCCGCGCACATCGGCACATCGCTGATGTCCGACGAATTCGACATGTCGTTCTTCCAGAACAAGGCGCTCGACCACGGCTGCTTCTCGCCGCTTTCGATGCTGTGTCCGCACAAGCCCGAATGGCCCGTCAAGCTCGTGCCGCTGCAAATGGGCGTGCTGCAATTGCCCGTGCCGAGCGCGCGCCGTTTCTACAAGCTCGGCCAGGCGCTGCGCCGCGCGATCGAAAGTTATCCGGAAGACATCAAGGTCGCGATTCTCGCCACAGGCGGTCTCTCGCATCAGGTGCACGGCGAGCGTTCGGGCTTCAACAACACGGAATGGGATGCGCGCTTCCTCGATCTCTTCGAGCGCGATCCCGAGCAACTCGCTGACATGACGCTCGCGGAATTCGCGGCGCTCGGCGGCTACGAAGGCGCCGAAGTGATCATGTGGCTGACGATGCGCGGCGCGCTGTCGTCGAATGTCGTGTGCAAGCATCGCAGCTACTACCTGCCGTCGATGGCCGGCATCGCGACCGCGATCTACGAAGGCGAGGACAGCGAGACGAACCCGGCGATCATCGAGCGTCATCGTCAGAAGATGGCCGTGCAACTGACCGATGTCGAGAACCTCGACGGCACCTATCCGTTCTCGATCGAGACGGCGGTGCGCGCATATCGCATCAACGATTATCTGCATCGCATGGTCGAGCCCGCGCATCGCGAGGCATTCAAACAGGACGAAGAAGCGAGCCTCGAAGCGGCGGGTCTCAGCGAACAGGAGCGCGATCTCATCCGTCGCCGCAACTGGCGCGGCCTGCTTCACTACGGCGTGATCTTCTTCATGCTCGAAAAGCTCGGCGCGGTAACGGGCGTATCCAACCTGCACATCTATGCGGCGATGCGTGGCGAAACGCTCGAAGAATTCCAGAAGACACGCAACGCTCCCGGCGCACTGTATTCGGTGGCAGGCAAGGGCGCCGGCAAGCTCGACTGGGACAAGGCGAAGAACTGAATAAAAGAGGAGACAGGAGACAAACATGGATATCCGTAAAACCATCGACATCAAGGGCTTCATCGACGAACGCCCCATTTCCGCCTACCAGTGGCTGCTCGTCGCGCTGTGCTTCCTCGTCGTGATGGCGGACGGCATGGACGTGGCCATCATGGGCTTCGTTGCGCCTTCGATCATCGCGGACTGGCATATCTCGCGCCCCGCGTTCGGTCTCGTGATGAGCGCGGCACCCATCGGTCTCGTGATCGGCGCATTGTCGGCCGGGCCGGCATCGGATCGCATCGGACGCAGGTGGGTCCTGATTACGTCCGTGTTCCTCTTCGGCGTGTTCACGATCGGGACCGCTTTCACGACATCGCCCGCGAGCATGGCGGTGTTGCGCCTGCTGACCGGCATCGGCCTCGGCGCCGCGATGCCCAACACGACGACGCTGCTCTCCGAGTACGCGCCGCAACGCAAGCGCGCGCTGCTCATCACGATCATGTTCACGGGCTTCAACCTCGGCTCGGCGCTGATCGGCTTCGTCGCGGGCTGGCTGATCCCGGTGCACGGCTGGCGCGCGGTGCTGATCTTCGGCGGCGCGTTGCCGCTCGCGCTGATTCCGCTGCAGATGTGGCTCCTGCCCGAATCGGCGCGTCTGCTCGCGGTGCGCGGCGCGACCTCCGCGCGTATCGGCAAGGTGCTCGGCCGCGTGTGCGGTGCGCGCTTCGACGGCAGCGAAACTTTCGTGTCGAACGAACCGCCGCTGCCGACGAAAAGGCCTATCGGCGTGCTGTTCTCGCAGGGCTACGGCCTGATGACGGGTGCGCTGTGGGTCACGTATTTCATGGGCCTGCTCGTGATCTATCTGCTGACCGGCTGGCTGCCGACGCTCATGAAAGACGCGGGCCTCACGGTCTCCGCAGCGGCGAACATCACCGCGATGTTCCAGATCGGCGGCACGATCGGTGCGATCATCGTCGGCTGGATCATGGACCGTGCGCGCCCGGCGCCCGTCATCAGCGCGGCATATCTCGGCGGCGCGGTGTGCGTGCTCGGGCTGGCGTGGATCGGCGCGTTGTCGTCGTCGCTTGCGGTGCTCGTGTTCGCGGCGGGCTTCTGCATGAGCGGCGCGCAAACCGGCCTCAACGCCTTCGCGCCGGGACGTTATCCGACCGTCGCGCGTGCCACCGGCGTGAGCTGGATGCTCGGCATGGGCCGCTTCGGCAGCATCTTCGGTTCCGCCTTCGGCGGCGCGCTGCTCGGTCTCGGCTGGGAGTTCGGCGCGATCCTCGCGATGCTCGCCGTGCCCGCGACGCTCGCGGCCCTCGCGATTCTCGTGGCGCAGCGCACGCGTGTCGATGAAGCGCACGCACAGACGACGGCAGCACATTAACGAGTACCTGGAGCAAGGCATGATCATCGACATACACGGCCACTACACGACCGCCCCCAAGGCGCTCGAAGCGTGGCGCAACCGGCAGATCGCAGGCATCACGAATCCTTCGGAGATGCCGGCCGCATCGGAACTGCGTATCAGCGACGATGAACTGCGCGAATCGATCGAAACGAATCAGCTTCGACTGATGCGCGAACGCGGCCTCGATCTCACCGTGTTCAGCCCGCGCGCGAGCTTCATGGCGCATCACATCGGCGACTTCGAAGTGTCGAGCACGTGGGCGGCGATCTGCAACGAGCTGTGCTATCGCGTGAGCGAGCTTTTCCCCGACAGCTTCGTGCCGGCGGCGATGCTGCCGCAGAGTCCGGGCGTCGATGTCTCGACGTGCATTCCCGAACTCGTGAAGTGCGTCGAGCAGTACGGCAATGTCGCGATCAACCTGAACCCGGACCCGTCGGGCGGGCACTGGACGAGCCCGCCGCTCTCGGACCGCTCGTGGTATCCGGTCTACGAGAAGATGGTGGAATACGACATCCCCGCGATGATCCACGTGAGCACGAGCTGCAACGCGTGTTTTCATACGACGGGCGCGCACTATCTGAACGCCGACACGACCGCGTTCATGCAGTGCCTCACGTCCGATCTGTTCCGCGATTTTCCGACGCTCAAGTTCGTGATTCCGCACGGCGGCGGCGCGGTGCCGTATCACTGGGGACGCTTCCGCGGACTCGCGCAGGAGCTGAAAAAGCCCTTGCTGAAGGATCATTTGCTCGACAACGTGTTCTTCGATACATGCGTCTATCACCAGCCGGGCATCGACTTGCTGACGCGCGTGATTCCCGTCGACAACATTCTGTTCGCGAGCGAGATGATCGGCGCGGTACGCGGCATCGATCCTGAAACGGGGCACTATTTCGACGACACGAAGCGCTATGTCGAGGCGGCGCAAATCGAACCGGAAGCGCGCTACAAGATTTACGAAGGCAACGCGCGCCGGGTGTATCCGCGCCTGGATGCGGCGCTCAAAGCGAAGGGACGTTGATCATGTATGAACTGGGAGTGGTGTATCGGAACATCGATCGTGCGAACGCGGACGCAGCCGAAAAACTCGGCGCGCTCGGCTCGGCGACGGTGCACGAGGCGATGGGCCGTGTCGGTCTGATGAAGACCTACATGCGGCCGATCTACACGGGCGCGCAGGCGAGCGGCACGGCGGTGACCGTGTTGCTGCAGCCGGGCGACAACTGGATGATGCACGTCGCGGCTGAGCAGATTCGTCCGGGCGACATCGTCGTGGCCGCCTGCACGACCGACAACACCGACGGTTTCTTCGGCGACCTGCTCGCGACGAGCTTCAAGGCGCGCGGCGCGCGTGCGCTCATCATCGATGGCGGCGTGCGCGACGTGCGCGTGCTGACGGAGATGAACTTCCCCGTCTGGAGCCGTGCGATCTCCGCAAAAGGCACGGTGAAGGCGACGCTCGGTTCGGTGAACATTCCTGTCGTGTGCGCGGGCGCGCTGGTGACGCCCGGCGATGTGATCGTCGCGGATGACGATGGCGTTGTCGTCGTGCCTTCCGTCTCGGCACAACAGGTGCTCGACAAGGCCATCGCACGCGAGGCGCTCGAAGAAGAGAAGCGCGCGAAACTCGCGAGCGGCGTGCTCGGCCTCGATATGTACAAGATGCGCGAACCGCTGGAAAAGGCGGGCTTGCGCTACATCGACTGACGCTCATGAGCATCACAGGCATCTCTTCGATGGCGACGCGCCAGGTGTTGAACGAGCTTGCTTCGGCTTATGAGGCGAAGGCGGGACAGCGCGTGGCGATCGAATCGGTGGGCGGTGTCGCGGCGTTCAGGCGCGTCGATGAAGGCGAGACGTTCGATATCGTCGTGCTTGCGTCGGACGCGATCGATCGGCTCGCGGGGTCGGCGCGCGTCGATGCGGCCAGCCGCGTGAAAGTCGCGCGTTCGGGCGTGGCGATCGCGGTGGCGTCGGGCGCGGCGCGTCCTTCCATCGACGATGAAGCCGCCGTGCGCGAGGCGGTGCTCGCTGCACGCAGCATCGGCTATTCGACGGGGCCGAGCGGCGTCTATCTGACGCGTTTGTTCGAGCGTTGGGGCATTGCTGAGCGCATCGCATCGCGCATCGTGCAGGCGCCGCCGGGCGTTGCGGTGGGCACGCTCATCGCGCGTGGCGAAGTCGAACTGGGCTTTCAGCAGGTGAGCGAGATGATCGGCGTCGAAGGCATCGACGTGATCGGCATGTTGCCGCCCGGGATTCAGACGCTGACGGTGTTCGAAGCCGCGTTATGTACGAACGCACGCGCACCGCAGCTTGCCCGTGAGTTTCTTGCGTTCATCGCTTCTTCTGATGCCGACAGCGCGAAAGTGCGGAACGGCATGGAGCCTTGTAAGCCCGCGTAGTCAAAAGCGCGCAACCATCACGTTGCGCGTTTTTCGTTTCAAGACATCATTCAGCCACGGCGTAACGAAGCCGACGCTCACGCTCATCAGATCGAGGCCTTTGCGCCGCAGCGTCCTCGTCAGTTCGATCGATTCGTTCAGCGTGACGTCATCGCGGCCATCGTATTCGACGACACCGAAGCGTGCCGTCAACGGCAGATTCTTCGGCCACACTTCGCGCACCGCCTCGAAGGTCTCGACGATGAAGCGGCTGCGTCCCGCGAGATGCCAACAGGCTTATCGGAAATCCTGAATTCGTGTCGGTCTATTAGCACTGCCCCTGTGCGGGGCGGCAGTCACTTTCTTTGCTGCTGAAAGAAAGTAACCAAAGAAAGCAGCTCGAGACGCCCGCGGTCACACGCAATTTGGGTGTTCTTCTCGTTGTTCGTGGACTCTGTAGCGAGTGCCCTCGTAGGCCGTCTCGGGCTTGGACCGCGCACGGTCTGACACGCTAGTTGTCTTAGCGCGCTGGTTCAGCACGAAAGAGCTCCGGCACAGCGCTGCGCGCTGCCGCCGGGTATGCAAGGGAAACCAACGAAACACTGATTCAGTGAAATGGAGGCGTTAGACAGGGGAAGGCGCACGGACCCGATTGAGCGGCCGTTTCGAATCACGTTGCTTTTTCCTTCACTTCTGCGGCGCGCCATCCCAAGCGGGCAGCGTCGCGCCGTGATAGACGCTCAGAATCGACGTCGCCACATTGGCCTGCTGATAACTCTCCACCAGCGCCTTGACCCACGGCGCCTGCGCATCCTTCGCATTGACCGCGATGAAGTTGCGATACGGATTGTTCGTCACCTTCTCCTGCGCGATGCGCTCCTGCGGAATCTTGATGCCGGCCTTGATCGCCCAGTCGGTGTTGACGACGGCAGCATCGAGATCGCCGATCGCGCGGCCGACGATGCCCGCATCGAGTTCCTTGATCTGCACGTGCCTCGGGTTGCTCGCGATATCGCGCGCGGTGGGCAGGAGGCCCGCGTTCTCGCGCAGCTTGATCACACCGATGGCCTGCAACAGCAGCAGCGCGCGGCCTTCGTTGCTCGGATCGTTCGGCACGCCGATGGCCGCGTTCTGCGGCAGCGCATCCACCGATTTCCACTTGCGCGAGTAAAGGCCGATCGGCTGCACGTAGGTGAAGCCGACAGGCACGATGTCATAGTGACGCGCCTGGATCTGCGCATCGAGATAAGGCTTGTGCTGGAACGAGTTGGCGTCGAGGTCGTGTTGCGCGAGCGCTTCGTTCGGCTGCGTGTAATCGGAGAAGGTCGTGACTTTCACCGTGATGCCGTGCTTCGCCGCATTGGCGGCCACGGCACGCCACACGTCCTCGTCCTCGCCGGACATGATGCCCACTCGAACGGTCTGATTCGCCGCGAGCGACGGCTGCGCGCTCACGACGCCCCACGCGAAGAGGATCGACAACACAGTAGCTTTGAAGGGATGCTTGATATTCATGATGCGCACGCATGCTGATTGAGAGAAGCGTGATGCTAGGGGCGCGGCGCGTGCGCGCCAAATAATATCGGACGCTATCGATATGCCTGAAAAGCATCACAAGAAAAGCACTTGGCATCGGCGCGAATCCTGCTATCGATATCACGATTCCTCGTTTAGCCCACCAGGCGCGCATTGCTAACATCGCCAGTATCGGCATCGGCGACGATGCCTTCGACAAGGCAGATTCCGCAATGAATGTTTTCTGGTTCATCCCCACGCACGGCGACAGCCGCTATCTCGGCACATCGCAAGGCGCGCGAGCCGCGAATTACGACTACTTCCGCCAGATCGCAGTGGCCGCCGATACACTCGGCTATGAAGGCGTGCTGCTGCCCACCGGCCGTTCCTGCGAGGACGCGTGGGTGGTCGCCTCCAGCCTCATTCCCGCGACGAAGCGTCTGAAGTTTCTCGTCGCGATCCGTCCGGGCCTGAGTTCGCCGGGACTGTCGGCGCGCATGGCATCGACGTTCGACCGGCTCTCGAACGGGCGTCTGCTTATCAATGTCGTGACCGGCGGTGATCCGTCCGAACTCGCCGGCGATGGCGTGTTCCACGACCACGACACGCGCTACGAAATCACCGACGAATTCCTCACGATCTGGCGCGGCCTGCTCGAACAGTCGCACGACAACGGCGCCTTCGATTTCGACGGCAAGCATCTGCGATCGCAGGGCGGCAAGGTGCTGTATCCACCCGTGCAAAAGCAGCATCCGCCGCTTTGGTTCGGCGGTTCGTCGCCGGCGGCGCACGAAATCGCGGCGAAGCACATCGACACATATCTCACCTGGGGCGAGCCGCCCGAGGACGTGGCAAGGAAACTGGCCGACATCCGCCGCCGCGCCGCCGACGCAGGCCGCTCGATCAAATTCGGCATTCGTCTGCATGTGATCGTGCGCGAGACCGAACAGGAAGCGTGGGCGGACGCCGACAAGCTCATCAGCAAGCTCGACGATGAAACCATTCGCCGCGCCCAGGCCTCGTTCGCGAAGATGGACTCGGAAGGGCAGCGCCGCATGGCCGCGCTGCACGGCGGCCAGCGCGACAAGCTGGAGGTGTATCCGCATCTGTGGGCGGGTGTGGGGCTCGTGCGCGGTGGCGCGGGCACGGCGCTCGTCGGCAATCCGGAACAGGTCGCCGGCCTGATGAAGCAGTATGCGGAACTGGGCATCGAGACATTCATCCTGTCGGGTTATCCGCATCTGGAAGAGTCGTATCGCTTCGCGGAACTGGTGTTTCCGCTGCTGCCGCGTCGCCAGCGCGAGCAGATCAGCGGGCCGTTGTCGGGACCGTTCGGTGAAGTCATCGGCACGGCGGAATTGCCGAGGGTGTCGGCATCATGACGCTGAACTCCATCGCTCGCCGCGCGTTACCGTGGCTCGTGCCGGTGCTGATCCTGATTGCATGGGAAAGCGCCGCGCGCACCGGTGGACTGTCATCGCGCGTGCTGCCCGAACCGCTCGCGGTCGTGAAAGCCGCGTGGGCGCTGATCGAGTCCGGCGATCTGTGGGCCAACGTGAAAGTGAGCGCCGGGCGCGCACTCGCGGGCTTCGCGATGGGCGGCGGCATCGGCTTCGTGCTCGGTCTCGCGACCGGCCTCTTCAAGCCCGCCGAAATCGCGCTCGACTCGACCGTGCAGATGATCCGCAACATCCCCGCGCTCGCGATGATTCCGCTCCTGATCCTGTGGTTCGGCATCGGCGAGGAAGCGAAACTCGTGCTGGTTGCGCTGGGCGTGTTCTTTCCCGTCTACGTCAACACGTATCACGGCATTCGCTCGGTCGACCGCGATCTGATCGAGATGGCGAAGAGTTATGGCTTGTCGGGCTTCGCGCTGTATCGGCATGTGATCTTGCCGGGGGCGTTGCCGTCGATTCTCGTCGGCGTGCGCTTCGCGTTCGGCCTGATGTGGGTGATGCTGATCGTGGCCGAGACGATCTCCGCGCAATCGGGCATCGGCTATATGACGATGAACGCGCGCGAGTTCCTGCAAACCGATGTCGTGGTGGTCGGCATCCTGCTTTACGCGCTGCTCGGCAAACTGGCCGACACCGTCGCCCGCTCGATCGAACGCGCGACCCTGCGCTGGCATCCCGCGTATCAAACGAAGGCGCAATCATGAATCTGACCGATATCGACACGCTGGCGCCCGCGTTCAGGCGCGTCGAACCACAAACGCATGCACGCCCGCCGCACGCGGGGCGCGATCTCGCCGTATCGCTGCGCGGCGTGGAGAAGCGCTTCGGCGAGCGCACGGTTTTGGCCCGGCTCGACTTCTCCATCGAGCGCGGTAGCTTCGTGTCGATCGTCGGGCGCAGCGGCTGCGGCAAGTCGACCTTGCTGCGGCTCATCGCCGGTCTCGATCAGCCGACGGGCGGTGTCCTTCAACGCAACGCACCAGCGACGGCAAGCGAGTTGCAGGTGCGGATCATGTTTCAGGACGCGCGGCTGTTGCCGTGGAAGAGCGTGCTCGACAACGTGATGATCGGCCTGCCGCGCAGCCGGCGCGACGAAGCTCGCGCGACGCTCGCCGAAGTGGGACTCTCCGAGCGCGAGAAGGACTGGCCATCGCGACTGTCGGGCGGACAGCGGCAGCGCGTGGCGCTCGCGCGTGCGCTCGTGCATCGGCCGGATCTGCTGTTGCTCGATGAACCGCTCGGCGCGCTCGATGCACTGACGCGCATCGAGATGCAGGGCTTGATCGAGCGTCTGTGGCGCGAGCACAAGTTCACCGCGCTGCTCGTCACGCACGACGTGCAGGAAGCGGTATCGCTCGGCGATCGCGTCGTGCTGATCGATGCGGGGCGTATCACGCTCGATACCGCGGTGCGCTTGCAAAGGCCGCGCACGCGCACTTCGCCCGGCTTCGCCGAACTCGAAGAGCAAGTACTGTCGCGCGTGCTTCAGCGCGCCTGAGCGTTCGGTTTTTCGCACAACCCGTGCGGATTGAAGCGGATTATCGATCAGCGTTTCGCTCGCTATCCTGTCGGCTGATCACAGGAGCGAAGGAGCGTGAATCATGTCCGCGAGAAAGATTGCGATCGTCACCGGCGGCAGCCGGGGACTCGGCCGAAACACCGTGCTTAGCCTCGTGCAACGAGGCGTCGACAGCATCTTCACTTATCGCAGCAACCAGCAAGAAGCCGCGAAGGTCGCCGCGCTGATTGTGGAAGCCGGCGGGCGCGCGAAGGCGCTGCAACTCGATACCGGCAACACGCGCGGCTTCGATGCCTTCGCAAACGACGTGCGCGCGACACTCGCCGGCTGGGGCGCCGACCGCTTCGACTTCCTCGTCAACAACGCGGGGACGTCGCATCACAACAGCATCGAGAAAACGACGGAAGCGGAGCTCGATGCGCTCTACGAGGTTCACTTCAAAGGCGTGTTCTTTCTCACGCAGAAACTGCTGCCGCTGATTCGCGACGGCGGCCGCATCGTGAATATTTCCTCGGGTCTGACGCGCATCATCGTGCCGGAGAGCGCGCCTTACGGTTCGATGAAGGGCGCGGTCGAAGTGCTGACGAAATACATGGCGAAGGAACTCGCGCCGCGCAGGATCGCCGTCAACGTGGTCGCGCCCGGCGCGATACAGACGGACTTCAGCGGCGGCATGGTGCGCGACAATCCGGAGCTGAACCGCCGCATCGCCGATATGACCGCGCTCGGCCGCGCCGGCCTGCCCGATGACATCGGACCGATGATCGCGTCGTTGTTGTCGGAAGACAATCGCTGGGTCAATGCGCAACGGATCGAAGTTTCGGGCGGCATGGCAATCTGAGCACCGCCGAAGCGAGCGCGGAGCGCGCTATGCGTCCAGCGGCACCGCGCTCACGCACTTGAGTTCGTCGAGACACACGCTCGATTTCACGCCGCTCACGCCCGGTATGCGCATCAGCGTATCGAGCAGAAACTCCGACAGCCCTTTGAGATCGCGCGTAATCACCTTCAGCATGTAATCGATATCGCCGGTCACGGCGAAGCATTCCTGAATCTCGGCGAGCTTGCCGACGACACCCTTGAACTTCGCGAGGTCGCGCACGTGGCCGCGCTCCATGGTCACCTGAATGAAGGCGACGACGCCGAAGCCGAGCACCTGCGCGTCGAGCCGGGTCTCGTAGCCCTTGATCACGCCCATTTCCTCCAGCCGCCGATGACGCCGCAAGGTCTGCGCAGGCGACAGGTTGATCGCCTCCGCCAGTTCGAGATTGGAGACGCGTCCGCGGGACTGCAGAATCCCGAGCAAACGCAGGTCGATACGGTCGATCTCGATAGTCTGCAATTTTATTTCTCCGATGTGACCGATGAAGAAATCCAGACGCGCAAACTAGGGTTTGTCTGCGGATCTTAGGAAATCATATTGTGCCGCAACAAATTTACACTGATTCCCCTCAATCGAGCGGGGACGCCCGATGTTCGAAGCGTCCGAAATCCACCGCAGCACACAAGGAGAGAGACACGTGGCACATGAGGGACAAGGCACGCTCAAGCGCGGCCTGAAGAACCGTCACATTCAGCTGATCGCGCTCGGCGGCGCGATCGGAACCGGGCTGTTTCTCGGCATCGCCCAGACGATCAAATCCGCAGGGCCGTCGGTGCTGCTCGGGTATGCGATCGCAGGCGTCGTTGCATTTTTCATCATGCGGCAACTGGGCGAGATGGTCGTCGACGAGCCCGTCGCGGGTTCGTTCAGCCATTTCGCGGACAAGTACTGCGGGCAATATGCGGGCTTCCTGTCGGGCTGGAATTACTGGGTGCTCTACATCCTCGTGTCGATGGCCGAGCTTTCAGCCGTGGGCATCTACGTTCAATACTGGTGGCCGGGCATTCCGACGTGGGTGTCCGCGCTCGTGTGCTTCTGCCTGATCAACGCGATCAACCTGACGAGCGTGAAGTCGTATGGCGAACTGGAGTTCTGGTTCGCGATCGTCAAGGTGGTCGCGATCGTCGGCATGATCGGCTTCGGCGGCTATCTGCTCTTCTCGGGCAATGCCGGGCCGGAAGCGAGCGTGTCGAACCTCTGGCGTCATGGCGGCTTCTTCCCGAACGGCGTCTCGGGTCTCGTGATGGCGATGGCCGTCATCATGTTCTCGTTCGGCGGACTGGAACTCGTGGGCATCACGGCGGCCGAAGCGGATGATCCGTCGCACACCATTCCGCGCGCGACCAATCAGGTGATCTATCGCATCCTGATTTTCTACGTGGGCGCGCTCGGCGTGCTGCTGTCGCTGTATCCGTGGCAGAACGTGGTGACTGGCGGCAGCCCGTTCGTGCTGATCTTCCACGCAATGAACAGCAACTTCGTCGCGCACGTGCTCAATGCGGTGGTGCTCACGGCGGCGCTCTCGGTCTATAACAGCGGCGTGTACTGCAACAGCCGCATGCTGTACGGCCTCGCGCAGCAGGGCAACGCGCCGCGCGCGCTGCTCAAGGTCAACAAGCGCGGCATTCCGCTCGTCGCGCTCGGCGTCTCCGCAATCGCGACGGCCGCGTGCGTGCTGATCAACTATCTGATGCCGGGCAAGGCGTTCGAGTTGCTGATGGGGCTGGTGGTGTCGGCGCTGATCATCAACTGGGCGATGATCAGCCTGATCCATCTGCAATTTCGCCGCGCAAAGGCGCGCGCCGGTGAGACGACCGTGTTCAAGAGCCTCGGTTATCCGCTCACCAACTATCTGTGTCTCGCGTTCCTCGGCGGCATTCTGGTGGTGATGTGTCTGATTCCCGATCTGCGCATGTCGGTCTATCTGATTCCGGTGTGGCTCGTGGTGCTGGGCGTGGGTTATGCCATTCGAAACCGTCGTCGCGCGAGTGCCGCGTTGTCGCGCGTCTGAAGGAGACCGTCATGTTCGAACACATCGAAGCTTATCCCGGCGATCCGATCCTCTCGCTGAACGAAGATTTCGCGAAGGACCCGCGCAGAGACAAGGTCAATCTCAGCATCGGCATCTATTTCGACGACGCGGGCCGCTTGCCGGTGATGCGCGCCGTTCGCGAGGCCGAAACCGGCTTGCTGGCTGAACCCGCCGCGAAACCGTATCTGCCGATGGCGGGGCTCGCCGCGTATCGCGATGCCGTGCAGTCGCTCGTATTCGGCGACGACTCCGCCGCGCGCGCCGAAGGCCGTATCGCGACCGTGCAGACGCTTGGCGGCTCGGGCGCGCTCAAGGTCGGCGCGGATTTCATCAAGCGCTATTTTCCCGGCTCGCAGGTCTGGGTCAGCGATCCGACGTGGGATAACCATCGCTTCATCTTCGAGCGCGCGGGGTTCACGGTCGGCACGTATCCGTACTACGACGAAGCGACCGGCGGCCTGAAGTTCGATGCGATGCTCTCGGCGATCCGCGATCTGCCCGCGAAAAGCGTCGTGCTGCTGCATGCGTGCTGCCACAACCCGACGGGCGTCGATCTGAACGATGCGCAATGGGTGGAGCTGATCGACGTGATCAGGCGGCGTGATCTGCTGCCGTTCGTCGACATGGCTTATCAGGGCTTCGGCGCGGGCCTCGATGCGGACGCGTTCGCGATTCGCGAACTGGTGCGTCAGAACGTGCCGGCATTCGTCGCCAATTCGTTCTCGAAGAACTTTTCGCTGTACGGCGAGCGCTGCGGCGCGTTGTCGGTGATTTGCGAGTCGACAGAATGGGCGGCGCGCGTGCTCGGGCAGATGACGAGCGCAGTGCGCGCGAACTACAGCAATCCGCCGACGCACGGCGCGACTATCGTCACGCGCGTGCTCACGACGCCGGCGCTGCGGCAGTTGTGGGAAGAGGAACTGGCGTCGATGTGCACGCGCATCGCGCGCATGCGCGGAGAAATCCATGCGCGCCTGCGCGGTAACGTGCCGGATGCGATGCTCGCGCGATATCTCGAGCAGCGCGGCATGTTCACGTATACGGGGCTTTCGGCGGCACAGGTCGATGTATTGCGTGAGCGGCACGGCATTTATCTGATCCGCTCGGGACGGATGTGTATCGCGGCGTTGAATGATCGTAATGTCGGGGTGACGGCGGGGGCGATTGGGGAGGTGCTTGCGACGGAGACTGTCTAGCGTCGCACGGCCGCTCATTCCCAACTCATTCTGCGCAAGCACACTGCATCCTTCACTAAAGAGGGGATGCAGTCATGAAGACCTGTGAAAGAGCGGCCTTTCGGTCCTATGTCGATAGTTTGCTCGCCCAACTCGACAAGCACGCCGATCGCGCCGTCCTCCGTTATCTCGACCAGGACGTAACAGGCGGCGCACTACGCGCTTCGATCTACCGTCACGCCCGCGCGCTCGCGTCCCTGGGCGTCACCCGCGGCGCGCTCGTCGCGATGTTCGCGCCGAACTGCCCCGACGCGCTGGCCATCCGTTACGCGACCAACCTGCTCGGCGCAGCAACGATGTTCCTGCCCGCGATCGCCTCCGCCGAGCATCGCGCGGCGTTCGTGACCCGCATGCAGCCGACCCTGCTCGTCGCGTTCGCGCAGACGGAGCATCTGGTGCCGCCGAACACTGGCGCGCGCCTGGCCTATGTCGGCACCGGCCCGGCGCGCCTGCGTCTGGACTTGCGCGCGCGCGTGCAGCACGATCTCCCGGTCGAGAGCCGCGCCCGCCCCGACGATCTCGCGATGATCGTTTCCTCGGGCGGCTCGACCGGCACGCCCAAGGCGAGCCGCCGCAGCTTCGCGGCCTGGTCCGCGATGGTGAGCGCGCCGAGTCCCGCCGATCGTCGTCAGCTCGTCAATGGCGCGCTGGCTTATCTGTCGCAAGTGCTGGTCGACAACACGCTGCTGGGCGGCGGCACCGTCGTGCTGAAGCCTCGCTACGATCCGGCCGACACCCTCGCGACGATCGAAGCCGAACGCATCACCGACGTGCTGCTCGTCGAACCGCAACTCTTCGAAACGATGGATCATCCGGACGTCGACCGGCGCAACCTGTCGTCGCTGCGCTCGATCGCGCACATCGGCGGATCAGCGCCCGCGATCCTGCGGCAGCGCGCGATCGCGCGGCTCGGCCCGGTGCTCACGCACATGTACGGCGCGAGCGAAGCGGGGCTCGTGAGCGTGCTGACGCCTTCCGACTTTCTCACCGATCCGGCCTTGCTGAACAGCGCGGGGCGCATCCGGCCCGGCGTCGACGTGCGCGTGCGCCGCACCGATGGCAGGTTCGCGCGCGGCGGCCAGCATGGCGCGATCGAAGTGCGCTCGGCGGCGGTGGCGCAGGGCTATTACCGGCAGCCGATCGAGTCGGCGCAGAAGTTCCGCGACGGCTGGTGCCTGACTGGCGATATCGGTTTCATCGACGAAAAGCTCCATCTGCATGTGCTCGGACGCGCGGCCGATGTCGCTCAGATCGATGGCGTCGTCGTCGGTCCGGCGCAGCTCGAAACGCCGCTGTGCGCGCTGGCCGAGGTGCGCTACGCGCGCGCCATCGCGACGAAGGATGCCGGAGGCGATTACAGGTGGAACGTCGTGGTCGTGCCGTGGACGGGCAGGCGGATCGACATCGCGCGTTGCCTGCGCGCGCTCGAATCGGCGTGCGGCGTGAAGGTCGCGCAAGCCGTGCGGATGGTCGCCGTGCCGCGCGTGCCGCTCACCGAGCAGGGGAAGGTGGACCGCGCCGCGATCGGCCGCATGTGCCGGAACGTAGCGAACCGGCGTGCCGAAAAGGAAGACGCCGAATGCAGCGCGTAGCTCAGCCTTTGTGCTGCGCGCGGCCGAGCACCAGATGCGCCACGGTTCCGAGCACGATGCCCCAGAACGCCGAGCCGAGCCCGAGAAAGCTCATGTTGGAGGCCGTCGCGATGAACGTGATGAACGACGCCTCGCGATGCGCCTCGTCCTGCACCAGTCCGACGATGTTGGCCGCGATCGCGCCCAGCAATGCGAGCCCGGCGAGCACCGCGACGAAGGCGTTCGGCAGCGCGGCGAACAGCATCACGACGGTTCCGGCGAAGCATCCGCCCGCCAGATAGAAAAGCCCGTTCGCGATGCCCGCGACGTAGCGGCGCTGCGGATCGCGATGCGCGTCGGGACCGGTGCACAGCGCCGCGGTGATCGCCGCGATGACGATCGTGATGCCGCCCGAGAACGCGACCAGCATCGACGCGAGACTCGTCGTCATGAGGACCGGGCGCGTCGGCGTCTGATAGCCGGACGCGCGCAGGATGGCGAAGCCCGGCAGGAACTGTCCCGTCAGGCTCACGATGACGAGCGGCACCGCGAGACTCACGGTGGATTGCCACGTCCAGGTCGGCATGGTGAAGACAGGGCGCGTGAGGTGCAGACTGACCGATTCGAAATGCGTCAGGCCGAGCCCGACGGCAAGCGCGCCGCCGAACGCCAGCACCAGAATGAGACAGTAGCGCGGCGCCCATCGGCGGAACACGAGGAAGCTCGCGAGCATTCCCAGAGCGAGCCACGGCGTGAGCGCCACCGCCTTGAATACGTTGACGCCGAACTGAAACAGGATGCCCGCCATCATCGCGCAGGCGATGCCTTTCGGGATGCGCTTGACGATCTGATCGAACCAGCCGGAAAGGCCCAGCGCAAAGATGCATGCGCCCGCGACGATATACGCGCCGATCGCTTCGCTCACCGGCATGCCGGGAAACAGCGTGACGAGCAGGGCCGTGCCCGGTGCGGACCACGCCGTGATGATCGGCTGCTTCAGCCACCAGCTCAGCGCGATGCCCGAGACCGCCGCGCCCATCGAGATCGACCAGACCCACGATGCGATCACGTCGTTGCCGACATGCGCCGTGTGCGCGGCCTGAAAGAAGATCGCGAGCGGTCCCGCATACGAGATGATGACGGCGAGCAGCCCGGCGCTCACCGCCGACACGGACCAGTTACCTTTTGGCGCGGTCGGTATGGAAGGCGGTTCCGTGTCGCGCTTCATGCTTCAGCGGATCGACGACGGATGGCGCGCGAGCGCGGTCACCTGCATCGTCATGTACGGGAACAGCGGCAGCGCCGAGAGCAGGGTATGCAGTTCGTCATGCGAATCGACGTCGAAGACGCTGTAGTTCGCGTACTCGCCCACGATGCGATGCAACTGCTGCCATTTGCCCTGCCGTTGCAGCTCCTGCGAGTATTCCTTCTCGCGGGCCTTGATTTCATCGGCCTTCGCGGCGGGCATGTCGTGCGGCAGATGCACGTCCATTCGTACGAGATAAAGCATGGCGTTCCTCGTTGAGTGTTGAGTGGTTGCGTTCAGATGTTCTTGTCGCGCCGGTAGAACGCGAGCTTGTCCTCGTCGATCTGAAGGCCGAGACCCGGTCCCGCCGGCAGATGGAGGTCGAAGTCACGATACTGCGGGCGCGCCGTGACGATGTCGTCTTTCAGCAAGAGCGGCCCGAACAATTCCGTGCCCCATGTGAGTTGCGGGAGCGCGGCGAAGCCGTGAGCCGACGCGATCGACCCGATGCTGCCTTCGAGCATCGTGCCGCCATAGAGCGACACGCCCGCCGCATCGGCGATGGCGGCGGTGCGCATCATGCCGTAGATGCCGCCGGACTTCGCGATCTTCAGCGCGAACACGTCGGCGCAGGCGTGGCGCACGAGTTCGAGCGCGTCTTCCGGGCCAGTGACCGCTTCGTCGGCCATGATCGGCACGATGAAACGCGCCGCGAGCCGCGCGAGCGCGCCGCGCTGTTCGCGCGGAGTCGGTTGCTCGATCAGATCGATGCCCGCCGCCTGCAACGCTTCGATGCCGAGCGCGGCGTCGGCTTCGTTCCAGGCCTGATTCACGTCCACGGTGACTTTCGCGCGGTCGCCGAGCGCGGCCTTGATCTGCGATACATGCGCGACATCGTCGCGCACGCTGCGCCGGCCGATCTTCAGCTTGAACGTATGGTGGCGGCGCTCGGCCAGCAGCATTTCGGCTTCTTCGATATCGCGCTGGGTATCGCCGCTCGCGAGCGTCCAGAGCACGGGAAGCGTCTTGCGCACCGCGCCGCCGAGCAGTTCGCACACCGGCACGCCGAGGCGCTTGCCTTGCGCGTCGAGCAGCGCCGTTTCCATCGCGCACTTGGCAAAACGGTTGCCGCGCGCGATCTTGTTCAGCCGGAGCATCGCGGCGTTGATATTGGTCGCATCCTGTCCGACGAGCGCAGGCGCGAGGTACGTATCGATGGTCAGCTTGATGCCTTCGGGACTTTCATCGCCGTGAGACAGCCCGCCGATCGTCGTGGCTTCGCCTATGCCCTCGATGCCGTCGCTCGTGCGCAGGCGGACAATGACGAGAGTTTGCTGCTGCATCGTCGCCATCGCGAGTTGATGCGCACGGATGGTCGGAAGGTCGACCAGGATCGCTTCGACGGAGGTGATTTGGGCGTTCATACCTGAAATGTCGGGATGGATGGGTTGATGAAGTATTGCGCGCCCGTTTGCCGCCTGTCCAACACCGTTGACGTCTAGTGCCATACCCTCGAGGTATGGCGCGCGTCATCACCTCTGATCAGTGCGCGGCGTATAGGGAATCCTTTCCTCGTCGTACAGCCGGTAGATCAGTTCGAGCATCTCCTTGATGTCGCGCGACTCGTCGAGCGCGCGCATGCTCATGATGATGGGGGAAACGAGTGTCGGATCGTCCAGTTCTTTGTAGCTGACGTCGTCGCGCTTGAGGCCGTAGACGCTGCTCGGCACGATGGAAATGCCTTCGCCCGCCGCGACGAGCCCTAGCGCGATCTGCAATTCGCGCACTTCGTAAATCTTGCGCGGCGCGAGCGCGCGGTCCTGAAACGCCGACAGCACCTGATCGGCATAGCTCGGGCGCGGCGCCTTCGGGAAAATGATCAACGTTTCGTTGATCAGATCGCGCAACGCGAGGACAGGCTTCGCAAGCGACAGCGGATGGCCGACCGGCAGCGCGACGATCATCTGCTCTTCGCGCAGGATCACCCGGCGGATGTTCGCATCCTCATGACGAATGCGGCCGAAACCCACGTCGATACGGCCATCCTTGAGCGCGCGAATCTGATCCATCGTCGACATTTCGTGGAGGCTCAATTCGACGGTGGCGTTCTCGTCGCGAAAACGCCGGATGATTTTCGGGAGCATCCCGTATAAGGTCGAACCCACGAAACCGACCGAGAGACTGCGCTCGATATTGCCCACGCGCCGCGTCATGGATTCCAGCTCGGCAGTCTGCGCGAGCAGCTGCACCGCGTGCGAATAGAAGAACTTGCCCGTCTCCGTCAGCTTGAGCGGCCGTGAGTTGCGCTCGAACAACTGCACGCCGAGCGTCTCTTCGAGTTGCTGTATCTGACGGCTCAACGGTGGTTGGGCAATATGCAGTCGCTGAGCTGCGCGCGTGAAATTGCGTTCTTCGGCTACCGCTACGAAATAGCGGAGATGTCGCAACTCCATCTCAATACCTCCTGGATATAGCCCAATACTAAATCAGTGTTGGACTGGGCTTCTTTACGTCCATTATCCTGCCTTCACGCTCTGTTTCAACACCCGACTATACCTTCCGAGCATATCTCTACCGGTGCTGAAACAAGGGTTAACCCCACCAAAAAATTGCGAGATTCAGGAGCAGACATGAGCATCAAAGTGTTCGATACGAAGGAAGTCCAGGACCTGTTGAAGGCGGCTGCCAATCTCGGAGGTCAGGACGGCAGTGCTCGTGCCAAACAGATTACGCATCGCCTGCTGAGCGACCTGTTCAAGGCCATCGACGACCTCGACATGACGCCCGACGAAATCTGGGCCGGCGTGACCTACTTCAACAAGCTCGGCCAGGACGGTGAAGCGGCGCTGCTGGCCGCAGGCCTCGGTCTGGAAAAATTTCTCGACATCCGCATGGACGCCGAAGACCGCGAGGCGGACATTCACGGCGGCACGCCGCGCACGATCGAAGGCCCGCTGTATGTCGCCGGTGCGCCGGTGCGTGACGGCGTGTCGAAGATCGACATTAATCCCGATGAAGACGCCGGCCCGCTGGTCATCCGCGGCACGGTCACGGGCCCGGATGGCAAGCCGGTCGCGAACGCCGTGATCGAATGCTGGCACGCCAACTCGAAGGGCTTCTACTCGCACTTCGACCCGACCGGCGCGCAAAGCGATTTCAATCTGCGCGGCGCGGTGAAGACCGGCGCCGACGGCAAGTACGAATTCCGCACGCTCATGCCGGTGGGTTACGGCTGCCCGCCGCACGGCGCGACGCAGCAATTGCTGAACACGCTCGCCCGCCACGGCAACCGTCCGGCGCACGTGCACTTCTTCGCGACGAGCGAGAACCACCGCAAGCTGACGACGCAGATCAACATCGAAGGCGATCCGCTGATCTGGGACGACTTCGCCTACGCAACCCGCGAAGAACTGGTACCGCACGTCGTCGAAAAGACCGGCGGCAACGCGCTGGGACTGAAGGACGATGCGTACAAGGAAATCGAGTTCGACATCCAGTTGTCGCCGCTGGTTCAGGGCAAGGACAACCAGCTGGTTCATCGCCCACGCGTGGCCGTCGCGGCGTAACAAGCCAGGAACGCCCGAAGCGGCGGCAAGCCTGTCGCCGCCTGAATCTCCGCACCAATCATTCGACACCGATGCAGGCGCTCCGTGAATGGAGCGCGCATAGGGAGAGCACACATGTCCGCCATCACCGACAAAGCCAGTCAGCTCGACGAACTGCTGCAAACGGCAGTTCAGGACGACAAGGAAAGCGGCGTATTCCGCTGCCGCCGCGATATCTTCACCAATGCAGATCTGTACGAACTCGAGATGAAGCATATCTTCGAGAGCAACTGGGTTTATCTCGCGCACGAAAGCCAGATTCCCAATAACAACGATTACTACACGACGTGGATCGGCCGCCAGCCGGTGGTCGTGACGCGCGACAAGACCGGCGAACTGCACGCGGTCATCAATGCATGTGCGCACAAGGGCGCGATGCTGTGCCGCCGCAAGCATGGCAACAAAGGCAGCTTCACGTGCCCGTTCCACGGCTGGACGTTCTCCAATACCGGCAAGCTGCTGCAGGTGAAGGACGAGAAGACCACCGAATACCCGATTCAATTCAATACGCACGGCTCGCATGATCTGCGTAAAGTGCCGCGCTTCCAGAGCTATCGCGGCTTCCTGTTCGGCAGCCTCAATGCCGATTCGATGCCGCTCGAAGAGTACCTCGGCGAGACGAAGGTCATCATCGATCAGATCGTGGATCAGGCGCCGGACGGCCTCGAAGTGTTGCGCGGCAATTCCTCGTACATCTACGACGGCAACTGGAAGATGCAGATGGAAAACGGCTGCGACGGCTATCACGTCAGCACCGTGCACTGGAATTACGCCGCGACGATGGGCCGCCGCAAGGTCGAAGGCACCAAGGCGGTCGATGCGAACAGCTGGAGCAAGTCGGTCGCGGGCGTGTATGGCTTCGACCACGGCCACATCCTCCTGTGGACCAAGACGATAAACCCGGAAGTGCGCCCGGTGTATGAGCATCGTGAAGAGATCAAGGCGCGCGTGGGCGACGTGCAGGCGGACTTCATCGTCAACCAGACGCGCAATTTGTGTCTCTATCCGAACGTGTTCCTGATGGACCAGTTCAGCACGCAGATTCGCGTGGTGCGTCCGCTCGGCGTCGACAAGACCGAAGTCAGCATCTTCTGCTTCGCGCCGAAGGGCGAGAGCGCCGAGAACCGCGCCACGCGCATCCGTCAGTACGAAGACTTCTTCAACGTGACGGGCATGGGCACCAGCGACGACCTCGAAGAGTTCCGCGCGTGCCAGTCGGGTTATGCCGGCATCACGGCGATGTGGAACGACCTGTCGCGCGGCGCGCCGCTGTGGGTTCACGGTCCCGACGAGAACGCAACGAACATGGGTCTGAAGCCGCTCATCTCGGGCGAGCGCAGCGAAGACGAAGGCCTCTTCGTCGTGCAGCATGAATACTGGGTGAACGTGATGCGCGACGCCCTGAAGAAGGAACAAGGGGAGACACTGGCATGAGCTTCGACTACCAGAAAATCTGCGCGACGCTGTATCGCGAAGCGCGCCTGCTCGATGACCGTCAGTGGGACGAATGGCTGGGCTGCTATGCGGAAGACGTCACTTACTGGATGCCCGCGTGGGACGACGACGATCAGATCACCGACGATCACGAAAGCCAGATCTCGTTGATGTACTACCCGGATCGCGGCGGCCTGGAAGATCGCGTGTTCCGCATCAAGACCGAGCGTAGCGGCGCGTCGATGCCCGAACCGCGCACGAGCCACAACGTCACCAACGTGGAAGTGCTGGCCGAGCGCGACAATGAAATCGACGTGCGCTACAACTTCGACACGCTCAATCACCGGTACAAGATCACCGATCACTTCTTCGGCACGATGTTCGTGACGTTGCGAAAGGTCGGCGACATTCTGGTGATTTCGCGCAAGAAGATTGTGCTGAAGAACGACTATATCCGTCAGGTGCTCGACGTCTACCACGTCTGATGCGCCCGGTGATGAGACAGGAAGTAGGAGGCAACATGTCCAGCTATAACATTGCACTGAATTTCGAAGACGGCGTAACGCGATTTGTCGAATGCAAGGCGGGCGAGAAGGTTCTCGACGCCGCCTTTCGCGCCAAGATCAACCTGCCGATGGATTGCTCCGACGGCGTGTGCGGCACCTGCAAGTGCCGCGCCGAAAGCGGCAGCTACGATCTCGGCGAGGACTACATCGAAGACGCGCTCTCCGACGACGAAAAGGAAGGCGGGCTCGTGCTCACATGCCAGATGGTGCCGCAAAGCGACTGCGTGATCGCGGTCCCGGCGTCGTCCACGGCATGCAAGACCGCGCAGAGCAAGTTCGCCGCGAAGGTCACGAAAGTGGCCCCGCACAACGACGCCGCCGTCGTGCTCGAACTGGACGTGGATGCCGCCGCTTCGGCGCCGGTGTTCCTGCCGGGCCAGTACGTCAATATCGACGTTCCCGGGAGCGGCCAGCATCGCTCGTATTCGTTCTCGTCCGCACCGGGCGAAACGAAGATCAGCTTTCTCATCAAGAAGATTCCCGGCGGCGTGATGAGCACGTGGCTCGAATCCGCAGAGACGGGCAGCACGGTGGAACTGACCGGTCCGCTCGGCAGCTTCTATCTGCGCGCGGTCGAGCGGCCGTTGCTGTTCCTCGCGGGCGGCACGGGCCTCGCGCCGTTCCTGTCGATGCTGGAAGTGCTCGCGCGCGCGAACTCGCAGCAGAAGATTCACCTGATCTACGGCGTGACCCGCGATCTCGATCTCGTGCAGGTCGAAGCGATCGAGGCGTACACGGCGAAGCTGTCGAACTTCACGTTCAGCACGGTCGTCGCCGATGCCGATTCGGATCATCCGCGCAAGGGTTGGGTCACGCAGCACATGCCGGCGGAATCGCTGAACGACGGCGATGTCGATGTGTACCTCTGCGGCCCGCCGCCGATGGTCGATGCGGTGCGCAAGCACTTCGACGACAACGGCGTGAAGCCCAACAGCTTCCACTACGAGAAGTTCACCCCCAACGCCGCGCCGGTGACCGCATGAGCACACAACGATTTGCCGGCAAGGTGATGGTCGTGACGGGCGCGGCGCAGGGGATCGGACGCGGCGTGGCGCTGCGCGCGGCGGCCGAGGGCGCGCGGGTGCTGCTCGTCGATCGCGCCGACTTCGTGGCGGAAGTCGCCGCCGAAGCGAAGAGCGCGGATACCGCCGGCTTCGTCGCGGATCTGGAGACGTATGAAGGCGCGGCAGCGGCGATGGCTTTTGCGGCGCGCACGTTCGGCGGCATCGATATTCTCGTGAACGGCGTCGGCGGCGCGATCCGCATGCGTCCTTATGCCGAGTTCGAGCCTGCGCAGATCGACGCGGAGATTCGCCGTTCGCTGATGCCCACGCTCTACGCGTGTCATGCGGTGTTGCCGCATTTGCTCGAACGGGGTCGTGGAACCATCGTGAACGTGTCGTCGAACGCCACGCGCGGCATTCGGCGCGTGCCGTATTCGGCCGCGAAGGGCGGCGTCAACGCGATGACCCATGCATTGGCGATGGAATACGGCGAACACAATATCCGCGTCGTCGCCGCAGCGCCGGGCGGAACCGAAGCGCCGCCACGACGCGTCCCGCGCAACGCCGCCGGCGACAGCGAACAGGAAAAGCTCTGGATGAACGAAGCGGTAAAGCAGGTCACCGAATCGACCTACTTGAAACGTTACGGCACCCTCGACGAACAGATTGCGCCGATCCTGTTCCTGGCTTCCGACGAGGCGAGCTATATCACCGGCGCGGTGTTGCCCGTCGCCGGCGGCGATAACGGCTGATGTCGCAGGAGACGCATGCCATGAGTGAACGCAAAGCCATCGTGCCCGCGGGCATGGAAGCGGTGTACGAGAAGATTCGCTATGCCCCGGCGATCCAGGCCGGCAATACGATCTACGTGTCCGGGCAGATCGGCCGTGACGCGGCCATGCAACTCGTCGAAGACCGCGAGGCGCAGATCGTGCAGGCATTCGAGAATCTGAAGCTGGTGCTGGAGGCGGCAGGGGCATCGCTGAGCGATGTCGTCGACGTGACGACCTTCCACACCGATATGCGCGATCTGCCGCTCTTCATGCAGGTGCGCGAGAGATATCTCAACACGCATCCGCTGCCGGCATGGACCGCGGTGGGCGCGCATATGCTTGGCGGCGCGGCGGGTTATATCGTCGAAATCAAGGCGGTGGCCGTATTGTCCGAGTCAGGGAACTGACGGTGTCGGGCGAAATCGTTGCCGTGCTGCCCGCGCGCGCCGACGATATGGCGCGCCTCGCGATTCTGCTCGCACAGGGTGAGCCTATCGTCACGGTCATCGGCAAATACAACCATGGCAAGAGCCGTCTGCTCAACGAGTTGATCGGGCAGGACGCCTTTGCTGTCGCGGACAGGCGCGAGACGGTGACGCTGTCGGATAGCGTGCATCGCGGTGTGCGCTGGCTCGATGCGCCCGGCCTCGATGCCGATGTCGGCACCGAAGACGATCGCCACGCATTGCATGCCGCGTGGCTGCACGCGGATATCCGATTGTTCGTGCATGCCGCGAAAGAAGGCGAACTGGACGCGAAAGAACTCGCCTTGCTCGCCGAGCTATATGCGGACGATGCGCGCTCGAAGCGGCAAACCTTGTTCGTGCTGTCGCAAGTGGATCAGCTCGCCGACGACGCCGAACTGCGCAAGGTGCGCAATGCGATCGATGCGCAATGGCCGGGCGTCGCGTTGAATGAAGTGTCGTCCACGCGCTATCGCAAGGGGCGGGACGAAGGCAAGACGCTGATGCTGGAAAAGAGCGGCATGCCTTCACTGCGCGCTGAGATCGACGCGGCGCTCGCCCGCGTGCCGCAGGCGCGCACGCACGAGAAGACGCTGCTGTTCGGCGAAATCCGCGAGGAGCTGGCGGTGCTTCTCGCGGCGCGCGAGAAAGAATTCGAAGCATTGCGTGATACGCAGCGGCAACAGCGTCCGTCGTTCGATCGCGGTTTGGCGAAGGTCATCGAGAAGGTGAGCGGGGATATCGAAACGATGTTGAACGCGCTCGGCACGGACCACGCTTCAGTGCCGGATACTGCAAAAGACGCGTATGGGATCACCGCAGGCAAGCTTGAGCGCGCGCACATTCAGATTGCCTATTCGCGCGCGTGTATCGAACTCGATGGTTTCCTGGCGGGGCAGGGTGTCATTGGCTTGCCTTCCGAACAGGAAACCGTGGCGCGCGCGCTCAACACGGTGATGATCGCGGTCATGGGCGTCTCGGTGAAGTTTCGCAAGGACTTGCGCAGAATGTTCTGCACGACGGCCGGCCGAGAGCGCATGCGGCGCGAGTTCACGCACTACTACGAGTTGTCGAACGATAGAAGGGCGTTGGCCGGGCGCATCGCGCGGAGTGAATCGGCCATCGACGCTTCGAGGAATGCATCGGCGTCATTGGACGCACTGGAAGGCCGCGCATGAAAGCGGATGCGAGCAACGAACAACGCTTTATCGCCGATGTCGATGCGTTCGAGTTCATCGCACACGATGTCGGGCGAATGCTTCACGCGATGGAAGACTGGCTTGCGCAATTGACTTCCGATCTTCAATCGAGTCGGCTGCTTTGTTCCGGACTAAAAGAACAGGGCGCGCTCGCCAGACAGGCGCAAGCCATCAACGCCGAATTGCAGAAGAACCTGCTCACGTGGCCGCAGCAATGGGCTAGTCTCGAACCGGCTCAGAATCTGGCCGAAACCTTCGACGACAAAGTTCTGCTTTTGGTCTTCGGCAAGTTCAACGCGGGTAAGAGTTCGCTCTGCAATCTCATCGCGGATCGCTTTGCCGCGCATGAAAAGACGGTGCAGTATTTCTATCTCGATGCGGGGCGTATCGTCGAGACGACGGAATGCTTCAAGGAAGGCGTGACGGAAACCACCGCGCGTCTTCAAGGCGTGCGACTTGCCGGCAAACTGGTGCTCGTGGATACGCCCGGGCTTCATTCGATCACGCCGGAGAACGCGGCGCTCACGCAGCGCTTCACCGATAGCGCCGATGGCGTCCTCTGGCTGACGAGTTCGACATCGCCCGGACAGGTTCAGGAACTGGACGAACTCAGCCGCGAGCTGCATCGCAACAAGCCGCTTCTGCCTGTCGTGACACGCAGCGACGTCTACGACGAAGACGAGATAGACGGCGAAATCCGCAAGTTCCTGCGCAACAAGACGGCGCAGAATCGCGCCGAGCAGGAAGCCGATGTCAGAACACGCGCGCAGGAAAAGCTTCTGACGATGGGCGTTTCCGCCGATCTTCTGAAAGCGCCGGTGTCGATTTCCTCTTATCTCGCGCGCAAGCAGGGACAAACCCACGCGGCAATGACCGATGCGGGTTTCGAGCGGCTCTATGCTGCACTGATCGACATCGCTGAACCGACGCTGGCCTACAAGCGCCGCAAACACGCGGAAGTATTCCTGCATCATCTGGAAGAGAACGTGATGGGCGTGCTCTCGCGCGATGCGTATTCGTCGCTCGCGGAACTCCGCGCATCGTCGGATGCGGCGATGGCGATGCTCGTGCGCCAGCAGGAGAATATCGCCGATGCCGTCTGGCGGAGCGTCGTTCCGACACTGCCTGCGTTGCTGGATGAGCATTCGTCGACGCGCAATGTCGGCGCTATTCTCGGCAGCTTGTCTCAAACCATGGCTGAGTCGGTTTCGCGCGAGGTGGATCGCCAACTCGACGATTACGTTGTTCATACCGATAGCTCGCTCGCCAGAATCGATCTCGATGACGACGCGGGTTTCCAGGAAACCACTGTCGGTGTCGACTATCAGCGGCTGCATGCAGCACTTGCCAGGGCGATTCGCGAGCAGGTATTGCGCTTGTCCAGCAACGCGGCCGAACAATGCCGTGCGTCGATAAAGCAACTGATCGCGCGAGCCGGGCAATTGCAGGATGTTTTGCGCGCACACGAAACGGACCTGATCGATCTGAAAGCGCGACTTCGGTCCGAGTTCGATTGAAGAGAAAGCGCCGCTTCAGAACGGATAGCGGATCGGACTGTCCATCACGCTGACCCATTGGGTCTGAGTGAATTCATGGACGTTAGCCGGTCCGCCGAAGCGTCCGCCATTACCCGATGCGCCCATCCCGCCGAACGGCACATGAAACTCGTTGTTCACGGTCTGATCGTTAAGATGCACCATCCCGGCGCGAATGCGTGAGGACAATGCAAGCCCGCGCGACATCGATCGGGTGTGGATTGCAGCCGCCAGGCCATAGTCCGACGCGTTCACGAGTTCGACGGCTTCATCGTCGCTGTCGAACACGGTGATCGGCGCGACCGGCCCGAAGATTTCCTCCCTGAACGCAGCCATGTCCGGTGTGACGCCGGCCAGAACCGTCGGCTCGTAGAAGAGCCCGCTGAAGCGGCCGCCCGCGAGAAGCGTCGCACCGGCATTGACGCTTGTTCGCACGATACCGTCGATACGATCACGCTGCCTTTCGTTGATCAGCGGTCCGAGATGCACCTGCTGCTTGAAGGGATCGCCCACCGTGAGATTGCGCGCACGTTCTGCGAGCCTCGCCGCATACTGCCCGACGATCGAGCGATGCACGAGGTGCCGTCCCGTCTGCATGCAGATCTGCCCTTGATGCAGGAACGCGCCCCACGCAGCGCTGGATGTTGCGGCTTCGACGTCGGCGTCGTCGAGCACTACGATCGCGTTATTCCCGCCGAGTTCGAGCGCGACCTTCTTGAGCATGCGTCCGCAGGTTTCGCCGATCGAACGGCCGACGCCCGTCGATCCGGTAAACGAAATCATGCCGACCTTCGGATGGCGCACGAGCGCGTCGCCGGTTGCGGGGCCGCCGGGAATGACGTGCAGCACGCCGGTCGGAAGACCTGCGTCTTCGAAGACTCTGGCGAGCAACAGGCCGCCCGCGACCGCGCTTTGCGGATCGGGCTTCAGGATGACCGCGTTGCCGAGCGCGAGCGCCGGCGCGACCGACCGCATCGCGAGAAGAATCGGGAAGTTCCACGGCGCGATGACGCCGACGGTTCCCACCGGAACGTGTCGGCACAGGTTCATCCGATGCGCAATCGCGGAAGGATAGAGCGCGCCATCGGGCTGCATGGGAAGCGCTGCGGCCATCTGCAACTGCTCATAGGACGCATGGAGTTCCCATTCCGCCTTCGCGCGCGTCGAGCCGCACTGGCGAATGTTCCATTCGTTGATTTCGTGCGCGCGTTCCTTCAGGAGCCGCGCCGCCTCCCGCATGATGGCCGCGCGCTGATCGAAGGGCGTCGCGGCCCACGCTTCCTGAGCCTGCGCAGCCGATGACGCCGCGTCGTCGATATCCCCGGGCGAGCCGATGCCGGTCACGCCGATTCGCTCGCCCGTCGCCGGTTCGATGACGAACGCCGTGCCGCCTTTCGCTGTCTTCCAGCCGTTTGAATGAATGCGCGCATTCCAGACATGCGCGTTGCCTTCGTTACTCATGGTGTTCTCTCCGATTTGCATGACGATGTGTTCGCAAGACATCTCATTCGACGTGAGGGGCAAGAGCTCGCACGTGGGGCTCCGCTCGCGCGCGGCGATTCGAAATCAGCAGCACCGCAATGGCCGCCACGACCCCGGGAACCGCGAAGACGAGAAAGTTGAATGTGATCGGGAACTGCTGGCTCAGCAGATACCCGCCGAGGGCCGGGCCCGCGACCGCGCCGAACCGTCCTGCGGCAGCGGCCCAGCCCACGCCCGTCGAACGGATGCTCGCCGGATAGAGTTGCGCCGCGAACGCATGGACGATGCACAGCGTTCCGATGGTCGTCGCGCCCGCCGCCATCAGAAGAAGATTCAGGACGAACGGCGATTGCCTGTACCCCAGCAGACCAATGGACACGGCGGCTATCGCGAAGTACAGAACCAGCGTCGGCTTGCCGCCGTGACGGTCCGCCATCCAGCCGCTGAACAGCCCGCCGACGACCGCGCCGACATTCAGGGTAATCAGGAACGTGAGGCTCGAACCCAGCGAATAGCCGTTCGCGGCCATCAGCTTGGGCAACCAGGTGTTCAGGCCGTACACCATCAGCATGCACATGCCGAACGCGATCCAGAGCAGGAAGGTGTCGAGCGCCCGGCCTTGCGCGAAGAGATCGAACGCGCGCATGCGCGGGTGCTGTTCCTTATCGCTAGTTATAGCGAGGCTTGAGGCATTGCCCTCGAAGTCCGGCGCGTAGCGTCGCAGAATGGGATCGGCCTGGGCGAAGCGCTTCTGCGCGATCAGAAAGCTCAGCGACTCCGGCAGCCACTTGAAGAAAACGGGAAAGAACAACAGCGGAATGCCGGCGATGAGAAAGTTGGCGCGCCATCCGAAGGCCGGTGTGATCGCCTTCCCGGAGAGCGCCGCGATCACGCCGCCGACCGAGAAGAAGCTGAGCATGATCGTCACCATGATATTGCGCTTGCTGCGCGGCGACATCTCCGTCATCAACGCGACGATATTCGGCACCATGCCGCCGAGACCGACGCCGGTCATGAAGCGGCACAGCGTGAATTCGGTCGTGTTGGTGCAGAAGGCATTCCCGAAAGCGGCCACGCCGAAGACCACGAGACACAGCAGAATGATGCGTCGACGGCCGAATCGGTCGGAGGAACTGCCGAGCGTCAGCGCGCCGACCATCATGCCGAACAGCGCGCTGCTGCCGATGAAACCCGCCGTGACAGGAGCAAGCTGCCAGTCGTGCATCAGTTGAGGCAGGATCGATCCGTAGATCACGAGATCGTAGCCATCGAAGAGCATCAGCATCGAGCACCAGAACATGACCATCAGATGTCGGGAGTTGAGGCGCGTGCCGTACAGCGCGTCGCCAGCGGCGGCGTTATGGTCCATCTTTGTCTCCGAATGAATGGATGCGCGAGCTCTGTGAGGCTCGTAGTTCGCATGCCGAAATATTGTGTTTGCGTAACCGCGAAGGCGCGATTTCCGTCTCTACACGAGGAAGCGGCTGATCGCGTCCTCGCGCCAGCGAATGCCGGCGCCCGGTTCATCGCCGATGTGAGCTCTGCCGTCCTTGAATCGAAGGAGCGGTTCGAGAATTGGGCCGGCAAGGTCCATGCGTTCGAGCCAGTGCGCGGTCGGGGTCACCGCCAGCAGATGCGCGCTGAATTCCTGAAAAATATGGCTGGACATGGGCAGACCGTGTTGTTCCGCGAGCGCGCTTGCTTTGAGCCAGCCCGTCACGCCTCCGATCTTCATCACGTCGGGCATGCAGAGATCGCAGGCATGACTGTCGATGGCCTTTTGCATGTCTTCCGGACCGAACCAGTTTTCGCCGATCTGCACCGGAACATTCAACGCTGCCCGAATCGACGCATGTCCGGCGTAGTCGTGCTGCGCGGTGGGTTCTTCGATCCACGCGACACCTTCCGCTTCGAGCGCGCGGCCCCGGCGCTTCCCTTCTGGAACGGACAGCGCCTGATTGAAGTCGACCATGAGCTGAACCGACTCGCCCGTCACTTGCCGGATTGCGCGCACAACTTGCAGGTCGCGCTCCAGCGTCTCATAGCCCACCTTTGTCTTGATGGCCCCGAAGCCGGCTTCGACGGCCTCTTGCGCGCGCTTCGTGCCGAGTTCGACGTCGTCCATGCCGTGGCTGTCGTAGGCGGGAATCGGGCGCGCCTTGCCGCCGAGCAGTTCGACGAGCGGCAACCGATGCGCCTTGGCGTGCGCGTCCCACGCGGCCATGTCGATACCGGCGGTCGCGATACGCACGAGGCCCGTATGGCCGAGCAGGCAGAATCGCGCGTTCATCGCGCGGTCGATCTCGAAAGGCGCAAGCGGCAAGCCCTTCACGGCGACTTCCAGTTCTTCGACCAGACGCTGAACCGGCTTCAGCGCAATCGGCGAATACGTGAAAACGTAGGCATGACCCGTCACGTTCGCGTCGGTCAGCAGGTCGATCAAGACGAGCGGCGACGTGGCGATCGTGCCGGATGCCGTTTTGAGCGGGTACGGCAGAGGCACGTTGACCGCCCGCGCGCGCAGTCCGGTAATCCTGATTTGGTCCATGATCGTCTCCTTTTATATCGATTCGGGCATTGTGCTTGTGTCGACAACTTCTTTCCGATCCACGCCGTCCCAGATGAACTCGCGGCCGAGCTGCTGCACGGATGGACAGCCGATCTGGGCGAGCGTCGTGTCGATTTCACTCTTGAGCAGGTCGAGCACGGCATCGACGCCTGCTTCGCCATCGGCGGCGAGGCCGTAGAGCGTCGCGCGGCCGAGCAGCACCGCGCGCGCGCCCAGCGCGATGGCCTTGACGACGTCCGAGCCACGGCGGATGCCGCTATCGATGAACACGGGAGCGTCGATGCTACGCGCAGTATCGTTCAGGATCTCGAGCGGTGCGATGGCGCTGTCCAGTTGCCGGCCGCCGTGATTGGAGAGAATCACCCCATCCGCGCCGAGCGCGATGCAGCGTCGCGCGTCTTCGACCCGGCTGATGCCTTTGATGAAGAGCGCATGAGGCCACAGATCGCGCAGCCATTTCAGATCGTCCCATGCGAAGCTGGCGTCCATTTGCCGGCTCATCAAGGCAGCCTGCAACTCGGTGTCCTGCACGTCCTGACTCGCGAAGTTCGCGAGTTGCGGCATGCCTTCCCGAACGAGATCGAAGGACCAGCGCGGATGCAGCAAGCCATCGAGAATCGTCTTCGCGGTATAGCGCATCGGCAGGCCGAAGCCGTTTCTCAGGTCTCGCTCCCGTTTGCCGTTGACGCCCACATCGGTGGTCAGGATCAGCGTGGTGTAGCCGGCGTTCAACGCGCGCCTGACCAGCAATTCCGCCAGCTTGCGATGCACCACATAAAGCTGGAACCATAGTTCGCCGGTCGCGGCTTTCGCCACGTCCTCGATCGATGAAGTCGATGCCGTGGACAAGGCAAACGGAATACCGAAATTGCCGGCTGCGCGCGCGAGCGCCAGATCGCCTTTTGGCCAGAAGATCCCGTTCAGGCCCGTCGGTCCGATGACGAGGGGCGCGGACATCGGCTTGCCGAGAACAGTCGTTTGCGTGCTGCGTGCGCTCACGTCGACGAGCCTGCGCGGCTGAAACCTGACGCGCCTGAACACATCCTGATTGTGACGAAGACCGATTTCATCTTCCGCGCCGCCTTCGAGATAATCGAACACGATGCGCGGAAGCCGGGCCTTGGCACGATCGCGAAAGTCCGCGACATTCACGAGCTTTTTCATGACACGCGCGTCTCGACTTCGATCAGCACGGGCTTATTGCCGGCAAGCGCCTGACGTAGCGCCGCCGTCAGCGATGCGCCCGAATCCGCGTGCAACGCCTCGACGCCATAGCCACGCGCAAGCGCGCAGAAGTCCAGGCCGGGAACGTCGAGACCGGGCACGTTGTCCGCGTGCAGCACGCCTGCGAACCAGCGCAGCGCACCATACGTGCCGTTCTTCATGATGATGAAGATGGCAGGAATGTCGTACCGGGCCGCCGTCCACAGAGCCTGAATGCCATAGTTCGCGGAGCCGTCGCCGATCACGCCGATGACGCGACGTTCGGGCTTCGCCAGTTGAATGCCGACCGCTGCAGGCAGCGCGAAGCCGAGTCCGCCCGCTGCGGCGAAGTAGTAGCTTCCCGGTTCTGTCATGCGCAGGCGTTGCCACATCAGGTTCGTCGTCGATGTCGACTCGTTCACATAGATCGCGTTGCGCGGCGCCATTTCATCGAGAATGTCGAACACGCGTTCCGGCGCGAGCCGTCCGGCTTCCTCGGGCGCGGGTTCTGGCCGGCGCAGCGCGACTGGCATCGGACGATGCGTTCTGGAGATGGCGCCGTTCAAGGCGTCGAGCGTCGACGCGATGTCCGCGACGATCGCATCGCCCATGGGCGCGCGCGTGGCTTCGTTGATATCGCAGGTAATGGCGATCAGGCGCGCGCCCGGTGGCAGAAATTCGCCGGGTTCGTACTGGTGATATCTGAACACCGGCGCGCCGACGACCAGCACGAGATCGTGGCCTTCCAGCAATCCGCTGATGCTCGCGATGCCCGCGGGCAACAGGCCGCGGAAGCAGGCATGCGCCGTCGGAAACGAACAGCGCGGCGCCGACGGCGCCATCCACACCGGCATCGCGAGCTTTTCGGCAATCGACACGGCAAGGGTGTTGGCCTCGCTCGCATCGACGTCCGGTCCGAGCACCATCACAGGATTCTTCGCCTGTTCGAGCGTGCCAGCGAGCGCGTCGATCGTCGCGGCGGAAGGAAGTCCCGCCACGTCGACACGCCGGCTCGCGAGATGGTCGACGCCCGCAGCGGCCTCCTGTTTCCAGTCATCGTAGGGAACGGAGAGATACACCGGTCCTTTCGCGCCAGAACCGGCGGTATGAATGGCTCGACTGAGCGCGAGCGGAACCTCCTGCGCGCATGACGGTTCGCAACTCCACTTCACGAGCGGGCGTGGCAGCGTGGCGGCATCCACGTTGGCGAGCAGCGCCTCGACCCCGACCATCGCGCGAACCTGCTGTCCCGCCGTGATGACGAGCGGCGAGTGCGAATTCCATGCATTCGCGAGCGCGCCCATCGCGTTGCCGGTGCCTGCCGCCGAATGCAGATTCACGAGCGTGGGGCGGCCGGTCGCCTGAGCGTAGCCGTCGGCCATTCCGACAACCGCGCCTTCGTGCAAGCCGAGGATGTAGCGGAAATCGTCAGGGAAGTCTTTTAAAAAGGGCAACTCGTTCGAGCCGGGATTGCCGAAGAAAGTCGTCAGTCCCTGGTTGCGGAGAATGTCGTAACAAGCTTGATGGATCGTCTTCATGGCCGTGGTTCCTTTGCGTGCTTGCATCCTATGAGCGCGAAGGAAATAAGGCCAATCATCGTTTTTTCGTTCTTATAATAGATGCCGTCTATATGCGTGGTTACCATGAGCACGGACCTCAATCTGATACGAACATTCGTCGCGATCTATGAAACGCGCAGCGTCAGCGCGGCGGCGAAGCGTCTGAGCATCACGCAGCCATCGGTGAGCTATTCGTTGACGCGACTGAGAGACCTGCTGCACGATCCGCTGTTCACGCGCACGCGCGACGGCATGGTGCCGACCTTCAACGCCACGCAACTCTTCAACTCATTCAAGGGCGCGCTGGAAAGCATCGAGGCGGCCATTGCCGCCACCCGCAAATTCGACCCGACGCAATCGGAGCGCTCGTTCAGACTCGCGCTCTCCGATCTCGGCGAGCTGTCGTTTCTGCCTCTTCTGGTGCGCGAGTTTCAGACGGTTGCGCCCTCGGTCGGGCTGGAGGTCGTGCAGATCGACAGCGGCTTGATCGCGGAGTGGTTGCAGACCGGCTATGTTGATGCCGCAGTGGGCAATCTGCAATTCGTCGGCGGTCAGGTGAGAAAGTCGACGCTGTTCAGCGAAAGTTATTCGTGTCTTCTCAGCGCGTCGCATCCTGTCATCGGAGAGAGTTTGAGTCTCGAAGATTATGTGGGCGCGAATCATGTGGTCGTCGCGCCTTTCACAGGACATCATCTCGTCGAAGACGTGATGAGCGAAATGGGTTTGAGCCGGAAAATCGTTTTGCGCGTACCGCACTTCACGAGTCTCTTTTCCGCGGTCGCCTCCACCGATCTCCTGCTCACGCTGCCCACGCGTATCGCGCGGGCGTTCGCGGGCGAAGGCCGGCTGCGGGTATTGCCGCTTCCGTTCCCGACACCCACGTTCGAAGTCAATCTGTACTGGTATCCGCACGCGGAAGATTCCGCCGCGCAGCAGTGGCTCTGCGACACGGTCAAGCGGACACTGAGCCAGGTTTGACCCGCGGCGCGGCGACGTCTGCCGCCTTTCATTCCCGCAAGGTATAGCCAGCCACCAATTCGGTATTGGACGCTGGATAACCGGGTCGCCTATTCTGGGCCGACTCACAGAAAAAGCCGTCACCGCAGTCCGTCAACGCAGTCGTACATCCCGATCCCGCCCGTGCTGGCTTTCGCATGCAGCGATGGAAACGCGCGCGTGTGCCGCGCGCGGCGCATCAATCGAAAAAGAAAATCGCGGAATTAAAGCAGTTCTTAATCAAGGAGACATCATGCGTCAAATCGACGTTCAAAAGTTATGCGACGAAGCCAGGTTCGGGAAGTTTCATGTGCTGCTTCTTTTCTGGTGCGCGCTGATCATTATTTTCGACGGATACGATCTCGCCGTTGTCGGCATCGCGCTGCCATCGATCATGAAGGACATGGGCGTGCAGGCGACGAGCGCCGGATTCATGGTGAGTTCGGCCTTGCTCGGCATGATGATCGGCGCGGTGTTTCTTGGAACGATCGCCGACAGAATCGGCCGCGTGCCGGCCATCGTGATCTGTCTTCTGCTTTTCAGCGTATTCACCGCCGCGGCGGGTCTGACACACGATCCGGTGATGTTCGGCATTGCGCGCTTTCTGGCGGGACTGGGAATCGGCGGAGTGATGCCTAACGTCGTGGCGCAGATGACCGAGTATTCGCCGCGCAAGATTCGCAGCACGATGGTCACGGTGATGTTCAGTGGATACTCTGTCGGCGGCATGCTTGCGGCGCTCGTCGGCAAGGCGATGATCGAGCGTTATGGCTGGCAATCCGTGTTCATCGCGGCGGGCGTGCCCGCGCTGCTCGCGCCCGTGATCCTGAAGTACATGCCCGAGTCGCTCGCGTTTCTGGTTCGAAACAAGCGCGCGGAAAGCCTGAAGGAGATTCTTCCTCGCATCGATCCGTCGTACGTCCCGCAACAAGCCGATGGCTTTTCACTGTCCGACCGTGAAGCCGCGCCCGGCTCGACCATCACGCGGCTGTTCGCGGACGGCCGCGGTTTGAGCACGGTCATGTTGTGGATCGCGTTCTTCATGTGCCTGTTCATGGTCTACGCGCTGAGCTCGTGGCTGACGAAACTCATGGCGAACGCCGGACACAGCCTCGGCTCCGCGCTCACGTTCGTGCTCGTGCTGAACTTCGGTGCGATGATCGGCGCGATCGGCGGCGGATGGCTCGCCGACCGTTTCAACATCAAGCACGTGCTGATTGCGATGTACGCGCTCGCGGCCATCTCCATCAGCCTGCTGGGCGTGAAGGTGCCGGTTGGCGTGCTGTTCTTCCTGGTCGGGCTGGCGGGCGCATCGACGATCGGTACGCAGATCGTCACCTACGCTTTTGCCGGACAGTTCTATCCGACGGCGATTCGATCGACGGGCATCGGCTGGGCATCGGGGATCGGGCGCAGCGGCGCGATTCTCGCACCCATCGTGATCGGCTTGCTCGTGAGCAGGGCGTTGCCGCTTCAGCAGAACTTCATCGCCATCGCCATTCCCGGCGTCATCGCGATGCTGGCGGTCTGCCTGATCAACGTGCGTCGTCCTCGACAGGATGCAATCGCCGTCGTGCGTGCGGAAGCCGATCCGGCGTAACGCTCATTCCTTCGCCGGTTTCGGTTGCCGTGGTTTCCGTGGCTCGGAAGGGGCGCCGCGCTGTGTCGGCGCTCGCGTGCATGCATCGGGCGGCGTGACATACGGCACGTCGTCGCAGCAGCATGCATAGACAGGAAAGCCGTACGCGTTCGTGCGGATGATGGTCGTCGGCCCGTGCAGCGGGCACACCGCTTTCATGTTGGCTCCTGAAAACCTAGACTGTTTCCATCGTACACGCCGCGTAGTCCAACGGGACACTCCGGCACGTCTTGGGCCGATACCCCCGATCCTCGACTGCGCGTCTCTACAACCCCTGAAGAGGCGACGAGATCATGTACCGCAATATCATGGTGGCGCTCGATGGCAGTGAATGCGCTCAGCGCGCGCTGGACGAGGCGATTCGCATTGGCGCGCGCGCCAGTGTGCGCGTCGTGCTCGTGATCGACAGCGCGGCGCTTTCATCGTATCCGGCGCAGTATCGCGTGACGGTTCGCGAGGAAGGCGGGCAAGCGCTGGAGATCGCGTATGCGCGTCTCGTCGATGCGGGCATCGAATGTGAAACGGAAATGGTCGAAACCCGCAACGTGACCGACACGATCGCGAAATGTCTGCAACGCCGCGCGGTCGCCATGGCCGCCGATCTCGTGGTGATGGGCACGCACGGCCGCACCGGACTGCAACGGCTCGCGCTCGGCAGCGTCGCGGAAGCGTTCGTGCGGCGCGCTACGTGTCCGGTGTTGCTCACGCGCGCTTCACCCGCGCCGACACCGCCTTCGTGAAGCGCCTTGATCTGTGTCAATACGCGCCGCAGATTGATGGCTGAGACTGAATGGATATGTGCTGCACGTCGGAATATCGCGCAACGCTCCACGAGGTAACGGCATGATCATCACGTTTCCGAGTCAGACGCCTGTCTATCAGGGCGATGTCCCTTCGCTCACGTTCGCCGCCGTCGCCGATGGCGAGCACGTGGAATGCACCATTTCGGCCGAGGCGCTGGAAGACCACTTCGGCGCGGCGTCCTGGCGCGAGGAGGATTTGCAGCAGGCCTTCGAGAGCCATCGCTCGTCGATCGAAGGCGCCGCCGAACATGTGCTGAGCCGCGTCGGCGGGACCTCGGTCATGCTGCGCAGCGGATTCTTCCGGTTTCGCGAGGCGCGCGCTCAGACTTCTTCGAGCCGCACCTGAGCGTCATTGCGGAGTCAGGCGAAAAGGCGGCAAGGGCAGATCGTCACCGTCGAGGAAGGCGGTCGCGCATCGAACCGCGAATCCGAGCGCGCCGTCCTTGCTGGCGAACGCGCCGAGATTGCCGAGCGAGGTTGCATGCCCGTCCTCTTCGAGAATCGAAGCCCTCGCGACGAATGCATTGCCCACTTGCGTGACGGACGGCTGAAAAGCCGCTCCCCGATGATAGACGATCATGGGTTTGGCCTCGTTTGAATCCACGAACATCGCCGCATACCTGTCCTGATCCAGAATGGCGGTCGCGCTTGTCACATGTCTTTCATAGACGACGTCATTGGCTTGGGTCATCGTTCTCTCAGGTTCTGATGTTTTCGTTGCAGGCACCGAAAGCAGTGCCTACATTCCGTAAGCATCAAGCCTAACCGTTCAATTTTTGTCGTCTTACCCGATTTAAGCTTTTTTACGTTTTCCCGGTGTGCGCTTAAGTCAGACGAACTTCTTTCCGGGTTCAAAATGCATCGTTGCGCCAGGCGCTGACGAGCCGGGATACCGAACGTGTCGCGAGAACGAGCAAGGTGCCCGAAAGCCCGAAGTCGGACCGGCTCAATAATTCGGCCAGATAAAGCGTCGTCAGCGCGACGGTCGGATGGTAGATCAGGCGTTTCATCGGTCTCACCTTGCAGGCTGTCCTGTGCTGTAATGTGCCTGTCAGGGTGCGTGGCAGTCCTTCCCGCGCGTCGGCGTGAACTGCCCGAGCGTCCGCTTTTTAAATTTCAATCCTCATACCTATACACAGCGTCATCCGATCATTCCGCCAAAGCCTAGCCACCGCCCGACGATTTTTTCCCTAATTAAGCCGTCGCAGATAATAATCGCCAAGGCACTCGGCACGGCCCCTCCAAAAACGGAGAAGCGCAGATGAAAGGGCACTTATCGGTTGGCGTGATCGCAGTCGCTTTTGCAGTCGCCGTCGCGGCGGTCATCGGTGGCTGCAGCGGCGGTAGTTCGAATTCCGATACCACCTCGACGAGCGGCGGCGCCGCTGCTGCATCGAGTCCTTCGGCGGCATCGAGTCCTGCGTCGGCGGCATCGGGCCCGTCGGCGGCATCGTCGGGCGGCGCTGCGAGCGCGCCTTCCAACGCAAGCTCGCCCACGACCAGCACGCCGTCCGCATCGACGCCGGTGGACGTCACCACGTATCACAACGACATCCTCCGCACCGCGCAGCAACTCAACGAAACGAAGCTCACGCCCGCCAACGTCAAGGCGTCGACGTTCGGCAAGCTCGGTTTCTATACCGTCGATGGCGCCGTCGATGCACAGCCGCTCTATCTCGGCAGCGTGCCGATAGCGGGCGGCACGCATAACGTGCTGTATGTCGTGACCGAGAACGCGAGCGTCTATGCGTTCGACGCCGACACGGGCACCGTGCTCTGGCGCGTCTCCACCTTGCTCGCGGGCGAAGTGCCCAGCGACGATCACGGCTGCAACCAGACTACGCCGACCATCGGCATCACGGCGACGCCCGTCATCGACCGCACGCGCGGGCCGAATGGCGCGATGTATGTCGTCGGCATGTCGAGAGACAGCGGCGGCGCGTATCACCAGCGCGTTCACGCGATCGACATCGCGACCGGCGCCGAACTCTTCGGCGGCCCGACGGAAATCACCGCGTCGTATCCCGGCACCGGCTCGGGCAGCGTGAACGGCGTCGTGCCTTTCACGCCGGGTCAGTACATCGAGCGCGCTTCGCTGCTATTGCTCAACGGCGTTGTCTATACGGCGTGGAGCTCGCATTGCGACGTGTTGCCTTACACCGGCTGGGTCATCGGCTACAGCGCCGATACGCTCAAGCAGACCGGCGTCGTCAACGTCACGCCGAACGGCGAGATGGGCGGCATCTGGATGAGCGGCGCGGGTCTTGCATCGGATGGCACGTCGATCTATTTCCTCGATGGCAACGGCACGTTCGACCCGACCACCAACGCGCAGGAAATGCCCAACAAGGGCGACTTCGGCAACGGCTTCCTTAAGGTCACGCCGACGCCCACGCTCCAGGTGACCGACTACTTCGAGCCATCGGACACCGTGCAGCAATCGAGCGCCGACCTCGATCTCGGCTCCGGCGGCGTGCTGGTGCTGCCCGATCTCACCGATATCAACGGCAACGTCCGGCATCTCGCGATAGGCGGCGGCAAGACGCGCGCGCTCTACATCGTGAATCGCGACTCGATGGGCAAGTTCGATTCGAACGGCGATCACATTTATCAGGAGTTGTTCTCGACGATCACCGGACCGATGTTCAGCGCGCCCGCGTTCTACAACAACACGATCTACGTCGGCCCGGCGGGCGATCACCTGAAGGCGCTGCCGGTCGTGAACGCGGTGGTGGCGACCACGGCGTCGAGTCAGAGCCAGAGTCCGGCGGGCAACTGGAGCTTTCCGGGCTTCGCGCCCGTTATCTCCGCGAGCGGCAACACGAACGGCATCGTATGGGGCGTGGAGAACGTGACGCCCGCCGTGCTGCACGCGTATGACGCGAGCAATCTCGCGATCGAGCTGTACAGCAGCAATTCGGCGGGATCGCGCGATCAGTTCGGACCGGGCAACAAGTTCATCTCGCCGACGATCGCCAATGGCAAGGTCTTCGTGGGCACGAAGACGGGCGTCGCCGTGTTCGGCCTGCTATGAAGCGTTGCGCGCGCGAAAGGTCTGCATCGGGATAAGATCGCAGACTTTCGACCCGTGGAGCGCTTTCATGCAACTGACCCGTCTTCTCGTTCCGACCTTCGTGCAGACGCTGAAGAGTCTTTCGACATGGCTCGACAAGGCCGCCGCGCATCAGAAGGAGCAGGGCGCGCAGCCCGACGCGCTCATGACGCTGCGCCTCGCGGCGGACATGTATCCGCTCGCCGCGCAGGTGCGCTTCGTGTGCTTTCAGGCGCAGGAGCCGGTGTATCGATTGCGCGGGGAAGACGTGCCGCAGACCTTGCGGAACGTGCGTGAAGAAGGATGGAAGTCGAACGAGCAGCCCGGCTCGTTCGACGATGCCCGGGCGCGTATCGCGGAAGCGATCGCGTTTCTCTCCAGCCTCGCGCCCGACGCGCTCGATGCCGGAAGCGAATTGAAGATCGCGCTCGATCTGCCGAACGGCATCATCTTCGACATGACCGGGGAACAGTATGCACGCGACTGGGCGTTGCCGCAGTTCTACTTCCACGCCGTGACCGCGTACGCGATTGTGCGCAATCACGGCGTGCCGCTCGGCAAGCCGGATTACATATCGCACATGTTCGCGTATATCCGGCCCGGCACGTTGCCGCAAAGTTGAAGCGTCAGGGCATCACGCGTTCGACATCACGCGGCGCTTGTCGTCGGCTCGTTGCTCGTTGCCGTGACGCAGACGCGTGCTGCACACCGCCGCGAACAGCAGCGCGATCGCGAGGCACACGAGCCCGTTCATCGCGCGGCCGGTGGTCTGCTCGATGATGCCCATGACCGTCGGTCCGACGAAGCCGCCCAGCAGGCCGCACGAGTTCACGAGTCCGAGACCGCCCGCGAGCGCGCCGCCCGACAGCCGCGACGACGGGAACGTGAAGATGATCGACTGCACGACGAAGAACATCGACGCCGATAGGCACACGCCCAGCAGGCCGATCGCGGGCGTCGACCATGCGGCGATCAGCATGCCCGTCGCCATGATCACGAGTCCGCCGACGAGAATGCGGCGGCTCTTCGACGAATCGCTCGCGAAACGCGGCAGCGTGCCGGCGCCGATCGCGGCGGCGACCCACGGCGTCGCGGTGAGCAGGCCGATCATGAGCGGCGAGAACTTCCCCGACGCGCCGATGATGCCCGGCAGGAAGAAGATCACCGTGTAGATCGTCAGTTGATGGCAGAAGTAGACGAGAATCGCGAGCCACACCTGACGGTCGCCGAGCACGCTGCGGAACGCGCCCGCGCCATGACCGCCGCTGCCTTGCGCATCGTGTTCGGCGGCGAGGCGTCGTTCGAGCGCGACGGCTTCATCGCGTGAAAGCCACGACGCGCTCGTCGGCCGGTCGGGCAGCATCTTCCACACGACGAACGCGAGCAGAATCGCTGGCACGCCTTCGATCACGAACAGCCATTGCCAGCCGTGAAAGCCGAGCCAGCCGTCGAGTTCGAGCAGCGCACCGCCGAGCGGCCCGCCGACGATGTTCGCGACGCACACGCCAAGCAGGAAGTAGCCGGTTGCGCGAGCGCGTTCCTCACGGCCGAACCAGTACGTGAGATAGAGCATTACGCCGGGGAACAGGCCCGCTTCGGCGGCGCCGAGCAGAAGGCGCATCACATAGAAGGACGTTTCGCCGGTGACGAAGGCCATCGCGACTGAAAGCGCGCCCCACGTCACCATGATGCGCGTGATCCAGAAACGCGCGCCGACCTTGTGCATGATCAGGTTGCTGGGAATCTCGAAGGCCGCGTAGGTCAGGAAGAAGAGACCGGCGCCGAGACCGTACGCGGCGGCGGAAATGCCGAGATCGATGCTCATCGAATGCTTCGCGAGCGCAATGTTCGTGCGATCGAGAAAGCTGATCACGTAGACGATCACCAGCAAGGGCATCAGCTTGCGCAGCATTAGGCTGTTGAGCGACGCGTGCGGCGCGGCGCTCGTCGTGTTGGGCTTGGACATGATGTCTCCCGGAATCAGAAAGGATGCGCGATGCGCGCAGGCAATGCGGTGTCGGGAAGGCGTTTCAAGAAGTGTCTCCGTAAGCGTTGTAGTTTTAATCGCGTGAGCACGCGCCGACTGTGCGGCGCGTGCGTCGGGTAATCAGAAGTTCACGTTGTCGCCGCCCTTGAGCGACAGCATCTGGCGCGCTTCGGCGGGCGTCGCGACTTCGAGCGACAGACCTTCGATCACCTGGCGGATCTTGCGCACCTGCGCCGCGCTCGATTCGGCGAGCTGACCCGGGCCGATCCACAGCGAATCTTCGAGACCCACGCGCACGTTCGATCCCTGCGCGACGCCGATCGAGCCGAGCGGAATCTGATTGCGTCCCGCGCCGAGGATCGACCACACGTAGTCGTTGCCGAACAGGCGATCCGCGGTGCGCTTCATATGCGCGAGATCCTCGGGATGGCCGCCGATGCCGCCCAGCAGGCCGAACACGCTCTGCACGAAGAACGGGCCCTTGACGAGCCCGCGATCGACGAAATGCGCGAGGTTATACAGATGCGAGATGTCGTAGCATTCGAACTCGAAGCGCGTGCCGTTGGCCGAACACGACGTCAGGATGTATTCGATGTCCGCGAAGGTGTTCTTGAACACGAGATCGCGGCTCTTCTCCAGATGCTGACGCTCCCAGTCGTGCTTCAGATCCTTGAAGCGATCGAGCATCGGATACAGGCCGAAGTTCATCGAGCCCATGTTCAGCGACGCCACTTCCGGCTGAAAGTGATGAGCGGGCTTCAGGCGTTCGGCCACCGTCATGTGCGGGCTGCCGCCCGTCGTCAGGTTGATGACGGCGTCCGTTTGCGACTTGAGGCGCGGCAGGAAGCGCTCGAATACAGCGGGGTCCTGCGTCGGGCGTCCGTCTTCGGGATCGCGCGCATGCAGATGCAGGATCGCCGCGCCTTCCCTGGCGGCCGCGAGCGCAGCCTCGGCGATCTGGTCGGGCGTGACCGGCAGATGCGGCGACATCGACGGTGTATGGATCGCGCCCGTCGGCGCACATGTGATGATGACCTTGCGTTTCGTTGCCATATGTTCCTCGATGTTCTTCAGAGCGTTTCGACGTTGCCGCAGACGGAGAGCGCCTGGCCAGAAATCGCGCTGCCGGCGGGCGAGCTGAGATACAGCACGCTTGCTGCGACTTCCTCTTGCGTCACCATGCGGCGCAGCGAAATCTTCGCGAGATACTGCTTTTCCATTTCTTCGTAGCCGACGCCGAGCTGCTTCGCGCGCGCGGCGATCACGCCTTCCATGCGCGGTCCCTTGACGATGCCCGGCTGCACCGCATTCACGCGGATGTTGTCGGGGCCGAGCTCGATCGCGAGACTCTTCGCGAGCCCGACGACGGCCCACTTCGTCGCGGAATAGGGCGTGCGAAAACCGTAGCCGAGACGTCCCGCCACCGACGACATGAACACGATCACGCCGCCATCGGGGGCGTCGCGCAGCAGAGGCACGGCCTCGCGCGAGAAGTAGTACTGGCTGTTCAGATTGACGTCGATGGTCTTTTCCCAGTCGTCGGAATCGATCGCGTCGATACCGCCCGTCGGACCCGCGATGCCCGCGTTGTTGATCAGCACATCGAGACCGCCGAGTTCGCGCCGGACGTCTTCGAACACGCGCTTCACGTCGTCCTTGTTCGCGACGTCGGCGCGCGTGCCGGTGATCGCCGGCGAAACCGTCGATACCGCGTCGATGGCTTTCGGATCGATATCGCAGACATGCACGCGTGCGCCCGTCGACACAAACGCTTTCGCGATGGCAAGGCCGATGCCCGATGCGCCGCCCGTGACCAGCACGCGCAGGCCGGCGCGCGGCGTGAGCAGTTTCATGAAATCCATCGTCTGACTCCTTGTGGTTATGTTTTGCGGGGACGTGCGTCGTCCTCGCTCAAGCGATTAGGCATGCTGATAATCGTGTGCAAGGCACGGGTGATGCGCTTTTACGCTTCAGCCTTGCGCGTGCCGCCGCGAGCGGCTTTCCTGCGAGCGCAGACGCGCTTCGAGATCGCGCGCGGCGTCGCGGATGTCCTTTGCGATGCCGCGCGCGACCGCCGCGCCATCGCGCTTCCACAGCGCCTCGATGATCTGGCGATGCGCGTCCATCGACACGCGCATGTGCTCCACGTCGGGCGCGACCATGTTCAGGAACGGACCGATACGCATCCACATGTTCTGGATCGTCGCGAGCGTCATGTCGCTTGCGCCGTGCCGGTAAATGCTCGTGTGGAAAGCGAAGTTGCAGCGCAGATAGGCGCGCGCATCGTCGGCTTCGACGTGCGCGTCCATTTCGTCGAAGATGCGCTGCACGGCGGCGACGTCGTCGTTCGTCATGCGCGCCGCCGCGCGTTCCGCGACGCAGCCTTCCAGTGCGACGCGCACGTCGCGCAGTTCTTCGAGCAGATCAGGCGTCATCGGCGGCACCATGAGGCCGCGCGACGGACCGTCGACGAGCGCGCCTTCTGCGCGCAGGCGTGTGAGCGCGGCGCGCACGGGCATCGTCGACAGGCCGACCGCTTCGGCGACGCCGCGCAGGCTCAGCGGCTGACCAGCGGCGAAACTGCCGCTCATGATCGCTTCGCGGAGTTGCTGATAGACCTTCGTGGCCATCGTCTCCGTGGCGATGACTTCGAGTTGCGGAATGGGTTGCGATGCGGAGCGGGGTGCCACGAATGTCTTCCTTGCTGATCTTTGATCTGTGATCACAGTTTGATTTCGATGGCGATGTTAGTCAATCCTATCCGGCTAAGGGATAACCCCGAGGGGTGGCGAAGTGCGATCCGGCGAACCCCTGAACATTCAGTCACAATCAGCATGCTTGCAACAACCCAATCCCCATGCGACCCGCCGACTCCGCCATTGCTCCCGCCCTCGAATGCCGCCGCCTCACGAAGACCTACCCCGGCGGCCGCATCGTCCTCGACGCGCTCGACTTCGCGCTGGGCGCCGGCGAGTTTGTCGCGATCATGGGCGATTCGGGCGTCGGCAAATCGACGCTGCTCAACCTGATCGCGGGTCTCGACACGGCCGACAGCGGCGACGTGCTGATCGACGGCGCATCGATCTCCACCCTCTCCGACGACGCCGCAACACGCCTGCGCCGTCAAAAGCTCGGCTTCGTGTTCCAGGCCTTTCACGTGCTGCCGCATCTGACGCTCTATCAGAACGTCGCGGTCCCGTTGCTGCTCAACGGCATGCCGCCCGCGCCCGCGCGCGCGATGCTCGCCGCCGTCGGCCTCGACGGACGCGACGGCGACATGCCGCGCCAGCTCTCCGGCGGCGAACTGCAACGCGTCGCGATTGCCCGCGCGCTCGTGCATCGGCCGCGGCTGCTGCTCGCCGATGAACCCACCGGCAATCTAGATCCGCAAACCGCGCACGAAGTGCTCGAACTGCTGCGCGCCGAAACGAAGGCGACGCAAGCCGCGACGGTCATGGTGACGCATTCGGAAGCCGCCGCCGCGTTCGCCGATCGCGTGGTGATCCTGAGCGACGGCGCGCTGCACGCCGCGACGCTGGCGCGATGAGCGATATCGCCGCGCCGCGCCGCACGTCCGACACGCTCACGCGCTGGCTGCTCGGCGCGCAATGGCGCAGTCATCGGGGCCGCGCGCTCGTCGCCATGCTGACGATCGCGCTTGGCGTCGGCCTCGGCTATGCGGTGCAGCTCATCAACGGCGCGGCCTTCAACGAGTTTTCCGCCGCCGCGCGCAGTCTGTCGGGACAGGCGGACTTGCAGGTGCGCGGCGCGCAGCCTTTCATCGACGAGAACCTGTATCCGCGTCTCGCGACGCACGACGGCGTCGCGGTCGCGAGTCCGGTGCTCGAAGTCGATGCCGCCGTGCCCGGCAGGAACGCGCCGCTCAAGGTGCTCGGCATCGACGTGTTTCGCGCGAAGCGCATCGCGCCGGATCTGACCGGCGTGCCCGCGCCGGACGCATCGCTCGATGCGCTCGCCGATGACGCCGTCTTTCTTTCGCCCGCCGCGCAGACCTGGCTCGACGCGCGCGACGGCGGCCAGGTGCAATTGCAGAGCGGCACGTCGCCGGTGAGACTGCGCGTCGCGGGCGGCATCGCGCGCACGCGGCCAGGGCAGCGCATAGCGGTGATGGACATCGCCGCCGTGCAGACACATTTCTCGATGACGGGCAAGCTCTCGCGGATCGATCTGCAACTCGCGCGCGGCGTCGATCGCGATGCGTTCCGCCAGACGCTGCAACGCGAACTCGGCGCTCGGCTCGTCGTGACCGAAACGCGCGACGTCGAGAGCCGTACCGATCGGCTCTCGCGCGCGTATCGCATCAACATGAACGTGCTCGCGCTCGTCGCGCTGTTCACCGGCGCGTTTCTCGTGTTCTCGACGCAGGCCGCAGGCGTGGTGCGCCGCCGCGCGCAATTCGCGATGCTGCGCGTGCTCGGCATGACGCGCGCGTCGCTCGTGCGGCAGATCATGCTCGAAGGCGCGCTGCTCGGCGTCGTCGGCGGCGTGCTCGGCATCGCGCTCGGCTTCACGGTCGCGGCGCTCGCGCTGCGTTTCTTCGGCAGCGATCTTGGCGGCGGCTATTTTCCGGGCGTCGAGCCGCGCGTCGCGTTCGAGCCGGTCGCCAGCGCGATCTTTCTCGCGCTCGGCATCGGCGTGGCGCTCGCGGGCACGCTCGTGCCGGCGCTCGAAGCGGCGCGCGCCCGGCCCGCGCCCGCGCTCAAGGCCGGCAGCGAGGAAGCCGCGCTCGCGCCGCTCGGCACGCCGTGGCCCGCGCTCGCGTGCCTCGCGGCAGGCGCGGCGCTCTCGCAGGCGCCGCCCGTTTTCGATGCGCCCGTCGGCGGATATATGGCTGTCGCCTTGCTGCTGGTCGGCGGCATCGCGCTGATGCCGCGGCTCACCGCGATCGTGTTCCGACGCGCGATGAAACCGCGCAGCGCCGTCGCGACGCTCGCGCTCGCGCGTCTCGCGAATGCGCCGGGCCAGGCATCGATCGCGATGGGCGGCGTGCTGTCGAGCTTCACGCTGATCGTCGCAATGGCGATCATGGTGACGAGCTTTCGCGTGTCGGTGGAGGATTGGCTCGCGCATCTGCTGTCGGCGGATCTGTATGTGCGGATGGCGTCGAGCGGCGACACCGGCGGCTTGCGGCCCGATCAGCAAATGCGTATCACGACGGCGAACGGGGTCGCGCATGCGGCGTTCACGCGCGCCTCGAAACTGACGCTCGATGCCGCGAAGCCGCCCGTCGCCCTGATCGCCCGCGAACTCGATGCGGCCGATCCCGGCGCGACCCTGCAAATGACCGGCGAAGTGTTGCCGCCCAGCGCCTGGCGCGCAGGCGAAACGCCCGTGTGGGCCTCGGAAGCGATGGCCGATCTGTACGGCTATCGCGTGGGCGAGCGCGTGAGTTTGCCTGTCGGCGGGGCGGGCGAGCGCTTCGTCGTCGCGGGCATCTGGCGCGATTACGTGCGGCAGACGGGCGCGTTGCAGATGCGTCTGGCCGACTACCGGCGACTCACCGGCGACACGACCGCCACTGATATCGCCATCACCTTGCGCGCGGGTTCGAGCGCGGCGCACGTCATCGAGGCCATCAAACAACTGCCGTTCGGCGACACGCTCGAATTTTCCGAGCCCGGCGAGATTCGCGCGCGCACGCTGACCATCTTCGATCGCAGTTTCGCCGTGACGTATCTGCTGGAGGCGGTCGCGATCGTGATCGGTCTGTTCGGCGTGGGCGCGACGTTTTCGATGCAGACGCTCGCGCGCTCACGCGAATTCGGCATGCTGCGGCACGTCGGCGTGACGCGCGCGCAAATCCTCGCGCTGCTCGCGTCCGAAGCGGGATGGCTCACGCTGCTCGGCATCGCGATGGGCTGCGTGCTCGGCTTCGCGATCAGCCTGATTCTCGTGTTCGTCGTGAATCCGCAGTCGTTTCACTGGAGCATGTCGCTGCATGTGCCGTGGACGATGATCGCGGTCATCGCATGCGTGATGCTGCTGTCGTCCTGCGCGACGGCGGTGTTGTCGGGACGGCGCGCCGTGTCCGTCGATGCGGTGCGCGCCGTGCGGGAGGACTGGTGATGCGCCTGTGGCTTCTTCTGGCATGGCTGATTTCGGCGAGCGCATTCGCTGATGAACCCAGGTTCGCGCCCGTCGTGCCGGGCCACGCGATCGAATGGCCGAAGGACAGCGGCGCGCATCCGCCGTATCGCACGGAATGGTGGTACGCGACCGGTTGGCTCGACACGCCCGATCATCAGCCGCTCGGTTTCCAGATCACGTTCTTTCGCTCGAATACCGGCCAGAAGCCGGGCGCGAGCGCGTTCGATCCGTCGCAACTGATCATCGCGCACGCGGCGTTGTCGGACCCGGCGTATGGACGGCTCGTGCACGATCAGAACGTCGCGCGGCAGGGTTTCGGCCTCGCGTACGCGAGAGACGGCAACACCGACGTCAAGCTCGACGCGTGGCGCATGACGCGCGCGGCGGACGGCAGCTACACGGTGCTCGCCGATGCGGCCGGCTTCGCGCTCCATCTGACCTTCACGCCGACGCAGCCGCCGATGATCCAGGGCGAGCAAGGCTATTCGCGCAAGGGTCGGTCGCCGGAACAGGCGAGCTACTACTACAGCGAACCGCAACTGAAGGTGACGGGCAGCGTGACGCGGCCATCGGCGGCGGGCAAGGCGAATGCGAGCGTCGCGGTGACGGGCCGCGCGTGGCTCGATCACGAATGGTCGAGCACGCTGCTCTCGTCCGATGCGGCGGGCTGGGACTGGCTCGGCGCGAATCTCGACGACGGCTCCGCGCTGATGGCCTTCAAGGTCCGCGCCCGCGACGGCCGCGCCGTGTGGGCGCACGCCGCGCTGCGCGAGCCCGATGGCCGCATGCGGCAATTCGGCCCCGGCGATGTCGAGTTCACGCCGCAGCGGCAATGGCGCTCGCCGCGCACGAACACGCTCTATCCGGTCGCGATGAACGTGCGCGTCGGCGAAATGCGCTGGCGGCTGAATCCGCTCATCGACGATCAGGAACTCGACTCGCGCGATTCGACCGGCGCGCTGTACTGGGAAGGGGCGGTAACGCTGGAAGGGGACGGCAAGCCGGGGCGCGGGTATCTCGAACTGACGGGATATGCGAAGACGCTGGAGGTAGAGAAGCGGTGAAATGCGCTCAGGCTTCGCGTAACAGCATTGACTCCCGCATGCCTGCCGACACCCAGCGGCTCTTGCCCGCGCGCTTCGCTTCGTAGAGCGCGTTGTCGGCGTCGCGCAGCACGCCGTCGAGCTCGTCGTGATGATGGTCGAACCTCGCGATGCCGATGCTCACGCCGATCTGCAGCGGCACATCGCCATCGGTGAGAAACGGCTTCGCGAGTTCGCGCACGACCACATCGGCGAGCACGAGCGGATCGGTCTGCGGCGGCGTGACGATCACGAACTCGTCGCCGCCGAGCCGCGCGACCAGCGAACCTTCACCCGACAGATGACGCAGCCGCCGCGCGACGAGCGCGAGCAGAGTGTCGCCGACTTCGTGGCCGTGCGCGTCGTTGACGGCCTTGAAGCCGTCGAGATCGAGATAGAGCAGCGCGGTGCGGGCGCTGTCGCGCGCATGTCGCGGCTCGCGCGAACGCACCGCCTGAAACAGACCCGCGCGGTTGAGCAGGCCCGTCAGCTCGTCGTGGCGCGCGCGGCGGTCGTTTTCCTGTTCGGCTTTCATCGTCGAGACGAGCATGCCGTTCAGACGCCACGCGGCGGCGCTCATCGCGAAGAGATAGAAGGGGATTTGCAGCAGCGTGAGCCAGAGCGTCGGCTCGCCCGCCAGCACCGCGCCGATGCAACACGGCCCGAGCGACAGAAAGATCATCACCGCGACGAGACGCGGCGCGCCGAAATTGCGGAAACAGATTCCGCCGACCATCGCGGCCGCCGACAGAAAAGAGAGCGTCGACGCGATCCAGTCGCCGGAGAGCACCGAGACGAGCGCGCCATAGCCGACCGTCGCGCCCCAGAGCGGCGCGAGTAGCACGTAGGTGTCGGTCAGCGTGGATTTGCGCTCGCGCGCGCGACGCCGCGCGACGACCAGCACGATCAGCCGCACAAGACACACGGCCATTTCCAGCGCGAGCCAGATATGGAAAGGCAGCGACGGATGCCGACGATCCAGCACCCACGCGACGGCGACCGTGTTGAGCACCCCGCCCGCGAAGATCGGCAAGGTGCCGAACAGACTCCCGACGAGGGCGACGCGGATCGCGCGGGGGATATCGGCTCCCGCGTGCAGCAACCACGTGGCCGCGCGTCCGCGCGGCAGGGTGAACACCTCAGTTTGATGATTCATGTTGGCTTCCGGCGGCGGCCCGGAGATGGCTGAACCCTCGCGGGAAAGCCGGACCACACATCGGATAACGGTCGTTCGCTTTGAAACTTTAGGGCGTGTTCAGTCAGAAGATGAAGCGAGGGGCTGCCGCGGTGGCTCGTCGCACTGTCGAACGGCTGATCGAGCACCTGGATTTGCGCGGCGTGATGCAGGGCAAGCGTGTTTGTACGACCGTTGCGATTCACCGTATCAAGGCGCTGACAGTGAAAGTTAGGATTATTCCGCTGTGTCAATGTTAGCAAACGTATGACACTGGAGCAGCGTGCTTCGGCTACGCGGCAGGAGCGTGGGGCGGCCCGTTCGCTGGGTAGCTGGAAAGGAATGTCTTAAAGGTGCGATGTCATGATTTTCGTTGAGTACTGCGGAGTAGCAAGGGTCGATCAATTCGGTCGTTTGCTGAGCGGATGCGTTTCGCGAGATGGCTTGGTGTGGCTATGCCCTTGTCGCTCTCAAGAGGCAAGGGATGTCAAAGGCGGCGCTGTATTGCGGCCTTCTTCCGCGCTCGCGATATGAACTGAGCGGGAGCGTCCATGTACGAAGCTGCCCGGATACATGATCCGATCGCTCATTCGAGCGCGCTCGCTGGTTTTCTGGTGGGGGCGCTGATTGGAATCGCCTTGATTGCCGCAGTCGCGTTTGCGACCTTTACGTGCGGGTTTGGCGTCGCGCTCCTTGCAGGTCTCGCCGCTGGATTGGCCGCCGAAGGCGCGTTGTCATTGGGGGAATCGATAGGCCGATCCATCAAATCCAAAGCGGGCATGATCGCGGCGGGTTCGTCGAACGTCTTCGTGAACGACCGAGAGGCGGCGCGAGTCGAGTTGAGCCCGGTGGCCTGCGACAAGCATCCTCCCGTCAAACGCATCGCCGAAGGATCGAGCAATGTGTTCATCAACGATAAGGCCGCTGCGCGTCGGGACGATCGCACCGAGTGCGACGCGACCATCGACGGTGGATCGGACAATGTGTACATCGGTGGCGGACGCACGCAGTATCTGAAGATCGATCCGGAGATTCCCGACTGGTTGCGCACCGCAGTCCAGGTGGCGTTCGTCGTCGCGGGGCTGGCGGGGAGCCTCGCCGGCGCCGCTCGCGCCGCCGCCAAGGCCGGCACCCAGTTCGGCGTGCGCTGCGCGACCAAGTTCGCTGCGGGCTATGGCCTTGGCGTGCTGGCCAGCGAGGCCGTGAGTCGCTATGTGATCGGGCCAGCGCTCAGCGGGCTGATGGGACATCCCGTCGAGATGACCTCGGGCCGCAAGCTGATCCTTCCTGAGTCGGATTTTGTGTTGCCCGGGCGGCTGCCCATCGGCTGCTCACGCTTCTACTCGAGCACGCTCAGCGACGCGGGCCTGCTAGGCCCCGGCTGGCGGCTCGACTGGGAGATGAGCCTGCAGCGTTCGGAAGGCGAACTCGTGTATCGCGGACCGCAAGGCCGGCCGATTCGCTTTCCGTCGATGGAGCCGGGGCACCAGTTGTATGACGCGGAAGAACAGATCTATCTGTCACGTGCGCATGACGGGCGATACATCGTGCATACGCTCACTGGGCATTACTTCGTGTTCGGCGAGTTCGATAGGCACGATCTGGCCCGACTCACGTTGATCGAAGGCCCGCAAGGACAGCAGGTCTTCCTCAACTGGGATGAATACGGCGCGCTGCACGACATCAAGGATCAAGCCGGCCATTGGCTGCGGCTCCACTACGCCGGGACCTTCGCCCGGCTGAGTCATATCGAACTGCTTGCGGGCGGCACGCCGGGCGTGCTCGTTCGCTACGGTTACGACGATCACGGCTATCTGAACTCCGTCACCGATCGCGCCGGCACCGTCACGCGCCGCTTCGCCTATGAAGACGGCCTGATGGTGCGTCAGCGCAATGCCGAGGGTTTCGAGTGCGAATATCGATGGGCACACACGCAGGATCGCGCCTGCGTGCTCGAGCATCGCACGAGCGCGGGCGAGCACTATCGGTTCCGATACGACTTCGAGCGCGGCCAGAGCGAGGCGACCGACGTATTTGGCAACATCGCGCGCTGGCAGTTCGACGCGAATCAACGCGTGATCGCCCACACGGGCTTCGACGGCCTGTCGTATCGCTTCGAATACGATCCGTCGGGCTGGCCGAGCGTGATGCATCTGCCGGGAGAACGCACCGTCGAGTTGCGCTATGACGCGTTGGGACGACTCGTGGCCGAGACCGACCCGCTGGGGCAAACCACGCGCTTCGAATACCACGCGAGCACGGCCAGCGTGCGCGAGACCATGCTTCACGACGGTCGCAAATGGCGCACGGACTACGACGACAGGAATCGTCCGGTGCTCGAAATCGACCCGCTTGGCCGGCGCACGACGCTGGCATACGGGCGAGACGGTCAGCTCTCGCACATCACCGACGCGCGAGGCGGCACGGTTTCACTGGAACACGACGAACGCGGACTGCTGAGCGCGCGCACGGACTGCTCGGGCAGCGTGACGCGTTACACCTACGATGCCGATAGCCGCCTCATCGCACTCACCGACGCCCTGAACCAGACCACGCGCGTGCGCTACAACGCCAGCGGCTTGCCCGAAGCGCTCACGCGAGCGGACTTGCAGACCGAGCGATATCGCTGGAATGCGCTCGGGCAGTTGATCGAACACATGCGCCCGGCCGGCCAAACGGAGCGCTGGACGCGCGATGGCCTCGGACGCGTATCGACCTACACCGATGCAGAAGGCCGCACGATCCGCTACGAGCGCGACGCGCACGGCCGTCCGTTGAAACTCATCAACGGCAACGGCGCGAGTTACGCATTCGACTGGGATGCAGCCGGGCGGCTCATGCGCGAGCAGCGCGTGGACGGCACCAGCCGCAGCTTCGCCTATGGCGACGACGGTTTCCTGCGCTACGTCGCCACGCGCGCAGGCGCCTCGGAGCGCATGGAACTGCACGAACGCGATGCGCTCGGGCGTCTGATCCGGCGAGCGGGCGAGCACAGCCAGACACGCTATCGATACGACGTGCTGGGCCAGTTGACCGAAGCGCGGCGGATTCCGACCAACGCGGGCGAGTTGCTCGACATCGTCGCCGATACGGTGCGCCGGGAATACGACGCAGCCGGACAACTGCTCGCCGAACACGGCGCGAACGGCAGCGTGTGCTATGAGCGCGATGAACTCGGCAATCCGCTCTCGATGACGTTACCCGATGCACAGCGCATCGAGACGCTGTATTACGGTTCGGGCCATGCACATCGGATATCGGTAGATGGCGAGGTGATCGCGGACTTCGAGCGCAACGCGCTGCACGCGGAGATCGTTCGCAGCCAAGGCGCGTTGAGTCTGCAGACGGGTTATACGCCGCTGGGTCAGGTGGCGTGGCAGCGCGCGAGCAAGACGCCGATTCAACAACACGCAGCGACCGAAGCCGACAGCGCCCTGTGGTGGCGATACAACTACGACAGTCGTGGCGAGATGGTGGAAAGCATCGACCGGCAGCATGGTCGGACGGTGTACGACTACGATCGCGCGGGGCAACTGCTCAGGCGCAGCGCCGAGGGTTTCGACGAGGAGCGCTTCACCTGGGATGCGGCGGGCAACCTGCTCAACGATGAGGGCCGGGCGGCCAATGAGAAGATCGCGCCGCTGCTCGATAATCTGCTGCGCGAGTATCGCGGCGTTCGATACGAATACGATGAATGGGGACAGCTCATTCGTCGCAACAGCATGGCGCTCGGTTGGGATGCGGAAGGGCACCTGCTGTGGACGGACGATGGTGTGGTGCGCGCGCGTTATCGGTATGATGCGTTGGGTCGGCGCATCGAGAAGCGCGTGCGTGCGGTGGCTTCCGATGGATTCTCTGAAAAGCGTGTCCGCTTTATTTGGGATAACTTACGTCTGGCGCAGGAGCGGGAGGATACGGGGAGCATCCGCACGTATCTTTATGATCCGGTGCGCGCGTATGCACCGCTTGCGCGTCTGGATCGCGCGTATGCGACGGATCAGGCGAAGGTCTATCACTATCACACGGACCCGGCGGGTACGGCCCGCGAAGTCACCGATGCGCAAGGGCGCGTGGCGTGGAGCGGAGGCTATGCGGCGTGGGGGAAGGTGAGGGCGAATCTGGCTGCCAGTGCTCAACCGTTCAGCCAGTCGCTGCGCATGCCCGGACAGTATCATGATGATGAGTCGGGTCTGCACTACAACACGTTTCGGTATTACGATGCGCATGCGGGACGGTTCATCTCGTCTGATCCGATTGGGTTGGCGGGCGGATTCAATCTCACGCAGTATGCGAAAAATCCGTTGAGGTGGATCGATCCGCTTGGATGGGCCGATTTTGTTCCTCAACCGTTGGATTCGGGTTCTGTATTTCGTGGAATTCCGGACAAAAATTTATATTCGCCATCAGCGCGCGATCTTGCTCAGTTCGAGAAAACCGGGAAAATGCCTGGCTTCTCTACGTTCTTGGACGGTGATGGAGTCAAGGGGCTGATGAAGGGCGGTAAGCCGATGTTTAGTCAGGTAGCTGAAATAGATGTTTCGAAATTGAGTTCTAATTTGATGGCAACATTGGACTCAGCGAAGGGCCATGTAAGCATCCATCCATCCGATAGCTATTTGCAGTCCAGAAATATGACTATGTCCGAAGCATTACGAGAGTGGCATGCGCAAGGTGATGCCCACCCTTTGAGTCAAGAGGCCCGTGGAGCTGCGACATGTTGAGTGCTTTTGAGAACCGCAAAAATTGTCTAATTTTTCAGTGCGCGCAGAAATTGCTGCGAATTGGTCTGTTGTTGCAGAGCCGTATTTCGAATGATTTCACAGAGGCTCGAGTAGAAAGTCGCGTTAGCATTAAAAAAGATAAAACCTGGCTTAATGTGTACATTGGAAATGGCGATGAAGATGAAGTTGGATTATTCGAAAACGACTTGATAAATGTAGATGTTACCGATTTTTCGATCAACATCGATTGTACGATTTATTCAAACTACGGTATTGATCGTGTTTTTTCTAAAAACGACATGTTAAATCAATTCGATTTCGAGATTTTTGATTTATTGGGCGAAAAGATTTACTCTGCCATGAAACTGCATATAGAATATCTGATTTGAAATCCTTGCTGGCATGCCCCTGCAGGGCGTGCTGTCTCGGGGAATCGATCGGCCAAACCCACAAATCCAAAGCGAGCGAGATCGCGAAAGGCTCGCCCAACGTGTACATCGGTGGCGGACGCACGCAGTATCTGAAGATCGATCCGGAGATTCCCGACTGGTTGCGCACCGCAGTCCAGGTGGCGTTCGTCGTCGCGGGGCTGGCGGGGAGCCTCGCCGGCGCCGCTCGCGCAGCGGCCAAGGCCGGCACCCAGTTCGGCGTGCGCTGCGCGACCAACTTCGCTGCGGGCTACGGCCTTGGCGTGCTGGCCAGCGAGGCCGTGAGCCGCTATGTGATCGGACCCGCGCTCAGCGGCCGGGCGGCCAATGAGAAGATCGCGCCGCTGCTCGATAATCTTCTGCGCGAGTATCACGGCGTTCGATACGAATACGATGAGTGGGGACAGCTCATTCGTCGCAACAGCATGGCGCTCGGTTGGGATGCGGAAGGGCACCTGCTGTGGACGGACGATAGTGTGGTGCGCGCGCGTTACCGGTATGATGCGTTGGGTCGGCGCATCGAGAAGCGCGTGCGTGCGGTGGCTTCCGACGGATTCTCTGAAAAGCGTGTCCGCTTCATTTGGGATAACTTACGTCTGGCGCAAGAGCGGGAGGATGCGGGGAGCATCCGCAGGTATCTTTATGATCCGGTGCGCGCGTATGCACCGCTTGCGCGTCTCGATCGCGCGTATGCGACGGATCAGGCGAAGGTCTATCACTATCACACGGACCCGGCGGGTACGGCCCGCGAAGTCACCGATGCGCAAGGGCGCGTGGTGTGGAGCGGGGGTTATGCGGCGTGGGGGAAGGTGCGGGCGAATCTGGCTGCCAGTGCTCAACCATTCAGCCAGTCGCTGCGCATGGCCGGACAGTATCATGATGATGAGTCGGGTCTGCACTACAACACGTTTCGGTACTACGATGCCCATGCGGGACGCTTCATCTCGTCTGATCCGATTGGGTTGGCTGGGGGATTCAACCTGTATCAGTACGCAGATAATCCGATTGCGTGGATCGATCCACTGGGATTAAATGCACTTCCTGAAACGGCCGCAGAGTTTGCAAAGCGGATTTCAGCAATGTCTCCATCGGAAAGAGTCGCGGCTGTGAAGGGAAAGATAGCCAAGGTGGCAGGGAAAAATGGCTGGACAAAAGATTCGAAGCTTACTCAAATGAATCAAAGAGATGTATATAAAAGTGCTGATGGAAAATTGTACGCAGCAGACACACAACATGGAACTATTGAACATACAGACGCAAAAGGCAAGCATCTAGGTGAGTTCGATATAGATGGCCATCAAACAAAGCCGGCAGATAAATCAGGAGGGCATAATTTAAAATGTTAGCAACGATTAAGCTAGTGGATTTGCAAAACGATTTGGAAAGAGGTTCCATATTAAGATGTAAAGGCTTATATCCATATGAAAATTACGTTGACTTTCTGGTTGCAGAGCATTTTGAAAATAACAAGCGTCAGTATGCGTTAGTGGTTATATCTGGTTATAAGGCTGGCTCTACGTACGTTGTGCTTCCGGAAGAATCTGTACCAATGGAAAACCAAGGATACGCCATAGACTTGGAGTGGCTAAAACTTAACTGGCATAAGTGGGGGTATTTTGACTGCCCACTTGATGAAGTTTATTCTGTACATAGGGCAATTCCTGCCAATTACTATGACTATTAACATCAATACACTGCGAGTCCGAGCGACAGGTTATCCATTCGATCGAGATGCTAGGCCGCCTTCATTCGAAGCGGCAGCGACGTACTGATTTTTTCCTGTTCCACAGCGTTTGACCGTTCGATGCCAAGCAGGACCCCAGGCCGCAAGCTCATCCTTCCTGAGTCGGATTTTGTGTTGCCTGGGCGGCTGCCGATCGGCTGCTCACGCTTCTACTCGAGCACGCTCAGCGACGCGGGCCTGCTAGGCCCCGGCTGGCGGCTCGATTGGGAGATGAGCCTGCAGCGTTCGGAAGGCGCACTCGTGTATCGCGGACCGCAAGGCCGGCCGATTCACTTTCCGCCGCTGGAGCCGGGACACCAGTTGTATGACGCGGAAGAACAGATCTATCTGTCTCGCGCGCACGACGGGCGCTACATCGTGCATACGCTCACCGGGCACTATTTCGTGTTCGGCGAGTTCGACCGGACCGATCTCGCGCGCCTCACGTTGATCGAAGGCCCGCAAGGACATCAGGTCTTCCTCAACTGGGATGAATACGGCGCGCTGCACGACATCAAGGATCAAGCCGGCCATTGGCTGCGGCTTCACTACGCCGGGACCTTCGCCCGACTGAGTCATATCGAACTGCTTGCGGGCGGCACGCCGGGCGTGCTCGTTCGCTACGGTTACGACGATCACGGCTATCTGAACTCCGTCACCGATCGCGCCGGCACCGTCACGCGCCGCTTCGCCTATGAAGACGGTCTGATGTTGCGTCAGCGCAATGCCGAGGGTTTCGAGTGCGAATATCGATGGGCGCACATGCAGGATCGCGCCTGCGTAGTCGAACATCGCACGAACTCCGGCGAGCACTATCGCTTCCGATACGACTTCGAGCACGGCCATAGCGAAGCGACCGACGTGTTCGGCAACGTCGCGCGCTGGCAGTTCGACGCGAATCAACGCGTGATCACCAAGAGCGGAAAGGATTTCTGGAAAACACTTAATGACAATCCTCAAGATAAAACAATCAGGCCTGTAACAAAAGAGGGGTCAGGAAATGGAGCATGCTAGAGATGATATCTAGAGCAAAGGTTGAAAGAGTAGGTGAGGATATCGAAGAGGAAGTTACTCTCTTGATTGATCGGGTAGAAGTCGTATGTTTTGCTGGCGTGTGTCCCTATGCAATCAAGGAAGGTGAGACATATCCCGTTTCTATGACATTGACTATCCTTGATGATTACAACCTTCATGAATCGAGTGATGAGCAGCCGTCATTGCGGCGGATCGGCAACAGCTTCTCATATATAGTTACTGGACGGCTTTCTGGTGATGTACTCGATGCCGGCATAAAGTTTATTGATGACGTATTTTTAAGCGATTATGGGTACTTGAACGGAAAAATGATTTCAATGCAGGTTGATAGGATTGACGTGGAATTTCTTTTCGCCTGAACGAAGGGCCGCTAACGCGGCCCTTCGTTCAGGCGGCGGTAATGGTCAGTCGCCCGTGTTCGATGGATGAATACGACGCGCTGCAGGACATCAAGGATCAAGCCGGCCATTGGCTGCGGTTTCACTACACCGGGACCTTCGCCCAGCTGAGTCATATCGAACTGCTCGCGGGCGGCGCGCCGGGCGTGCTCTTTCGCTAAGGTTACGACGATCACGGCTATCTGAGTTCCGTCATCGACCGCGCCGGCACCCTCACCCGCCAATTCGCCTATGAAGACGGCCTGATGGTGCGTCAGCGCAATGCCGAGGGTTTTGAGTGCGAATACCAATGAGCGCACACGCAGGATCGTGCCTGCGTGGTCGAACATCGCACCAGTACGGGAGCACTATCGGTTCCGATACGACTTCGAGCGCGGCCATAGCGAAGCGATCAGGCGAAGGTCTATCTCTATCGCACGGACCCGGCGGGTACGGCTCGCGAAGTCACCGATGCGCAGGGGCGCGTGGTGTGGAGCGGAGGCTATGCGGCGTGGGGGAAGGTGCGGGCAAATCTGGCTTCAATTGCTCAGCCATTCAGCCAGTCGCTGCGCATGCCGGGGCAGTATCAAGGATCAAATGCGTCACACATCAAGCCAAATCAAGCTGGATACGAGGCGGGTAAGGCTGGAGGCGCGGGAGCTTGTTAAGATGAAACTAATAGATTATTTCAAAGAAAAATAATTGCATGATTCAAGGATTGATTATGTCGTTCTGAAAAATGATTCTCTGACTCTTATGCTATCTGCCTTTGATGAGAAGATGAAGAAATATGCCTTGAGGTCACTTTTGTTGGAGTGAAAGGAGATGCAGGGCAAACGCTGAAGGTGTGGTTTGATCTGAATTCCTGCGCTGCGTCATCACGCGCGCCGGCGCCTCGGAGCGCATGGAGCTGCTTGAACGCACGCGCCCGGGCGTCTGATCCGGCGGGCGGCCCAGTACAGCTAGACGCTCTCCCGATACGACCTGCTGGGCCAGTTGACCGAAGCGCGACGAATTCCGACCAACGCGGGCGAGTTGCCGGAGATCGTCGCCGAACGGTGCGTCGGGACTACGACGCAGCCGGACAATTGCTCGCCGAATACGGCGTGAACGGCAGCGTGCGCTAAGAGCGCGATGAACTGGGCAATCCGCTCGATGACGTTGCCCCTACGCCAATCGTGCTCGCATATCAATGTACGAAGGCGCTGAAGCGCACGCTGAACACATGAATCGAGACTTTTCCAGCGCCCCCGTATGCAATCGCCCATTCTTCCGCGATAAAAATTTTTCATTCGGCCTCTGTCCTTGACATTTTGTCCGCTTGCCGCGCTCCCGCAGCCCGTCAAGGCGTGCGCCGAAATTGGGCGAAAACTTACAACCCGCTGACGTGTGGGGCTGATGTTGAGAATGATTCGCGTTTACGCTAACTTCTCGAGTCCTACGAAAGTGGAGCACGATTTATGGCTTACATGCGCGTTCAGCCGGCATCGTCGAAGCAAACTTCGACCTCGCCGCCGCCTCTGAATCTGTCTCTCGATGCGTACTGGCATCGGCTGCGGCCCGCCGCGCGCGCCAGCGTCACGCCGGAACCGCCGCCGCAGCGCGCCTCGTCCGCGCCGAGCCTGCTCGAACTCGCCATCGCGAACCGGCAGATGCTCGTGAACATGGCGCGCGGCGTCGTCGGTTGCGCGAGCCGCGCCGAGGACGTGGTGCACGACGTCTTCGTCAATCTCATCGACCTGCCGCAACAGGACGCGGTGCGTCAGCCGATGGGCTACATCACGCGCATGGTGCGCAACGCATCGATCGACGCGTGCCGGCGGCAAAGCCTCGAAAACATCTATCGCGCCGACGAGGAAGACGGCTTCGACGTGCCGTCGCAGGAACTCACGCCCGAAGCGCGCGTGCAGGCACGCGACACCCTGCGCCGCGTCTGCGATGCGCTCGCGCAATTGCCCGACCGCAGCCGCACTGCCTTCGAAATGGTCCGCATCGGCGAAGAGACGCTGCAGAGCACGGCGCGGGCGCTGAACGTCTCGCAGACGCTGGTGCATTTCATGGTGCGCGACGCGCAACAGCATTGCGCCGATTGCCTCGATGCGCGCGAGCGCAATGTCGAATGTCCCGCGTTCGTCGGCGGGCGCGCGCGGCGGCGGTAAAAAAACGCGCAGCCCGCACGTCTATTCGATGAAGGCCTCATTCGACTCTTTCGCACCGGAGAGAAACATCACCATGACGCAACAGCAGAACCACGCAGCGGACGATCTCGTCTATACGGTCGTCATCAACGAAGAAGAGCAGTACTCGATCTGGCCGACGTTCCGCGAAGTGCCGGCGGGCTGGCGCGAAGTGGGCCAGTGCGGTGTGAAGGCCGATTGCCTCGCGTACATCGAGAACACCTGGACCGACATGCGCCCCGCGAGCCTGCGCCGTCACATGGACGCGCTCGCCGTGCAGGCGAAGTCGCGCCTCAACTGATTCACGCGCTGTCAGGCAAACGATTCCGCAAGAGGGCATCACATGACTGAACTCACCGCGTCCGCAGCCGCGCCCGAACTGGCCGATCTGCGCATCGAGCCGGGCCTGCCGGTCGTCGTCTCGCCGCGCGCGGGCGCCGACATCACGCTCGCCGACGCCGCGCCGCTGCTGCAACGTATCGTCGCCGAGTCGCTCGAACGCGCGGGCGGCGTGCGCTTCACCGGCTTTCGCGTCGAGTCGATCGAAGTGTTCCAGCGCTTCGCCGCGTCGTTCGGCGATCCGCTGATCGGCTATGAATTCGCATCGACGCCACGCAGCCAGGTCGAGGGCGCGGTGTACACGTCGACGGAATATCCGCCGCATCGCTCGATACCGCTGCACAACGAGCAGTCGTACACGCGCGAATGGCCGATGCGCATCTGGTTTCACTGCGCACTCGCGGCGCGCGCGGGCGGCGCGACGCCGATCGCCGACAGCCGCGCGGTGTATCGCGCGCTCGATCCGGCGCTGGTGCGGCGTTTCACCGAACGCGAACTGCTGTACGTGCGCAACTTCGGGCAGGGCCTCGATCTGCCGTGGCAGAACGCGTTCGGCACGGAAGATCCGCGCGAGGTCGAACGCATCTGCGCGGCGCGCGGCATCGCCTGCGCCTGGCGCGACAGCGACGACGGCGAGCTGCTGCTGCGCACCGAAGAGCGTTGCCAGGCGGTCGCGCGCCATCCGCGCACGGGCGACATGGTCTGGTTCAATCAGGCGAATCTCTTTCACCTGTCCACGCTCGACGAGGAGATGCAGGAAGCGCTCGTCGATGCCGTCGGGCTGGATAATGTGCCGCGTAACGTCCATTACGGCGACGGCGCACCGCTCGAAGCCGACGCGCTGGCCGAAATCCGCGCGGTGCTCGACGAAGAGCGCATCACGTTTCCGTGGCTCACCGGCGACGTGCTGATGCTCGACAACATGCTGACCGCGCACGCGCGCGATCCGTTCGAAGGGCCGCGCAAGGTCGTCGTTGCGATGGCGCAGAGTTACCGCGAGGCGCGATGACGTTCCGTACCGCGCTGCGTGCGCGTTCCCTGACCGTCGCCTATCGCGACGACGTGGTGCTCGACGGGCTCGACATCGATATCGAAGCAGGACGCGTCACCGCGCTGTGCGGGCCGAACGGCTGCGGCAAGAGCACGCTCCTGCGCACGCTCGCCGGCCTGCAGCCCGCGCGCGCGGGCGAAGTCGAAGTGAACGGCAAGCCGATTGCCTCGCTGCGCCGCCGCGCGCTCGCCCGCACGTTGACGATGCTCGCGCAGTTCAACCAGATTCCGGCGGGCCTCACGGTGCGCGAGCTGGTCGCATACGGGCGCTATGCTCACGGCGGCTGGATGCGCGGTCTCAACCGCGCGGACCATGCGGCGATCGACGCCGCGCTCGACGCGAGCGGTCTCGTCGGCGACGCCACACGCGACGTCGCCGCGCTTTCGGGCGGCGAGCGCCAGCGCGCGTGGATCGCGATGGCGCTCGCGCAGGAAGCGCCCATCGTCCTGCTCGACGAGCCGACCACCTACCTCGACATCCATCATCAGCTCGACATCCTGCATGAGCTGCGGCGGCTCAATCGCGAGCGCGGCCTGACGATCGTGTGGGTGCTGCACGATCTGAATCAGGCGGCCGCGTTCTCCGACGAGATCGTGTTGATGCGCGCGGGGCGCATCATCGCGCAGGGCTCGCCCGAGGCGATGATCGATCCGCGCCATTTGCAGGAGACCTTCGGCGTGAACATGCTGCGCGTCACGCATCCGCAGACGGGCGCGCCGATGTGCGTGCCCGCCTACGAAGGCGTCGAGGCGCGGGAGATTGCCGCATGACGACGCTTGCCACTCGCCGCCGCTTGCGCCGCGCGGCTTCGTTCTGGGAACGCGTGTCGGTCGTGCTTGCGCTGATCGCCGGACGGAAGGCCGCATGACGACAGCCGCTCACGCTCAGGCATCGCGACATGACGTGGCCGCGCCGAATCGCGTCGGCGTGATCGCGGTTGCGCTGATCGCGCTGATTCTCGCGCTTGCCGCGCTGCGCCTCGGCCCGGAGTTCCGCGCGTGGCTCGATGCGCCATCGGGCAGCGATGCCGCGCAGCTCGCGCACGTCTTTCTGTTCGACCTGAGCGCGCCGCGCGTCCTGGCGGCGCTCGTCGCGGGCAGTTGTCTCGCGGTCGCGGGCGCGCTCTTTCAGGCTTTGACGCGCAATCCGCTCGCCGCGCCGGATCTGCTCGGCATCACGGGCGGCGCGCAGCTCGGCCTGCTCGCGGCGATGATCGCGCCGGAGATCGTCGGCGCGGCGTCGGTGCCGCTGCTGTTCGTGTGCGGTCTCGCGGCGGCGGGTTGCGTCGCGGCCGCGGCGGGCGGCTGGCGCGCGACGCCGTTGCGGCTCGTGCTCGCCGGCAGCGTCTGCATGCTGCTGTTCTCCGCGATCTCGACGCTCCTGCTCGCGTTCTTCGAGCAGACGGTGGTCGGGGCGTCGTTGTGGGCGAGCGGCAGTCTGTATCAGCCGGGCGCGGCGGGCTTGATGTCGGCGCTCGGCTGGCTCGTGTTGCCGCTCGCCGCTTTGCCGTTCGTGATCCGTCCGCTCGATCCGCTCGCGCTCGGCGACGATGCCGCCGCAGCCGCAGGCGTGCCCGTCGATGCGACGCGCCTCTTCGCGATGACGGTCGCCGTCGGCTTCGCGAGCGTCGCGGTGGCGATCGCGGGACCGTTGTCGTATGTCGGGCTGATCGCGCCGAACCTGCTGCGGCAGGTGCGCGGCGCGAAAGCATCGAAGCTGGCGGCGCTCGTGCCGCTTGCGGCGCTCGCGGGCGGCGCGCTCGTGCTCGCCACCGACAGCGCCGTGCTCGCGCTCGGCCTCGATTCCACGCTGTCGACGGGCGTGGCGATCGCGTTCGTCGGCACGCCCCTGATGCTCGCGATGATTCGCAGCGGCGCGGCCTGGTCCGGCGCGCTGCATGCCGGGCAGGCGCGCGAATCGGTGAAGCGCGGCATGCGTGCGGTGCGGGCGTTGTCGGCGTTGCCGTCGCCGGTGCTCGCGGCGTTGCTGCTCGCGAGCGGATGCGCGGTGGTCGTCGTGGGCGCGTCCATCGGTCCGACGATGCTCGGTCCCGCGCGCTGGATCGATGCGCTCTCGCACCGCGACGACATCGCCCGCATGCTGCTCGAACTGCGCGTGCCGCGCCTGTTGTGCGCGCTCTTCGCGGGCGCCATGCTCGCGGCGAGCGGCGTGCTGATGCAGAGCGTGGTGCGCAATCCGCTCGCCGGTCCCGAGGTGCTGGGCGTGACGCAAGGCGCGGGACTCGCGACGCTCGCCGCGCTGATGATCTGGCCGCTCGCGGGCCATCTCTTTCTCGCCGCGGCCGCGCTCGTCGGCGGCGGCGCGACGCTCGTCATCACGCTGCTGTTCAATCGGCGGCATCAGTACGCGCCGCTCGCGGTGGCGCTGACGGGCATCGTCATCGGCACGTTGTGCACGACGCTCGCGCAATGGCTCATCACGCAACAGAGCGTGCAGCCGGCGCGTTTTGTCGTGTGGCTGGTCGGCGGCACGTATGGACGAAGCTGGGGCGAAGTCGCGACGATCCTGCCGTGGTGCGTGCTCGCGCTGCCGGTGCTGGCGCTGCTCGCGCGGCCGCTCGATCTGCTCGCGCTCGGCGACGAGCAGGCGTCCGCGCTCGGCCTGCCGATCGCGCTGCTGCGCCCGCTCGTGCTGACCGTGGCGACGCTCGCCGCGTGCGCGGCCGTGGCGGCGGTCGGGCCGGTCGGCTTCATCGGTCTGATGGCCCCGCATCTCGCGACGATGCTCGGCGCGCGTTCGCACGGCACGCGGCTCTGGCTTGCGGCATTGCTGGGCGCGCTGGTGCTGGCCGCCGCCGATCTCGCCGCGCGCACCTTGCTTGCGCCGCGCGAGATTCCGGCGGGCGTGCTGACCGCGCTGATCGGTGCGCCGTACATGCTGGCGCTGCTCGTGATCGAGACGCGCCGCGACAAAGGCCGGGGACGCGCGCGATGACGCTTCGAGCGCGCAGCTTTGCCGATTTTGCGCCGCCCGCGCTTGCGCCGTATCTCCAGAACGTGTGGCTCGGCGCTCCTGATGAATCCATCGGCGACGATGCCGCGCGTATCCCGCTGACGTCCCTTGCCGATCATCGCGCTGCGTTGCTCGCCGCGATGCATGCGCTCTACGGCGGCGACGCCGAACTGCACGCGCGCGCGCTGCTGTCGCAGTGGAGCAAGTACTACTTCGGGCTTGCGGCGCCTGCGGGCGTGGCGGCGGCGCGTCTGCTCGGGCGTCCGCTCGATATGTCGCCGGAGCGCACGCATCTCGTGCTGAAGGAGGGCGTGCCCGTCGCCCTTCATTTCGACGCCGACGCCTTGCACGCTCCGGACGCCGATCCTGCGCGCCGCTATGACGGCCTCGTCGCGCACCTGGACAGCGTGATCGGCATGATTGCGGGCATGACGAAGATCGCGCCGCGCGTTCTGTGGAGCAACGCGGGCAATCTGCTGGATTATTTGCTCGCGAATTGCCCGTCGATTTTGAGCGATGAAGGCAGCGATGCCGAATGGCTCTTTCGCCCGGCCGACGACAACCCGCTGCGCACGCCGATACGCGATGCGACGCCGCGTTCGCCGCTGCTGCCCAACCCGTTTCGCGCGCGCCGCGTGTGCTGCGTGCGCTATGAGATTCCTGGAGAGACGCAACTGTGCGCAAGCTGCCCGCTGCTTTTGACGATGCGCGACGACGAACTCGCATTGCAGGACGCCATCCGATGAAGCGTGCGGTTTCGCTCGCGGCGTGTCTGTGCATCGCGTTGGCCGCCCGTAGTGTGCTGGCCGATGAGAACAAGGCATGCGCGCCGCTCGCAGGCAACCCGACCGTTTCGCAATTCAGCAAGAGCATGCCTGCGCATCCGTCGCGCATCGTCGTGCTGGAGTTCATGTTCGCGGAAGATGTCGCGGCGCTTGGCATGACGCCCGTCGGCGTGGTCGATCCCGAGTATTACGACGGGTGGATCGGTTACGACAGCGCGCGCTTCAAAGGTGTACCGACGGTCGGCACGCGTCAGGAGCCGAGTCTGGAGGCGATTGCATCGACGAAGCCTGATCTGATCATCGGCGTGGGTTATCGGCACGCGCCGATTTTCGCGGCGCTGGATCGCATCGCGCCGACAGTGTTGTTCCAGTTCAGCCCGGATGTCCAGAAGGGCGATGGTGACGGCGCGCGTACGCAACTCGACTGGACGCGCAGCATCTTTCACACGCTCGCTTGCATGACGGGGCGTGAGCAGCAGGCGCGCGATGCTGAGGCCAAGCTCGAAGCGGGTCTTGCCCGCGATGCCGCTCGTTTGAAAGAGGCCGGTTTGTCGGGGACGCGCTTCGCGCTTTTGCAGGAACTCGGCTTGCCTGACCGATATTGGGCTTATACGGGTAACAGCACGGCGGCGGGTGTGGCGCGTGTGCTTGGCGTTCGTCTATGGCCCGAAAAGCCGACGCGTGAAGGTACCGTGTATGTGACGTCGGCGGACTTTTTGAAGCGGCCGGATGTGGCGGTGTTGTTCGTGACCGCATCGGGGGCGGATGTGGCTGTCGATGCGAAACTGGATTCGCCTGTGTGGCGGTTCGTGCCGGCAAAGAAGGAAGGGCGTGTGGCGCTCGTCGAGCCGAATATTTGGGGGTTTGGAGGGCCGATGTCGGCATTGCGGCTCGGGGATATGATTACGGAGAAGCTGTTGGCATTGCCGAGGGTTGGTCCTTAGCGGAGGGGCTGTTTTTCGCTGGATCCCATAATTTTGTTGGTCTGTTAGTACTCCCCGCATAGAAGCAACACACAGCAAGCCGCTTTCATTCGTCCGCCCTTCTGTAGCATGGCTTTCTGCGATTCCATCCGCAAATGAAGAGATATTTCTATTTGTAGTAGGGCACATGAGCGGCAAAAACGTGCGGCAGTTTCGCCACACTCGGACATTCGGAGCGCCGCCCGAGACCGGCTATGCTGTCGATGCATTACGAATGGACAGCCTGCGATGACAAACGAAGAATTGATCACCTATCTCGAAACCTCTATCGGCGAGTTGCAGCGCATCCGTGGGAGATTTATAGAGCGACGTATCAACTACGATATTCATCGCGACGACGATCCGATCCTCCGAAGAATTAGTCAGGAAAGGTGGGCGCAATGAGTAAGTCTCACGAATCCGACGGGAGTTCGTAGAGGGAACTCACAACTATTACGATAGCGCATCGTTAAAAAGCATCGGAAACTGTTGAGGCAATCATCACCTGACTGAAGCGCGCCCGGAACTGCTAGACAGAAAACGAGGGATAGATGAGCAGCGTCGACGCGAGAACATCTTCACCATCCACGAACGAGAGGAGGCAAGGTGGTGCGAGCTAAAAGACATCGTTCGAAATCAGTTCGGACTTAACCCTATCGTGCTTAGGGAACAACCCGATGCAGGTTGTCTTACAGTCATCGAGAAATTCAAGCACTATGCGCAACAGTGTAGTGTCGCAATCGCCGTTTTCACACCGGACGACGAAGTGGAGTCGTCCGGCATCCGGTATCTACAGGTGCGTCCCAACGTCATATACGAGCTCGGATGGTTCACTGGGCGTTCCGGCAGAAGTGGCGCAATGCTGCTGCTCAAGAAAGGAACATCGATCTTTCTGATTTTGGGGCGTAATGCGGAAAGAGTTTAACCAGCACATCGCCGAAGTTGCCGGCGACGTCAAGAGCGACCTGACCGCCATAGGAATACTCGGTAAAGAATGACGATGCCGGGACGAACCCGGCGTAAAGCCGTAATTGCAGCGCCAGAGGCATGCCCGGAGAAAAATAGAATCCCGCTCGAACTGACGCTCGGCGGGCTTTTTTACGACCGGCGGCGCTTACTCTTCAATTGCGGACTTGAATATTGAATCGGCTAAGCGAGTCCCTGTAGACGCAAGCTTCGCCAGCACTCGGAGTTGTTCTCGGCAGGCAACGATCTCCGTCGGTGTTGGATAGTTCAGCGCATGATCAATCTCACCCCAGGCCTCTTCGAACAGTGTTCTGACCTGAACTTCGCAGGTCAGGTCAGACTCTGCGTGTGGCTTCACCACGTAATGGATGCTGGTGTAGTATGTCTCTCGAAGTTTTGACGCGATGCCAAGTGCTTCGAATGCCGCGGTAGTTTCGGGGTCCCAACTGTATGCGACGGGCGGCTCTGCCAGACTCCAAAAATTCTGCCGGATATGTTCTTTGATAGCAGCATGAATCTCCGAAAACTGTTGGGTATAGAGGTGCAAAACACGCACCCCCGCGAAATCCGTGATTCGCGTGAATAAGGTGTCCGGCGTGATCGGACCGTCTATGAATTTCTTAATTAGTTTTTCGCGAAGATGATCCGGGTCTTTCATTCGCGATTTAACGGAATGCACCAAGGGCAGAGGCGGCCTGTGAAACTGGCGTGACGAGTTAAAAAACGCTTGAACTTGCTGCCGAAACAGATCGAACTGATCAAATCTATCGGCATAGGCAGCGACAAGCGTTTTAAGCTGTCTTTCTGTCGGTCTTCTGGCCATTACACGAGACTCTTCGGATGAAGCGAGGACATACGCGCAATCACGTCGGTCGCAAACTCTTTGTATGCGGCGCGTGTCGCAACGTATCTGTCTTTATTGGTGACCACTGTCGCCGTGTCGCCCGCATCAAGGTGCGGATGAGTAGGTAACTTCCACATCGGGACGTGATACTTCTGCGAATGCGTGGGATACGTGTTATGAGTATGCATGATCGAGAGGCCACCAATAGGCGTTTTGATGATGGCGCTTGATAGTCCCTCGCTCAATGATGACGGAATACACTCAGTAACGATTCTTGGAATGCGTTTCGCATAGTCATAATGGGCAATCGCCATATCCCAATGCGTCGAGCCTTCCCGCTTCTTGGCGTTGTAGATCAAATATCCCAGAAAGCCAACGAAAGTGTCCGGCATGTAGGGCCTTTTGCTAGGCGGGATAAGCTGATAGAGCGTCTTCAACTCTTGATGCCATCGAGTGATCGAATTGCCGATGTTCCTGATGCCATACAAACTAAACAAATCTGGCGCGCAAGGCACCAGGAATGCGTCAACGGTAGTGAGGATGGTTTTGTTTAACTGTCCAAGACTTGGCGAAGTATCAATGATTGCGTAATCGTATCCGTAGTCTTCGGCGTACTTCAAAACCAAACGACGGATCTCGCTCAAGGTGCGAATCGCAAGCGCGTGGCCAACAAACGCTTCGCTCCAACGGCGTGAGATCGCTTCTTCATACATATGAAGCGTTAAGCGGCCCGGGATCAAATGTAAGTTGTGAGCAATTTCCAACGGCGGCGGAAGGGTTTGCAGCTCACCCGTGCCCTCTTCCGCGGGTTTCAGCAAGAAATGAATGGTCCGGGGCTCAGAACAGAATCTCTTAAAATCGGCATCTGACATACCCTTCACCGCAGCATCATAACCAGGCTCGTCGATAAAGGCGTTTTCGTCGTCCCAAATCGCCTGAATCTGCTCAGTTGTCAGGCAGTGAATTGAGAGGTTACATTGGGGATCTAAGTCCACAGCTAGGACCTTTTTCCCCAGTTCTGCAAGCGCATGCGCGAGGTGAAAGCTAAGCGTGGTTTTGCCGACGCCAACCTTTATTATTGAACACAGATATTAGTTTGACGGCCATTTGATTGTTTTCTCTTTTCGTTGTGATGCTCGCCACAGCGCGGGGCGCTGCACGTGCATCCGCTCCGGTCATACATATTACACTTTTTGTTCGTGACAACGGTAACGATTGCCGATTTCGCGCCATGTGCGAGCGCGCTTCTACGCCGGTACGCTCCTGAAGTGCCAACGTGATCGGGTTCGAGCTTGAGCAGTTAACTTTTGCGCAAGCCCGTTTGAAGCCTCACGATGACTTTGACGCGCAGTTCGTCGATCGCGCGTTCGTCGTCGATCGCGACGCGCAGGCGCTCGTCTTCGTCGTCATGAGGTAGCGCACGATGCCCGACGGTCCCTGCATCTTGCGAATCTTTTCCATCGGATGCGCGATGAGCATTTCGGTATCGACGACGAGCGTGAAGAGGCCGCGCAACTGGTTGAGTTTGCGATTGATCGTCGTCATGCCCAGGCCAGCCAGCTTGTCGTCGGCATATTCTCGATACTTGCCGGTCGCGGCGATGCTGCGCAGGAATTCGCGGTCGATCAGGATAGAGTGCTTCGGGCGGCTCATGCGTCCCTCCGAGTGCCTTACCCGGTGTTACCGTCACATTCATCCCTGCATCGTCCGCCTGATTCGCAACAGCCTGGATTACGCGAGCTGGAAAGACCGTAGCGGGCTGGCTGCCGCAATTCGCCCGATCTACACCGCGCCGAGTGCCGAAGCGGCTCAGGCAGCTGGACGCGTTTGCCCAAGGACCCTGGGGCCAAAAATTCCCCACCGTCAGCGCCGCGTGGCGCAACGCCTGGGATCGCGAGATTCCGTTCTTTGCGATTCCGCCAGGCGTTCGCAAAGTGATCTATACGACAAATGCCATTGAGAACATCAATTCGCAACTGCGCAAGATCATCAAGACCTGAGGTCACTTCCCAGCGATGAAGCCGCAACGAAACTGATCTGGCTGGCCCTGCGCAACATCACAGCTGGCTGGGGACGCGCCGCTCATGACTGGAAGACGGCCATGAACCAACTCGCTATCCTTTACGCAGATCGATTCGTTCGCTCATCCGTGTAATTCTCAACCCGCCTTGAACACGGAAATTCTGAAACTCCCGGCAGTGCCGTTCCCCACCTAGCCCATCGCCCCATTAGCCGCCCCATCCACCACCGCAGACCTGACACCCCCGCGCGTCTCATTCACCACCATCCCATTCTCCAGCTTCAGCACCCGATCCGCGATCGAGAAATACCGATCATCGTGCGTCACGACAATCACCGTCTTCCCTCTCGAACGCAACTCCGGCAGCAACTGCTCATAAAACACCGCCTTGAACGCCGGATCCTGATCCGCAGCCCATTCATCGAAGAGATAAAGCGGACGATCTTCGAGATAAGCCACCACCAGCGCAAGCCGCTTCCTCTGCCCCGTCGAAAGCGAACGCGTGGAAAACGCGCCATCGACCACTTTCACCTTGTGATCCAGCGCCAACCGCGCGACGAGCGCATTGGCCCGCGCATCCGCCGCCGCCCGCGATGCATCGTTCGGATCGACGATGCCGAGCAGCGCATCGAACAGATGGAAGTCATTGAACACAGCCGTAAAGCGCTCGCGATAAGCCGGCCGCTCGCTCGCACCCACCGCCTTGCCATCGATTTCGATCACGCCTGACTCCGGCTCATAAAGCCCCGTCAGCACCTTCGCAAGCGTGGTCTTGCCGCTGCCATTCCCACCGACAATAAACACCAACTCGCCTGGCCTGAACGTCAGATCCACAGGACCGATGCGGAACATGCGCTCATCGCGTTCATGAAAGTACGAATGCGTGACGCCGCGCATCGTGAGCGTTTCAAAGCCCGCATCGTGCGCCGATGAAACCGGCGAAGCATGCACGCGCAGACCGCCGAACTCCGCCATCACCTTCTCGATACGCGCGAGCGAAACACGCGCCGCGTTCAACGTGGGAATGTTGTTGAGCAAGCCATCGAGCGGCACGAGCATGAAAAGAAACACCACGACATAACCCGCGCTCGAACCCGCGTCCGCACGCACGCCGAGCGACGGCCAGAACGCCGCCGCGCCGAGAAACCCATAGAACAGGAAGATGATCCAGCCCACGCCGACCGCATACGCGCTGAACGCACGCCGCCGATGATCACGCACCTCGCCGATCGCCGCGCCCAGTTGCCCGTCGACGAACTGTTGTGAACGCGCGCGGTGCAGCTTCAGTTCCTTCGCGCCCGCGAACAGCGCGCCGAGATAGCCGAACAGCTTGTCCTGCGATTGTCCCGCCGCTTCGAGCGATGCAATGGCGCGCTTGTCGCCGAGGTGATAGCCGAGCGAACCCGTGACGATGGCCGCGAGCGCCAGCAGACACACCGGCCACGACAGCCACGCGAGATAGCCCAGGCAACCGAACACGATCGATCCGTGCATGACGATATTCGGCAGCGCGAAGAAGAGCATCGATACGTTGGTGGCATCGTCGGTCAATACGGATTGCACGGGCGCCGCGCCGATGCGCTCGACATCGCGCAATTCGGCCGACGCGACGCGCCGCGCGACATGCTCGCGCAATTGCGCCATCGTGTCCTGCGAGAGGCTCGCGAACAGCACGCCCGAGACGACACGCGTGAAGAGCGCGACGACCGCGCATAGCGCGAAGCGCCATGCGAGCGCGCCATCGGCGGAAGAGGGCGCCGATAACGCGCGATTGAGCGTCGCGACGAGCATCACGCTCGCGATGCCGTTCATCACGCAGGCGACGAGCGCGACCGCGAACGCGCCGCGCGAGCGCTTGAGCAGCGCGAGAATCAGGCGCGCCGCAGGCTTCTGCGTGGCGGAGGAATCTAAAAGCTCGTTGATGGCAGTCATTGGCAATGCATCGCTTAAGTCGGAAAGGGTGCGCTGGATGCGCCTCTACATAGAGACGTTTCGGCGCGCCGAATCTTTAGCGCGTTAAAAGCGGTAAATATTTTTTCGCGCGGATCGTCATCCCGAGTGAAGCCGCATTTCCAGCGGCCCTACGTTCACGCCGCAGCTTTTTCCGATGCGGCGGAACACCGAAGGAATTCATGCCGATGACGAGTTTCCCGACCGCGCTGCATTTGCGTATCAAAGCCCTCGCGCGTCTTCGACCCGAAGCACCCGCGCTCGCCTTCAATGCCCACGACGACGCGCGTCTTTCGCGCGGCGAACTCGACGCCCGCGCATCGCGGCTCGCGGCGCGCCTGCGCGCGGCTGGCGTCGGCGTTGAAGTGCGCGTCGGCGTGTGCGTCGAGCGTTCGTGCGAACTGTTCGTCGCGCTGCTCGCCGTGCTGAAGGCGGGTGGCGTATTCGTGCCGCTCGACCCGCATCATCCCGCCGCGCGCCTCGACTGGATCGCGAAAGATGCGAACCTCGCGCACGGTATCGTCGATGCCACCGCCGACGACACGATGCGCACGCGCTTCGCGCAATGCTTCGACGTGCAGCACGACGACCTCGAAGCGCCCGCGCTCGATGACGACACGCCCGTGCATCCGCGCGCGGCCGCGTACATGATCTACACGTCGGGTTCGACGGGCACGCCCAAGGCCGTCGTCGTCGAGCATGGTCCGCTGGCCGCGCATTGCGATGCGCTCGCGCAAGCGCTCGGCATCGGCGAGGGCGACAACCTGCTGCACTTCGCATCGGTCAATTTCGATGCCGCGCACGAGTGCTGGCTCGCACCGCTCGCGGTCGGCGCGCGTGTCGTCATCACCGCGCCGCCGCCGTTCGCGCCCGAAGCGGCGCATGCGCTGATCGAACGCGAAGGCGTGAATGTCGCCGCGTTTCCGCCTGCTTATCTGCGTGAGTTCGCGGGCATCGCCGAACGCAAGGGCGTGCCCGCATCGTTGCGCGTGCTCGCGTTCGGCGGCGAGGCGCTGTCGCGTGAAGCGTTCGCGAACGTGCGGCGCGTGTTCGCGGCGCAGCGGCTCATCAACGGTTACGGGCCGACCGAGGCCGTCATCTCGCCGATGCTGTGGCCGGTCGATCCGCATGTCACTCCCGATCTCGGCGATGCCGATGCCTACGCGTCGCTGCCGATCGGACGCGTGATCGGTCCGCGTGTCGCGCGTATCGACGATGGCGAGTTGCTGCTCGGCGGCGTGTGCATCGCGCGTGGCTATCACGGTCGCGCGGCGCTCACAGCCGAACGCTTCGTGCCGGACCCGTCGGGCGAACCGGGCGCGCGCATCTATCGCACCGGCGATCTCGCGCGTGAACGTGCCGATGGCGCATACGACTATCTCGGCCGCATCGACGATCAGGTGCAGATTCGCGGCGTGCGCGTCGAGCCTGCCGAAATCGCGGCGTGCCTGCGCGCGCATCCGTCGGTTCGCGACGCAGCCGTGCTCGCCGAGTCGGCCAATGGCCGCACGCAACTCATCGCCTGTTGCGTCCTCGCCGATGAAGCAGCGAGCGACGCCGCATTGAAGCGCTATCTCGCGGAGCAATTGCCGGCAGCGTGGCAGCCGCATCGCTTTGTACGGCTCGCACGTTTGCCCTACACGTTGAACGGCAAGCTCGACCGTGATGCATTGAAGGCACAGGTTGCGTCGGCTTCGGCCGTGCGTGATGCCGACTTCATCGCGCCCGCGACCGCGACCGAACAACGTCTTGCGCAAACCTGGCAGCGCATTCTCGACGATGCCGCGCCCATCGGCCGCGCGGATCGCTTCTTCGAACGCGGCGGCGATTCGCTAGCGGCGATGCAACTGCATGCGGCGATTCGCATCGACTGGCGTGTGAATCTGCGTCTCGACGCGATCTTCGACGATCCGTCGCTTGAAGCGCTGGCCGCATCGATCGATGCAAGCGGGCAAGAGTCGAACGCCGTGTCGATCATCAAGCGCGCCGCATCGACGAGCGATCAGCCTGCATCGTTCGCGCAACAACGCTTCTGGGTGCTGGCGCAGACGCGTGATGCGGGCTCCGCGTATCACATCGCGGGTCATTGGGATATCAGCGGCAAGCTCGATGCACACGCCCTGCAGCGCGCGCTCGATCATGTGATCGAACGGCACGAGGCATGGCGCACGACGCTCGTCGAGAACGACGACGGCATCGTGATGCAGCGCATCCACGCGTCGTTGCCGGTCGTGATCGCGCGTGCGAGCGTCGACGGACCCGAGGATGCACACGCGCTCGCTCAACGTCATGCAGGCGAAGCGTTCGATCTGTCGAACGGTCCGCTATTGCGCGCGACGCTCGTCTCGTTCAGCGATGAATCGCATCGCCTGATGCTGACCGCGCATCACGCCATCACCGATGGCTACAGCGCGCGCATCGTCTTCGATGAACTCGCGCAGGCGTATTGCGCTTACGTGCAGGGCCGCGCGCCCGCCTTGCCCGCGTTGCCGATCCAGTACGCGGATTACGCGCAATGGCAGCGCGAGCTCGTCGCGGGCGAAGAGGGCGAGCGTCAACTGGCTTACTGGCGCGACGCACTCGATGCAGCGCCGGAACCGCTCGCGCTGCCTTATGACCGCGCGCGTCCGGCAGAGCGCGATCATCGCGGTGGACGAGTGTCGTTGCGCTTGTCCGTCGATACGTCGAACGCATTGCGCGAGCGTGCGCGCAGCGCGCACGCATCGCCGTTCGTCGTGTTGCTGAGCGCGTTCGATGCGTGGCTTCATCGACTCACGGGGGCAAACGATTTCGTGGTCGCGGCGCCAGTCGCGCATCGGCAGCGGCCCGAGACTGCATCGTTGATCGGACTGTGCCTCAACACGCTTGCATTGCGCGCGCGCGTCAAACCGCATCAAACGTTTTCCGAGTTGATCGAGGCGACGCGCACGAATGCGCTCGCTGCATTCGCACATCAGGACGTGCCTTTCGATCGCGTGCTCGATGCGGTTAAGCCGCCTGTCGCGCGCGGCGACGAATGGCTGCGCGTGAAGTTCGCGCAGCAGTTCGATGCCGAACTGAAGGCGACGTTGCCGGATGCCTCGGCGATTGCGACGCCCGGCCCGGATCTAGCGGCGCGCTTCGATTTCGCGCTCGATTTCACCGACGACATGCGCGGCATCGAACTCGTCGCGGCCCATGCGCGCGATTGCATCGATGACGCCACCGCGCACGCCTGGCTCGCGAGTTTCGCGACGCTCGTCGCCGATGCAGTGCGCGATCCTTCGCGTCCGGTCGCAGCGCTCGATTGCACCGCGCAACATGATTCGCAGCGAGGCCGCGCGCTGAGCTTCGCGGCGAACGATATCCTCGCGCTGATCGCGCAACATGCGGGCGCGACGCCGCATCGCATCGCGCTTGCGGATGCACACACGCAAATCAGCTACGCCGAACTCGACGATGCATCGAACCGTGTCGCGCTTGCGCTGCGCCATAGGAGCGCACAGGCGGAACATGCGGTGGCCGTTTGCATCGAGCGTTCGGTGCACTTCGTTGTCGCATTGATCGGCGCGATGAAGTCGGGCGCGTACGCGGTGCCGCTCGATCCGGCGATGCCGCAGGCACGCCTCGACGCCGCGATCGAAGCATGCGGCGCGCACCTCGCGCTCATCGCGACGAAGGACGACAACGCGCCGCGCGCACTCGGCCATGCGCAGTTGCTCGATATCGACACGCTCGCGCACGATGCGTCGCTCGCGAATGCCGCCGTGCAGCGCGTGCAGCCCGCGCCCGACCAGAGCGCTTACGTCATCTTCACATCCGGTTCGACGGGAACGCCGAAGGGCGTCGCGGTGTCGCATCGCGCGCTTGCGGACTACGCGCAAGGCATGCTCGATGAACTCGCGTTCGCCCCCGGCGCATCGATGGCGATGGTCTCGACCGTGGCCGCCGATCTCGGTCACACGACGCTCTTTGGCGCGCTGTGCTCGGGACGCACCTTGCATCTGTTGCCGGCCCAGTGCGCGTTCGATCCGGACCGCTTCGCCGCCGAAATGCGCGCGCGCGAAGTGGGTGTATTGAAGATCGTGCCGAGTCATCTTCATGCGTTGCTCGAAGCGCAACAACCGGCGGACGTGCTGCCTTCGCATGCACTCGTGACGGGCGGCGAGTTGCTGCCGTGGGCGCTGGTCGATCGCGTGAAGGCGTTGAAGCCCGCGTGTCGCGTGATCAATCACTACGGCCCGACCGAAGCGACCGTCGGCGCGATTGCGTGCGAGGCATCCGCTTTCACGGACGACGAACGCGGCTCGCAAGGCGCGCCGCTCGGACGCCCGTTGCCGAATGCCTGCGCGTATGTATTCGATGCATCCGGCGCATGCGTGCCGCCAGGCGGCATCGGCGAGTTGCATCTCGGCGGTCCGGGTGTCGCGCGCGGCTATCTCGGACGCGCGGCGGCGACGGCGGAGCGTTTCGTGCCGCATCCGTTCGCGCACGGCGAGCGGCTTTATCGCACGGGAGACCGTGTGCGTCTGCTCGCGGATGGACGCATCGCGTTTCTCGGTCGGCTTGACGATCAGGTGAAGATTCGCGGCTATCGTGTCGAGCCGGGCGAAGTGAGCGCGGCGTTGCGTGGGATCGAAGGCGTCGCGCAGGCCGAGGCCTTGTCCGTCGATCATGACGGACGCATCCAGCTCGTATCCTTCGTGACCGGCTCCATCGATGACGAAGCAGCGCTGCGTGCCGCGCTCGCCGCGTGCTTGCCCGACTACATGGTGCCCGCGACGATCGTCGTACTCGACGCGTTGCCGGTGACGGGCAACGGCAAGATCGATCGCGCCGCGCTGCGCGACATCGCGATGAAGCCGGTGGAAACCTCCGCCGCGAGCGATGCGCCGCAAGGCGCGGCCGAAGAGGCGATCGCTGCAGTGTGGAAGGACGTGCTGAAGGCGAAGCAGATCGGCCGTGACGATAACTTCTTCGAACTCGGCGGCGATTCGATTCTCGTGCTGCAAGTGATCGCGCGTCTGCGCAAGCGTGGTCTGCGCGCGACGCCGAAGCAGGTCTTCGACAACGCGACCGTCGCGCATCTCGCGCTCGTCGCGAAAGCGATCGAGACGACGGAAGCGAAAGCGCCCGTCGAGGCAACGAAGCAGGGCGGCGACAACCCGATGCTGACGCCCGCGCAATTGCGCTTCTTCGCACTCGACATCGCGCAACGCGGACACTGGAATCAGTCGATCGAACTCGACGCGCATACGTCATTCGATCTCGATGCCTTCGCGCACGCCTTCGAAGCGCTGCTGACGCATCACGAGATTTTCCGGCAACGCTTCGAGCGCGATGGCGCAACGAATGCATGGCGCATCGTGCAGGCGCAAAAAGCGTTCGATACGCTGCCGCTCGCGGCCATCGACGTCCACGACGAAACCGATGCGCTCGCGCAGTTCGATGCGATTCAACGCACGCTCGACATCGCACGCGGACCGCTCGCGTGCGCGCTCGCCGCGTCGCTGCCGGACGGCCGCACCAAGGCGTATCTGGCGATTCATCATCTGATCGTCGATGGCGTGTCGTGGCGCATCCTGCTCGACGATCTGCAGAGCGCGTATCGCGCGGCGCAAACGCGCGGCATCGCGAGCCTGACGCGCACCGGCGCGACTGCGGCGCAATGGGCCGCGCGTCTCGCGAAGGCCGCGCGTGATCCGCAATCGCCGTTCGCCGGCGAAGCGCAATACTGGACGACGATGGCGTCGTCAGGCGATGACCTGCGTCTCGATCATCCGCAGAAGAAGGCGACGAACGCCGACGCGCAAGTCATCGAACAGACGCTCGACGCGCGGCTCACGCGCGCCGCGCTGACCGATGCAAACGCAGCCTGGCGCACGCAGACGGTCGAGCTGCTGATCGGGGCGCTCGCGCATGCGATCGGCGCGACGTGCCGCATCGAGCTCGAAGGACACGGCCGCGAGCCGCTTTTCGACGACATCGATGCAAGCCGCACGCTCGGCTGGCTGACGAGTCATTACCCGGTGTCGGTGCCGGTCGAGGCGACGCCCGCCGCGACGCTCGCCGCGGCCAAGGACACGTTGCGTGCCGTGCCTCACAAGGGGCTGGGCTTCGGCGTGCTGCGCCACTACGGCGACGATGCGACGCGCGCGTCACTCGAAGCGCTGCCGCGTCCGCGCGTGACGTTCAACTATCTGGGCCAGTTCGATTCGCATGACGCGCGCGATGCCGCGTTCGCGCCGCGTTTCGGCGGCGCGGGTTGCGAGCGCGACCCTGCCGGGCCGCTCGGCAACGCGCTCGCGATTCACGCTTATGTCGATGACCAGGCCGAACGCACGCTCAAGCTGCATTGGGTTTATGGTTCGACGCAATTCGAACGCGCGACCATCGAAGCCCTTGCACAACGCTTCGAAAGCACGCTCGCCGATATCGTCGCCGCATGCGCCGAACGCATCGCGAGCAAAGGCGCGGGCGCAACGCCGGGCGATTTCCCGCTCGCGCGCGACGGCGGCCTGACGCAAGCGGCGCTCGAACGTATGGCGGTGGATTTGCGAGGCGTCGCCGATATCTATCCGCTTGCGCCGATGCAGCAGGGCATCCTGTTCCACTCGCTGTTTGCGCCGGAGCAATCGACCTATGTGAACCAGCTCGCGGCGACGCTGATCGCGCCCGATGTCAAGCGCTTGCGCGCCGCGTTCGAAGCCGCGCCGCCGCGTCACGATATCCTGCGCACGGCCTTCACGCCCGACGAAGCCGCGCCGATGCAGATCGTGCATCGCCATGCGCGCATGCCATTCGACGTGCTCGACTGGCGTGATCGTCGCGATGTCCTGGCGTCGTTCGAAACGTGGCTCGCCGAAGACCGCGCGCGCGGCTTCGATCTCGCGACGCCGCCGTTGATGCGCGTCACGCTGATCCGCCTGACGGACGACGAATGGCGCATCGTGTGGACGCGTCACCATCTGTTGCTCGACGGCTGGAGCACCGCGCGCATGTTCGCGGACATCTTGCGCGATTACATCGAGCCGCCGCGTGCACAGCCTTTCGCGGCGCATCCGAAGACGCGCTATCGCGACTTCATCGCATGGCTTGCTGCGCGCAACGTTGCAGCGGACGAAGCATTCTGGCGTGAGCGTCTCGCGCGCCTCGACGAACCGACGCGCATCGCCGAGCGTGAAGCCAGCGATAAGCCAACGCTCGCCGATCATCGCACGTGGCGCGCGACGCTCGATGCCGCGACGACCGCCCGCCTGACCGACACCGCGCGCCGTCTGCGCGTGACCCTCAACACGCTCGTGCAAGGTGCGTGGGCGCTTGCGTTGCAGCGCATGACGCATCACGCGAGCGTCGCGTTCGGCGCGACGGTGGCGGGACGTCCCGATACATTGCAAGACATCGACGGCGTGCTCGGCCTCTTCATCAACACGGTGCCGGTCATCACCGCGCCGCTGCCGCAACGTGCCGCATCCGCGTGGCTGCGCGAATTGCAGTCCGACAACGCCGCCGCCAACGAACACGCGCATACGCCGCTCGCGGATATCCAGCGCTGGGCGGGTCAGGGCGGCGGCGCATTGTTCGATACGCTCGTCGTGTTCGAAAACTATCCCGTCGATGAAGCGTGGGCCGGCCGCGATCCGCGCGCGCTGACGATGCGCGATCTTCGCAACATCGAAGCGACGGACTTTGCGCTGACGCTCGTCGTGGAGGCGGGCGAGTCGATCGTCATCGATTACGGATACGACGCCGCGCGTCTCGATGAAGCGCGCGTGGCGGCGCTGCATCGCGCATTGTCAGCCTGTCTCGATGCCTTCGCCGCCAACGCCGATGCGCCTCTCGGTTCGATCTCGCTGCCGGAGGACGCGGGCCGCTTCAACGCGACGTCGCGTGAATGGAGCGATGTGCAAGGCGCGCCGCTGCATCGACAGTTCGAGCGCATGGCGAAGGCCGCGCCGGACGCTATCGCGTTAGAGATGGCTGCTGTGGATGGCACGCTGCATCGCATGACGTATGCAGAGCTGGACGCGCGCGCGGACCGCGTCGCTGCCGCGCTGGTCAGTGCGGGAGTCACGCCGGACACGGCGGTCGCGTTGTGCGTCGAGCGTTCGTTCGAAATGGTCGTCGCGCTGTTCGGCGTGTTGAAGGCGGGTGCGGCGTATCTGCCTGTCGATCCGGATTATCCAGCGGAGCGTATCGCATACCTGCTCGACGATGCGAAACCCGCCGTCGTGCTGACCCAGGCGCATTTGCGCGAGAGTGTCGAAGCGGCTGCGTCGGGCGCACGCGTCTTCGATATCGGCGCGCTCATGGAGAACGGCGCGGGGCTTGCATCGCGTATCGAAGTGACCGGCGCGCAACTGGCGTATCTGATCTATACGTCGGGTTCGACCGGCAAGCCCAAAGGCGCGGGCAACACACACGAGGCGCTTTCGAACCGCATCGCGTGGATGCAGGACGCGTATCGCCTGACCGACGCCGATGTCGTGCTCCACAAAACCCCGTTCGGCTTCGATGTCTCCGTGTGGGAGTTCGTCTGGCCGCTCGCGACGGGCGCGAAACTCGCGATTGCCGCGCCCGGCGATCATCGCGATCCTGCACGCCTCGTTGCGGCGATCGAGGCCCATCGTGTGAGCACGCTGCATTTCGTGCCGTCGATGCTCGCGGCGTTCGTTGCGCATATCGATGAATTCGGCGAGGCAGTGCGTTGCGCGAGTATCGAGCGGATCGTCGCGAGTGGCGAAGCGCTCGCGCCGGAACTCGTCGCGCGCGTGGCGCGGCTCATGCCGCACGCGCGTCTGTACAACCTTTACGGCCCGACGGAAGCGGCCATCGACGTGTCGCACTGGACCTGCCGTGCGAGCGATATCGATGCGCCTTCCGTGCCGATTGGGCATCCGATCGCGAACCTGCAACTGCATGTGCTCGACGCAGCGCTGCATCCGGTGCCTGCCGGCGGTATCGGCGAACTGTATCTCGGCGGCGCGGGCCTCGCGCGCGGCTATCTCGGACGCGCGTCGCTGACTGCGGAGCGCTTCGTGCCCGATCCGTTCATCTCGGGCGCGCGGCTTTATCGCACGGGCGATCTCGCGCGGCGGCGCGACGACGGCGCGCTCGAGTATCTCGGCCGCATCGATACGCAAGTCAAGCTGCGCGGACAACGCATCGAGCCGGGCGAGATCGAGGCGCTGCTCCGCGGCGAACCGAATGTGCGCGATGCAGTCGTGATCGTGCGCGAAGAAGAGTTGATCGGCTATATCGCATGCGGTGCGCCCGATTCGTTCGACGAAGCCGCCGCGCTGAATTCGTTGCGTTCGCAGCTACCTGCCTACATGGTGCCCGCGCATGTGATCGCGCTGGATGCCTTGCCCGTCACGCCGAACGGCAAATGCGACCGCAATGCGCTGCCCGCGCCGGCGCGCCCGCAAAGAACCGTCGAAGCGCCGCAGACGCCGACCGAGCGCGAACTCGCGGCGATCTGGCAGCGCGTGCTGCATATCGAAACCGTCGGACGCGATGACGACTTCTTCGCGCTGGGCGGCCATTCGCTGCTCGCGACGCAGGCAAACGCGCAAGCCAACCTGCACTGGTCGCTGACGCTGCCGCTGCGCACGCTCTTCGACCAACGCACGCTCGCGCGCTGCGCCGCCGCGATCGATGCCGCGCTGACTCAGCGTGACGCGACAGGCGGCGCACACGATGCGGCAAGCGCCATCGACGCGTTGCTCGATGAACTGGAAACGCAATGACAAGCACAAGAGAAAACAAACCCGATCTGCTTTCGCTCGCGACACGCTTTGCGCAGTTACCCGATGCGCAGCGCAAAGTGTTCGTCGCGCGGCTCGCGGATGCGGGCATCGACTTTCGCATGCTGCCCATTCCGTCGCGCGCACGTGGCGATGCATGCGTCGCGAGCGTGCCCGCGTCGTTCGCGCAGACGCGCTTGTGGCTGCACGCGCGCATGATCGATGAACCGGCGGCGTATCACATCACGGAGCGCCTGCAACTCGACGGCGCGCTCGATGCGAATGCGCTGCGCCTTTCATGCGATGCGCTGATCGCACGCCACGAAGCGCTGCGCACTACCTTCGCCGAAAGCGCGGACGGCGTGCTGCAAACCGTGCATGCGCCGATGCGCAGTCCGTGGCAGTCGGTCGATCTCACCCACGTGCCGGTGGCGGAACGTGAAGCGCGTGCCGCCGCGCTCGCGCTCGCCGACGAAGCGCGCCCGTTCGATCTCGCGCACGCGCCGCTCATGCGCGCGCATCTCATCAGGCTCGATGCGCACACGCACTGGCTTTCGCTGACGACGCATCACATCGTGTCGGATGGCTGGTCCGCCGATATCGCGCTGGCCGAACTCGCATCGTTCTATCGTGCGTATGCGCGCGGCGAGGCGGTGTCGGTGGCGCCTTTGCCGATTCAATATGCGGATTTCGCACTCTGGCAGCGCCGTTGGCTCGATGCGGGCGAGCGCGAGCGGCAACTCGATTTCTGGCGCGCGCGGCTCGATCCGTCGCGCGACGTGCTGATGCTGCCGGGCGCGGCGGCGCGTCCGAGCGAACGCAGCGCGCGCGGCGCGCGTCATGTGTTCACGCTCGATGCCGCGCTCGCCGCACGTCTGCGCGTGTTCGCCAACGAACGCCGCGCGACGCCGTTCGCCGTGCTGCTTGCCGCGCTGAATGCGCTGTTCGCGCGCGCATCGGGCGAAGCGCATATCCAGATCGGCGTGCCTGCCGCGAATCGCGAGCGCGCCGAGACGGCGGGTCTGATCGGCTTCTTCGTCAACACGCTGACGCTCGCGGCGCGCGTCGACGCGACGCAGCCTTTCGCGACATTCGTCGATGCCGCGCAAGACGCGCTCGTCGATGCGCAATCGCATCAGGACGTGCCGTTCGAGCAGGTCGTCGAAGCGCTGGGCGTCGTGCGCAGCGCGAGCCATCATCCGCTCTTTCAGGTGATGACGGCCTACGGCGCGCGCCGTGCGTTACCCGCTTTCGCCGATGTGCGCGCGACCGAATTGTCCTCGGGCACGCCGTTCGCGAAGTTCGATCTGACCGCGAGCTTCGAGGAACGCGCGCACGGTTCGCTCGCCGCCGCGTTCATCTACGCGCTCGATCTGTTCGAAGCCGATGCCATCGAACGGCTCGCGCGCCGCTTCGTCGAATTGTTGCGCGATGCGCTGGACGCGCCACAAACGCTCATCGGCGATTTGCAATGGCTGCCGCAGGACGAGCGCGCGCAACTCGATGCATGGAATCGCAACGCGCCCGAGCATGCGCCGGCCTTCGTCTCCGTGCAGCAGCGCATTGCGCGTCACGCGCATGCGCGGCCCGACGCGCGCGGCGTCGCCGACATGACGCGCGCCTTCACGCGCGGCGAAGTCGATGCGCGGGCGACGCGTATCGCGCAACGTCTCATCGCTGCCGGCGTGCGGGCCGAGATGCGCGTGGGCGTCGCGTTGAGCCGTTCGGTCGATCTGCTCGTCGGCCTGATTGCGGCGCTGAAGTCCGGCGGCGCGTTCGTGCCGCTCGATCCGAGTCATCCGCGTGAACGCCTCGCGCAGATTCTCAACGATGCGCGTATCGAACACATCGTCACCGAGCGTGCGAGTCTGGATGCGCTGCCCGTGCCGCCGAACGCGCGCATCCTCCTTCTCGACGACGAAAGCCTCTACTCCGACGATGAAACGTCGCGTATCGCATTGCCCGAGGTCGTATCGGAGCAGGCCGCCTACGCGATCTATACATCGGGTTCGACCGGCAAGCCGAAGGGCGTGATCGTCGATCATGGCTCGTTCGCGCGCCATTGCGTCGCCATTGCCGAACGTTATGGCGCGACGGAGCAGGACACGTTCATGCTGTTCCAGTCGGTCAACTTCGACGGCGCGCATGAAGGCTGGTTCTCGCAGTACATCTCGGGCGCGGCGGTCGCGATCACCGCCGACACGCTCTGGCCGCCCGCGCTGACGTGCAGGCTCATGCGCAAGGAAGGCGTGACGATGACCTACGTGCCGCCCGGCTGCGCGACGCAGCTCGCGGAATGGGCGCTCGTGCACGGCGCGCCGCCTACGTTGAAATCGATCACGGTCGGCGGCGAGGCGACCTCGCGCGAAGCCTTCGCGCTGATGCGCCGCGCATTTCCGAACGCGCGCATCGTCAACGGCTATGGTCCGACGGAAACCGTCATCACGCCGATGCTGTGGATGTTCAATCCCGGCGACGATCCCGCCAAGCTCGCGGATTGCGCCTATCTGCCGATCGGTACGCTGGTCGGCGCGCGGACCGCGCATGTGCTCGATGAGCGTCTGAATCCGCTGCCCGTCGGCGTGATCGGCGAACTGTATCTCGGCGGTGAAGGCGTGGGCGTCGCGCGCGGCTATCTCGACCGGCCCGCGCTCACCGCCGAGCGCTTCGTGCCCGATCCGTATGGCGAACCCGGCGCGCGTCTCTATCGCACGGGCGATCTCGTGCGGCGTCGCGCCGATGGTGTATTCGACTTCATCGGCCGCGTCGATCATCAGGTGAAGTTGCGCGGCTTGCGTATCGAACTCGGCGAGATCGAAGCGCAGCTCGCCGCGCACGACGACGTGCGCGAGGCGTGCGCCGTCGTGCGCGGCAAGGGCGCGCAGGCGGCACTCGTCGCCTACGTCGAATTGAAAGCCGATGCGCGCGAACGCGCTGCGCTGGGCCGCGCCGCCGATGCCGCCGAACTCGACGCCCATTTGCGCCGCACGTTACCGGACTACATGGTGCCCGCGCATATCGTCGTGCTCGATGCATTGCCGCGCAACGCGAACAGCAAGGTGGATCGCGCGGTGCTTCCCGAGCCGCCGAAGAAGGAGCGCGTGTACGAAGCACCGGCGGCGGGCGCCGAAGCCGCGCTCGCGAAAATCTGGCGCGAAGTGCTGAACGTCGAGCGCGTGGGACGTGCCGATCATTTCTTCGAACTCGGCGGGCATTCGCTCGCGGCGGTGCGTGTCGTGACGCGCGTGGCCGAAACGCTCGGACGCGACGTGCCGGTGCGCGCGCTGTTCGAAACGCCGGTGCTGTCGCAATACGCGAAGCGCGTGGTGCAGGCGAGCGCATGCGAAGGCGCTGCTTCGGATGTCGTGCAGGCCGCGTTCGGACCGGACGCAAACGGCGTGTGGCCGCTCTCCGCCGCACAACTCGGGCTCTGGTTCCTGTGGCGCGCGCAGCCGCACAGCGCCGCGTACAACATTCCGGTCGCGGTGCGCCTGCGTGGTCCGCTCGATGCCGACGCCCTGCGTGAAGCGCTCGCGCAAGCGGCCGCGCGTCATCCGGCGTTGCGCACGCAACTGGTCGAACGCGAAGGCGCATTGCCGGGGCAACGGATCACGCCGATGTGGCATGTCGACTTGCCGGTGATCGATCTCGCGGGACGGTTTGACGAAGCGAAGTGCATCACCGATGAAGACGCGCTCACGCCGTTCGACCTCGCCGCCGCGAAGCATCTCTGGCGCGCGCATCTGTTGCGCCTTGCCGACGATGATCACGTGCTGTCGCTCGTCGTGCATCACATCGTGTCGGATGGCACGTCGATCGATCTGTGGCTCGACGATATCCGCGCTACCTACGTCGCGTTGCAAAAGGGCGCGTCGGTGTCGGAGCGCGTTTCGAATGCGCTGGTGTTGCCGTCGTCGGCGACGGGCGCGCGTTTGGCGTTCTGGCGCGATGCGCTTCGCGACGTGCCCGCGATCACGCTGCCCGCGCCCGCGTCGGGCCGCGCGGAAGATCCGCAATGGTTCGCGAGCCGTATCGCATTCGATCTCGACGGCTCGCTCGTCGAGCGTGCGCGCTCGCTCGCGATGGACTGCCACGCCACGCTGCCGATGCTGTTGCACGCAGCGCTCAACGCGGCGCTGCACGGTTTGACGGGCGCGGACGATCAGCCCATCGGCGTGCTCGCATCGACACGCGAATCGACCGGCGATGCCGCGCGTGACGCGCTTGGGCTCTTCATCAACGCGGTGGTCGTTCGCACGCGCATGACGAAACGCGATACACCCGCGAACGTGCTCGCCACGGTGCGCGATGCCGCGCTCGCCGCCTACGCGCACGCCGACGTGCCATTCGCCGATGTCGTGTCCGCCTTGAACGCGCCGCGTCCCGGCGCGGGCAATCCGCTGTTCCAGGTGATGTTCAATTACCTTCGCCCGGCCGCGATGGCCACGCGCGACTGGGCGGGCCTCGCCATCGAAGGTTTCGACGACGTGCGTCATCGCGTCGTGTTCGATCTGGAACTGGACGTCACCGAGTATCCGGATGGCCGCGTGAGTTGCTCGTTCTCTTACGCGAACGAACGTGTCGATGGCGGGTTCGTCGAGACGCTCGCGAAACGTTATCTCGCGACCGTCGAGCAGTTCGCCCACGCGCCGCACGATGTGTTCGACGCATCTGAGGCGGCGCTCGAAAGCGGCCCGCGCGCCGTGGCTGTCGCGCCTTCAGGCGAGGCGAGCGCGGATGCAACGGCGCTCGCCGATGTCTGGCGCGAATGCTTCGACGGCCAGACCGTCACGCCACATCAAGACCTCTTTGCAGCAGGCGCGACTTCATTCGCCGTCGTGCGCTTCGTCGATGCGGCGCGCAAGGCCGGCTTCGACATCGCGATTCAGGACGTATTCGCCACGCCGCATTTCGCGGGCCTCGCCGCGACGCTCGCGCGCCGCGTTTCGCTGGCATCGACCAATGACATCTGAGAGACACAGGGACATGAAGAAAGAAACCGTATTCGATCTGATCGGCGTCGGCTTTGGGCCGTCCAATCTGTCGCTGGCCGTGCGGCTCGCGGAAGAGAGCGGCGCGTTGAACCGCAAGCATTGCTATATCGAGCGGCAGCCGGAGTTCGGCTGGCATCGCGACATGTTGCTCGACGATTGCCGCATGCAGATTTCCTTCCTGAAGGACCTCGTCACGCAACGCGATCCGACGAGCCGCTTCACGTTCATCAACTATCTGTTCGAGCGCGGACGCCTGAACGAATTCGTGAACCTGAAGAACTTCTATCCGACGCGCGTGGAGTTTCACGATTATCTGAGCTGGGTCGCACAGGCATTCGACGATCGCGTGCACTACGGACAGAGCGTCACGGCCATCGAGCCGGTGTTCGAGGCGAATGGCGACGTGAGCGCACTGCGCGTCGTGTCGCAGGATCAGGACGGCCGCGAATGGCGTCGCGTGACGGGCGCGCTGTCGGTCGGCGTCGGCGGCACGGCGCGCGTGCCGGAGCCGTTCGCATCGCTCGGCCCGCACAACGTGATTCATTCGTCGGCGTATCTCAGCTCGATCGAGCGCGTCGCGGGCGACGATCGCAACGGCAAGAAGCGCATCGCGGTGATCGGCGCGGGACAGAGCGCGGCCGAAGTGTTCACCGATCTCACGCGCCGTTTCCCGCACGTCGACGCAACGCTCGTGATTCGCGCGAGCGCGCTCAAGCCCGCCGACGACACGCCCTTCGTCAACGAGATTTTCAGCCCCGAGTTCACGGATGTCGTGTATTCGCAGTCGGAAGACGGACGTCGCTCGTTGATCGAGCGTTTCCGCGATACCAACTACGCGGTCGTCGATCGTCCGTTGATCGAGCAGATCTACGAAATGCTCTATCTGCAAAAGGTTTCCGATGACACGCGCCATCGTTTGCTGGCGAACACGGGCATCGAGAACACCGCGCGCCGCGCGAACGGCGAAATCGAGCTGACGATGCGCGACATGCTCACCGGCCACGCGCACGCGGAGCGCTTCGATGCGCTCGTGCTCGCCACGGGATATCGGCGCGACACGCATCTCGCGCTGCTCGACGGCCTCGCGCCGCATCTCGACGACGCGCTCGCGCAAGGCAGCGTGGGTCGCGATTACCGGCTGGTCGCGCCTGCGAATTTCAAGCCGCGCATCTATCTGCAAGGGTGCTGCGAGGAGAGTCATGGCCTCTCCGACACGCTGCTTTCCGTGCTCGCGGTGCGTTCGGACGAGATTGCCGCGTCGCTCGCGGATGCCGGACAGGACAACGCCGCGACGCAAGCGGCGGCTACGAAGCAAACCGGGGTGAGCGGCGGCCGCGTGGCCGTGGCTCTTTGACAAAGTAGCGGCGAACAGGAAGCCGCATTGCGATGGAGAAAAGAAGAATGATGTTGGCAAGGGGGACGCGCCGGAGCGCGATCGCCGTGGCGGCAAGCGCGGCGTTTGGCGTGGCAGCGATGAATCATGCTCACGCACAGGAGCAGCAACAACAGCAACAGCAGGCGCAGGACGTCGCGCAGCAGACGAGCACGCTGCCTGCGGTGCGCGTGAACGCGTCGGCGGACAGCGACGGCACGGTCGGCCTCGTCGCGCGCAAGAGCCGCACCGGCACGAAGACCGATACGCCCATCGACGAGATTCCGCAGACGATCAATGTCGTCACGTCGACGCAGATCGAGGAGACGGGCGCGACGACCATTAACGAAGCGTTGCGCTACGTGCCGGGATTTTCGTCGTATGGCTCGGATGTTCGTTCGGATTGGTACTCGGCATTGCGCGGCTTCACGCCGACGGTTTTCGTCGATGGACTGCAGGTGCCCAATACGCTGAACCTGTCGAGCTGGCGCGTCGATCCGTACATGATCGACAGCATCACGATCCTGCGCGGCCCCACCTCGGTGCTGTACGGTCAGGGCGATCCTGGCGCGATCGTCGATGTGCAGAGCAAGCTCGCCGATGGCGGGCGCTATCGCGAAGCGGGCGTGCAGATCGGCAATTACGCGCGCAAGCAGGTGATGTTCGACATCGGCGACAAGATCGACAAGGACGGCACGCTGTCGTATCGAGTGCTCGCCGTGGGACGCGACGGCAATTCGATGACCGGTCCGCATGCGGAGCAGCGTTTCGCGATTGCGCCATCGGTGCGCTGGCAGCCGAGCGCGAATACGTCGTTGACGATCGCGGCGAGCTATCTGCAGGACTGGGGCGATGCATCGAACAACTTCCTGCCCGCGCAGGGCACGGTGCTGCCGAATCCGAACGGAAAGATTTCGCCTGATTTGTACACGGGAGATCCGACCTATTCGTACTATCGCAAGAAGGAATGGTCGATCGGCTATCAGTTCGAGCACAAGTTCAACGACATCTGGACGTTCCGGCAGAACACGCGCTGGATGCATCTGTCGCTCGACAACGGCGCAGTGTGGGGCGGCGGTCTCGATCCGAGCGATCCGACTGAACAGACGCTCGCGCGTTACGCGGGCCTCTTTCAACCGAACTACAGCCGCTTCGATATCGACAATCAGGCACAGGCGCGCTTCGGCACGGGACCGCTCGAACATACCGTGCTGCTCGGCTTCGAGTACAACCGTCAGAACTCGACCGACAGCGAATGGCTCGCGCAGGCGCCGAGCCTGAACATGTACAACCCGGTCTATACGCCGGTATCGACCGCGATCTTCAGCGGCCCTGATTCCTTCGGTCAGACCAACACGCGCACGACGCTCGATTCGTTCGGCCTCTATGCGCAGGATCAGGTCAAGTGGAACCGCTGGATGCTGACCGTGGGCGCGCGCGAGGACTGGAGCAACACGAAGCAGGACGACATCGTCGGCGGAACGCAACTGAAGCAGGACGACAGCGCATTCACGGGACGTGTCGGCCTGACGTATCTCGGCGATTACGGCTTGTCGCCGTACATCAGCTATTCGACTTCGTTCAATCCGGTCATCGGCGTGAAGATGGCGGATGGCGGGCTGGCCGCGCCGACCAAGGGCAAGCAGATCGAAGCGGGTCTGCGCTGGCAGCCGCCGGGCAAGAACCTGATGCTCGGCGCCGCGGTGTATCAGATCAATCAGAAGAACGTCCTGACGCCCGATCCGAACGATCCGACCGGCACGTTCTCCGTGCAGACGGGCGAAGTGCGTTCGCGCGGCATCGAGCTTTCCGCGGTGGGCAACGTGACGCGCAATCTGTCGGTGATCGCGGCTTACGTCTATCAGGATGTGAAGAACATCAGCGCGAACGATGTGACGCTCGGCAAGTGGCCGGTGTCAATTCCGCTGCCGCGTCAGATGGCGTCGTTGTGGGCTGACTGGACGTGGCATTCGGGACCGCTCGATGGCCTTGGCTTCGGCGCGGGCATTCGCTATCAAAGCGGACTCGCGGGCGCGGCGGACAACTCGCTCTATATCCCGAGCTACACGGTGTACGACGCCGCCGTTCATTACGACACGCAGCATTGGCGTTTCGCGGTGAACGCGTCGAACATTTTCAATCGCACGTTCGTGAGCGGTTGCCAGTCGGATTCGGCCTGTTTCTATGGCAATCCGCGCACGGTGATCGCGAGCGCCCGTTATAACTGGTGATGATCGCTGGCGGCGCCGGCGTGATCGGTGCCGCCATTTTTTCCAGCAGGATTCAATGTCGAAGATAAAACTGGTCTACATCATGTCTTTGCGCAACGCGGCTGCGGATCGCGCGGGACAGCACGTCGAGTACAAGGGCGGTACGCGCTACATGAAGTCGCCGCTGGAATATCTCGTCGAGCAGCTCAACGCTTCGCCGTTGGGCGATCTGTATTCGCTCGAAGGCGTGGTCTATGACGATGACGAAGGCTCGCCGCGCGATCGCGAGAAGCTCGCGGGATATGGCTTTCGTTACGCGCCCGGTGGGCAGTGGATTCATCCGCCGGAACTCGCCGTGCAGGGCGTGCCGGTGACGAGTCTGCTGCATGCGATTCCGTCGGCTTATCGGCGTTTGCCCGTCGATGCGGTCGCCGAGCGCGCAGTGCAGAAGAGTTCGTTCGAGAAGCGTCTGCTCGATAAGCTGCATTCGCTCGATGCGGATTTCGTCGTGCTCGATGGGTTGCTTGTGATTCTCGATGAACTGGTTCGGCCGGGGGCGGAGTTTTGTCGGCGCATTGCGAATATTCATCCGGGCGTTACGCGGCTCGGGTCGCCGTTTGAGCGGCGCGGGGCTTATGCGACGCTCGATGCGCTCTATGGCGCGCGGGGGGAGCGCGTGGTGGATTGGAGCACGATGCGTGTGGAGCCCGCTCCCGTGATCGATAGGACTGGTGCTTCGTTTCATTACGTCGATAACGGGATCGATTCGGGTGAAGTGATTTTTGATGTGCTCGGCACGAGTATCGATCCCGTCGATAACATTCTTGAATTGCGCTGGAATAACTTTCAGCGGAGTTTGTTTCCTGCGCTTGAAGGGGGGCTTTTGGCTATGGCTGAAGTTCTTGCTAGGGACGTTGTTTAGGGCGTTGTTTTGTTTTCGCCGGATCCCGTTGGCGTGTCGGTCTATTGGTGTTGCCCCTGTGCGGGGCGGCAGTCACTTTCTTTGCTGCTGCAAAGAAAGTAACCAAAGAAAGCAGCTCGAGACGCCCGCGGTCACACGCAGTTTGAGTGTTCTTCTCGTCGATCGTGGCGTCTGTAGCGAGTGCCCTCATAGGCCTCATCGGGCTTGGACCGCGCACGGTCTGACAAGCCATTCGTTTTAGCGCGCTGGTTCAGCACGAAAGAGTTCCGGCACAGCGCTACGCGCTACCGTTGGGTACGCAAGGGAAACCGACGAAAAAAAGGGCAACGTAGAAGTACTCGCAGACCCGATTGACCCATCGGCCGCGCAGCGGGCCGGAGCCATTTCGTGCTGAACCAGTCGCGCGTGTGGTGCGATGTGACAGACCGTGCGCGGTCCAAGCCCGGTTAGGCCTACGAGGGCACTCGCTACTGCTGTGCCAAGACCGATCGCCTGTGCCGGGGCCGGCATGAAGTACTTTGGATGGGGAAAGCTGCTTTCTTTGGTTACTTTCTTTGCAGCAGCAAAGAAAGTGACCCCCGCCCCGGGGAGGGGCAGTGCTAATAGACCGACACGAAATCAGGATTCCATAGAAGCCGAAGCCGAAGCCGACCAACATCAACGCAAAACCGCAACCTTGCCGGAGACATCCACGATGAACATACGTTTCGACCCAGAAGTAGCAGCGACCGCAACCGATCGCACATTGACGACATGCCGCACCGACGCGTTGCTAGAGGCGCTATGCGACATCTACACCAACGAACCCGAGCGCCGCACGGCAACGATCGCACTCCCTCCCGCGCAAAACGCAGAAGCTTTCATAGCACAAGCGCGAAACGAGAACCTGATCGACAAGGCAGAAACCCGCGACGATCGCGTATTCCTGACGACATCGCGACAAACATTCTGGAAACTCCCACGCCCGTGGCTCAAATCGCCCGCATCGAGCGAGACCTTGCTCAGCTACACGCAAACCGGCGACGTCACGCATCCGATGAGACCAACCAACGCCGAAGGCACCATCTACGAGCGCCACTTCCCGCAACTCGACATGACCTTCAGCCTCCGCACCGCCGACCCCGACGCGGACTCCGAAGTCTTCAGCGAATGGATGAATCTCGACCGAGTCGCCTACTTCTGGGATCAACGCGGCACGCGCGCCGAACACGCCGCGTATCTGAAGGAACGTCGCGAAGACCCGCACATGCACCCGATGATCGGCTACTTCGACGACAAGCCATTCGGCTATTTCGAGTTCTACTGGGCGAAGGAAGACCGCCTCGGCCCGTTCTACGATGCAGGCGATTTCGACCGCGGCCTGCACCTCCTGATCGGCGATGCGCAATTTCAAAGCGCGGGCAAGCTCAAGGCATGGTGGAGCGGCGTGCTCCATTACATGTTCATCGATGATCCGCGCACCGAACGGCTCGTCGGCGAACCACGCGTCGATCATGTGCGGCATATCGCGTACATGCATCGCATGGGGTTTCATACGCTGAAGGAATTCGACTTCCCGCACAAACGCGCCGCGCTCGTCGTGATCGAACGCGATAAGTTCTTCAACGACTTTCGCTTCTGAGGCCGGGGCGACGCGACGCATCGCGTCGGAATGAGGGAAGGCTCTTATACTGTCGGGCACCGCGCCGCCCAGGGCGGCACCGACCATAACCTTCAGTCAGACACCCATGCCCCTCATCAATTACATCACGCAGATTCAATTCGATTTCGGCGCGGTGCGCCTGCTTGCAAGCGAATGCGAACGCATCGGCATTCGCCGTCCGCTGATCGTGACCGATGCCGGCATCCGCGCGGCAGGCCTGCTCGACAAGGTGCTCGACGCGCTCGGTGCTTCATCGCCGGTGCCGGTGTTCGACGGCACGCCGCCCAACCCGAACGAAGCCGCGGTGCGCGAAGCCGTCGCGATGTTCAAGGAGAACGCATGCGATGGCGTGATCGCGGCCGGCGGCGGCTCGTCGATCGATCTCGCGAAGGGCGTGGCGGTCTGCGCGACGCACGATGGTCCGCTGCAAAGCTTCGCCGTCATCGAAGGCGGTCTCGCGCGCATCACCGCGAAGACCGCGCCTGTCATCGCCATTCCGACGACCGCGGGCACGGGCAGCGAAGTCGGGCGCGGCGCGATCCTGATCCTCGACGATGGCCGCAAGGTCGGCGTGATCTCGCCGCATGTCGTGCCGAAAGTCGCGATCTGCGATCCGGAACTGACGCTCGGCCTGCCGCCGATGCTCACCGCCGCGACCGGCATGGACGCCATCGCGCATTGCCTCGAAACGTTCATGGCGCCCGCGTTCAATGCGCCCGCCGATGGCATCGCGCTCGACGGACTGTGGCGCGCGTGGCGTCACATCGAGCGTGCGACGCGTGACGGCGCGGACCGCGTCGCGCGCTGGAACATGATGAGCGCTTCGATGCAGGGCGCGCTCGCGTTCCAGAAAGGCCTCGGCTGCGTGCACAGCCTGAGTCACTCGCTCGGCGGCATCAATCCGAAGCTGCATCACGGCACGCTCAACGCGATCTTCCTGCCAGCGGTCATCGCCTTCAACAGCAGCGCGCCGTCGATGCAGGAAGAGGGCAAGCTCGACCGCATCGCGCAGGCGATGGGCCTGAAAGCCGGCGGCGAAGTCGGCGAAGCGGTGCGCGCGATGACGGCCGCGCTCGGCCTGCCGCGCGGACTCGCGGAACTCGGCGTGACGCGCGAACTGTTTCCGCGCATCATCGCGGGCGCGCTGAAGGATCACAGTCACAAGACGAATCCGCGCGAGGCGTCGAGCGCGGATTATGAGGCGATGCTCGACGCATCGATGTGACAAAGAGGGGCGGAACGCAGGGACAAGAGCAGCGGCCGATTTGCGGCATTGCAACAGAACCCTTACGGGAAAACCCTTAAGTCTGTTACAATGTCGCAAAGATTGAGGAACAGATCATGCGCCGCCGTTACGAAGTGCTCGAAAAAGCCGCCTTTGCCTTGCTCACGCTGTCCGCCGTCATGGACGCGAGCTACATCACCTGGGAAAAGCACCCGAACTTCCGCGAAAACGTCACGGAAATCGTCAAGATGAGTGCTGATCTTTCGATGGCGAACCCGGGTGTCGGCGAAACGCCCCTGGTTCCGATGGCGTTCAACTAAGCTTCGATTCTCCTCCGGCGCGACGCTCGTCTCGCCCTCTGCTTCAAGCCACATACAGGTTATTCGGCGCGCCGTCGCACGACGCGCGCCGGCTGCTTTATGCTGGCGGCTTCCCCTGCCGTCGCCGCCCCGCATGTCCACCGTTCTCCATTCCGACGCCGATTTCGGCGACCAGCTCCGCAGTTTCGCCCGCGCGATCGGGCAGATCGTGCTTCAGCGCAACGCCGCGACCGGCGCGCTGCTGTTTCTCGCCGTCATGTGCGCGAGCCCGCGCCTCGCGTGCGGGCTGCTGATCGGCACGCTGACGGGCAATGTCATCAGCGTGATCATCGAAGACAGCGACGCGCCCGCCTTTCGCGACGATCTCTACGGCTTCAACGGCGCGCTCGCGGCGCTTGCCGCGTTCACCTTCATCGGCGATGTGTCGCAGGCCGCGGCTGTCGCGATCGTCGCGGCGATGCTCGCCACCTTCCTCGCCAACAAGCTCTCGCATGTTCTCTCCCGCCACCGGTTGCCGATCTTTTCCAGTCCGGCCATCATCGTGACCTGGTGCTGGCTGCCGCTTTTTGCCGAGCGCGGCGATACGGGCGCGATTCCGCAAGTCGCCGCCGGCGTCATCCCGATGCTGCAGGCCGCGTTCGCGGGTCTCGCGCCGATCACCTTCGCGACCGGCGCGCTCGCGGGCGGTCTGATCGCGGCGGGATTGTTCGCGTCGCGGCCGTCGCAGGCCGGCTGGGCGCTCGCGGGCAGCGCGCTCGGCGCGATGCTGCACGGGCTCGGCGGCGCGAGCGATGCCGTCGTGCTCTCCGGCGCGTGCGGTTTCAACGCGGCACTTGCGGCGCTCGCGGCCGCGCCGCTCGGCAGGCGCTACGCGCTCGTCGCGATCGTGGCGGCCGTGCTGATCGAGCGCGTCATCGATTGCGTCGGCGTCGCCGCGCTGACCGCGCCGTTCGTGCTGGCGTCGTGGGCGGTGATCGCGCTGCGGCGGAGAATGTCGGGAACATCGAAAGAAGGAGATTCACATGTCGTTCACCCACACGCCTGAGCGCAGGATCGCGGAAAGCGGGCCGCGCTCGGCGGCCGAAACCGCCACGCGCGTGGATCTCGCCGCCGCCTACCGGCTCGTCGCGCTCAACGGCTGGGACGATGTCGTCTACACGCATATTTCCGCGAGCGTGCCGGATGAGCCGGGCCGCTTTCTCATCAATCCGTTCGGGCTTTCGTTCGACGAAGTCACGGCGTCCAATCTCGTCAAGATCGATATCGACGGCAACGTGATCGGCGAGAGCGCGCATCCGGTGAACGCGACGGGCTTCGCGCTGCACGGCGCGGTGCACGCCGCGCGCCAGGATGCCGTTTGCGTGATGCATCTGCATGTGCGCGAGGCGATCGCCGTTTCGACGCAGCCGCCCGGACTGCTGCCCGCCTCGCAGCACGCGATGCGCTTTCACGGCCATCTCGCGTATCACGACTATGAAGGCCTGGCGTTTTCGCCGGCCGAAGGCGAGCGGCTCGTCGCCAGTCTCGGCGCGCATCGCGCGATGCTCCTGCGCAATCACGGGCCGCTCACGCTCGGGCGCACCATCGCCGAGGCTTATGTGCTGATGGATATGCTCGTCAAGGCATGCGATATTCAGCTTCGCGCGCTCGCGGGCGTGGGCAAGATGATCGTGCCGACGCCGGAAGTCGTCGCGCGCACTGCGGCGCAACTGCATGACGACGATGCCATCGAAGGCGCGCTCGAATGGCCTGCGCTATTGCGCAAGCTCGAGCGCATCGATGCGTCGTATCGCGACTGATTCAGACTGTCAGACTAACAGGGAGATCAAACGGAATGCCGACATTCAACATTCAACTGTTCGAAGGCCGCACGGTGGAAGAGAAGCGCAAGTTCGTCGAGGCGATCACGCGCACGACGTGCGAGACGCTCGGCTGCGAGCCGGGCTCGGTGGACATCATTCTGACCGACGTGAAGCGCGAGAACTGGGCGACCGCGGGCAAGCTCTGGTCGGAGCAGTGAGTTGCGCGCACATACGGCGCGATGCCGTATGTGCGCGATTTGCACGGTTGGCGTTACGCGGAAGCCTTCACGGCGAGACGGAACTTGTGCAGCAACGGTTCCGTATAACCGCTCGGCTGTGTGCGTCCTTCGAATACGAGCGCGCACGCGGCCTTGAAGGCGAACGAGCTGTCGAACGCGGGCGCCATCGGGCGATAGGTCGGATCGGCTTCGTTTTGTTTGTCGACGACCGCGGCCATGCGTTCGAGCGTCTCACGCACCTGCTCTTCCGTGACGATGCCGTGACGCATCCAGTTCGCGATGTGCTGGCTCGAAATGCGCAGCGTCGCGCGGTCTTCCATCAGGCCGACATCGTGAATGTCCGGCACCTTCGAACAACCGACGCCCGCATCGACCCAGCGCACGACATAGCCGAGAATGCCCTGCGCGTTGTTCTCGATCTCGTTCTTGATGTCCTCTTCCGACCACGCCGGCTTATCGACGACGGGAATCGTCAGCAGGCCATCGAGCAACTCGTTCTTCTGGCCGTCGTAGTCGATACTTTCGAGTTCCTGCTGAACCTGCTGCACGTCGACCATGTGGTAGTGCAGCGCGTGCAGCGTAGCCGCCGTCGGCGAGGGCACCCATGCGGTGTTCGCACCCGCCTTCGGATGCGCGATCTTCTGCTCCAGCATGGCGTGCATCAGGTCGGGCATCGCCCACATGCCCTTGCCGATCTGCGCGCGCCCGCGCAAGCCCGTGTTCAGCCCGACCAGAACGTTGTTGCGCTCATACGAACTGATCCACTTCGACGACTTCATGTCGCCCTTGCGCATCATCGGGCCGGCTTCCATCGACGAATGCATCTCGTCGCCGGTGCGGTCCAGGAAGCCCGTGTTGATGAACGCGACGCGCGCGCCCGCCGCCGCGATGCAGGCCTTGAGGTTGACGCTCGTGCGGCGTTCCTCGTCCATGATGCCCATCTTGATGGTGTGGCGCGGCAGGCCGAGCAGGTCTTCGACGCGTGAGAACAGTTCGTCCGCGAACGCCACTTCGGCGGGGCCGTGCATCTTCGGCTTTACGATGTAGATGGAACCCGTGCGCGAGTTCATCCTGTTCTTGAGATCGTGCATCGAGCCGAGCGTGGTCATCACCGCGTCGAGGATGCCTTCCGGAATTTCGTTGCCGTCGCGGTCGAGCACGGCGGGGTTCGTCATCAGATGGCCGACGTTGCGGATGAACAGGAGCGAACGTCCGTGCAGCTTGATGGTCGAGCCGTCGGGCGCGGTATATTCGCGATCCGGGTTCATGGCGCGCGTGAAGGTCTTGCCGTTTTTCGTGACCTGTTCCGCGAGATGGCCCTGCATCAGGCCGAGCCAGTTGCGATAGAGCTGCGTCTTGTCGGCGGCATCGACGGCCGCGACCGAATCCTCGCAGTCGATGATCGTGCTCACCGCCGCTTCCATCAGCACGTCCTTCACGTGCGCGGCATCGGTCTTGCCGATGGAATGATTCGCGTCGAACTGGATCTCGAAGTGCAGGTCGTTGTGCTTGAGCAGCACGGCGGACGGCTCTTTCGCGTCGCCCTGATAGCCCGCGAACTGTTCGCCGTTCTCGAGGCCGCTCTTGCTGCCGTTCTTCAGCGTGACCGTGAGCTGGCCTTGCTCGATGCCGTACTTCGTCGCGTCGGCGTGCGAGCCGTGCGCGAGCGGCGCATGGTCGTCGAGGAAAGCACGCGCGTACGCGATCACCTTCGCGCCGCGCTTGGGATTGAACTGCGCGGTGCGCTCGGCGCCGTCCTTTTCGTCGATGGCGTCGGTGCCGTAGAGTGCGTCGTAGAGGCTGCCCCAGCGCGCGTTGGCGGCGTTGAGCGCATAGCGCAGATTCGAGAGCGGCACGACGAGTTGCGGGCCGGCCTGCTCGGCGATTTCGCGATCGACATTGGCGGTGCTCGCCTGCACGTGCGCGGGCGCGGGCACGATATAGCCGATCTCCTCGAGAAACTTGCGATAGCCGCGCAGATCGCGCACCGGGCCGGGATTGCTGCGATGCCAGTTGTCGAGTTCGGTCTGGAGGCGGTCGCGCTCGGCGAGCAACGCGCGGTTTTTCGGGGCGAGATCATGCACGATGGCATCGAATCCCTTCCAGAAGGACGCACTGTCGACGCCCGTGCCGGGGATGGCTTCTTCGTCGACGAACTTCGCGAGACTCGCGTCGACCTGCAGGCCGTGTTGTTTGATCATGTCGTTCATGGGCACTCCGGCTGAATTTGCTGCTGCACAGGGTTTTGGGGTGGGCTGGGCCCTATGGTAGCGCGTCTTGGGGGAGGATCGAAGCGTGGGCGGGGTGCAAGGGGCGTGCCTGCACGAGCCTTCGGACGGTCGGTATCCGGAGCGGAAGTAGCGCCTTGCGGCACCGGGAATACTTCTGCGGGCTGCTAGCTGACGCGCTTCAATTCGTCGGCAAGCAACTGGAACTGTTTGCCAAGCGCGGGGATGTCTTCACGGATCGTTACCCAGACAATCCCGAAATCGATCTTGTGGTAGCCATGCGATAGCGCGTTTCGCATTTCATACGCCGACTGGAACGGCACCTCGGGATGTTGGACGACGAAGGCAGGAAAGTGTCGGGAGATATTTCTGCATGCCTCGCCAATCACTTCAATGTTACGGATGACCGCGTCTTGCGCGAATTCATCGTTGTTGAATGTCGCTTCGTCCAGTCCAGCGGTGTAGCGCGCAATACGCCCTATCGCCGTGAGGACGTGGTCTACGTACTCAGGCAAAGTCAATGCGTCTCGGCTCATACCGGAATGGCGCCTGCGATGATTTCATCGCGAGTTCGATCAGGCAGCGCGCGGGGAGTCAGCACATCCACTTTCACGCCGAGCAGTTCCCGCAACTCATGACGAATCGCGCCGATATCGAGCAATGATGTTCTCGGGGTAGGGTCGATGAGGAGATCGAGATCGCTCTCCTCCGTATCTTCACCGCGTGCGACCGAACCGAAGATGCGAGCATTCTTCGCGCGATGCGCTTCGATGATGCGACGAATCTCGTCGCGATGGGCTTCCAGTGCGATCGACGGTTTCATGATTCTTTGAATGATTGATCCGCTTGCCGAGTCGACGGTTATCCGGTGACCGTCAACTCAAAAGAAAATTATACGTGCAGTCTAGTATAGCGGCTCCGCCCAGGCCTCCAAGACGCGCGTCCACGCCGTCCCCAAGCAGCGAAATTCCAACTGCTTACAATCCGCCGACTCTCATCGCTATGGAACAGGCGTCATCGAAGCAGCCGGTTCGATTAAAACAATTCGGAATACCTGCCAAGAATGGCGCTAGAGCTCCAATTGCCGCACAAGCCATCCAGCGACGATTCGCTCGCGACTGACACGAAGTCGATCCACTGACCCGTCGCTCAATGCAGCGTCGACGCGTTCGCCCCGCAGCAGTGTTTGTACTTACGTTCGCTGCCGCAGGGGCACGGCTCATTCCGGCCGATCTTATCTACCTTCAGTCGCGCGGATTGTGGCGCGTCTTCAGTCGCTCGCGCTCTGCGATGCGGTTCGAAAAAGCGGTAGATGTGGGGTAGGCCCGCGATCATCATCTGTATCACGTTTTCCCGGTCTTCGAGCCCTGCGGGGTTGGTGCGTGACTCGGGGTCCGGGTCATGCTCATGGCAAAGCATCAGTATAGGAACCAACGCACCGGCATAGTCGTCGTCGTCGAACAGCTCGTGCCAGCTTCCGTGCCGCATCTCTACACCGCTCATGAAGCCAAAGGCCCATTCATTGGCAAGGGCCGCGCCGCTTGCGTCCAGTGACAGCACCGGGAAATAAACTGCTTCTTCGTCGTGCAGGGTTTGCCGGAGGTCGTCCGCGATCGTGTTCCAGTGACGGATCAGCAGACCGAGGACCTGTTCGCCTTCCTTGGTGGTCGTGAAGGGGGCGTTATTTCCCAGTACCGCAGGCAGCCATTCGCTCGGCATGATCAATTGAGGGCTGCAAATCAGCGCAGCGAAAAAGCCGTCGAGCATTTCGAGGGTCATCGCCTCATCGCCAATCGAGTCGAGAAAGTCGTCCAGCCGATCGAGTTCGCGCTCGGTCAGCGGTTCTGTAGGCAGGGCTTTCAAGTAGTTCTCTCTGTCGGGGAAAATGCGCTCCACTGCATTATACGAATCCATAGCATCGAGCCCGGCTTGCGCGCCTGTGACGAAGACACGAAAGACCGGGCGCGACCCTGCGACTACGCCTTCAGCAAATCCTCGATCATCACCGGCAGTTTGCGCACCCGCACCCCCGTCGCGTGATACACCGCGCCGGTGATCGCCGCCGCGATTCCCGCCAGCCCGATCTCCGCGATCCCGCGCGCGCCGAGTTCGTTGAAGACCGTATCGGGGTAGTCGAGGAACGTGACGTCCATCTTCGGCGTATCGGCATTGGTCGCGACGACATAGTCCGCCAGACTGCTATTGACGGGCGCGCCGCTGCGTTCGTCGTAGACCGTATGCTCGAACAGCGCCATGCCGACGCCCATCACCACCGCGCCTTCGATCTGATTGCGGCCAGCCCGCGGATTGAGGATCTTGCCCGCATCGATCACGGTCACGACGCGGCTCACGCGCAGGCGCGCGGTCGCGGGTTCCCACGTCACTTCTGCGAAGTGCGCGCCGAACGAATGGATCGACCACTTCTTCTTCAGCGGGTCGTCGAAGCCGCCTTTCGCGCTGCCGCTGCCCGATGCCGCATGCAGCTTCGCGGCCTCGAGAATGCGCGCGAACGGCACGCCGCTTTCGGGCCGCTCGTTCTTGCGATGCACATGGCCGCCGCTCAGCGCGAGTTCCTCTGCCTTCGCGCCCGCGAAAGGCAGTCCCTCCGTCTTGGCGGCGCGCGCGAGCAGCGTCTTGATGGCCTCGCGCACCGCATCCGATACCGCCGGAATCACCGATGCCGTCGCCGCCGATCCACCCGACACCGGCCCGAGCGGCAACGATGTATCGCCCAGGCCGACTTCGATCCTGTCGAGCGGAATACCCGTATGCTCCGCGACGATCTGGGCGAGGATCGTGTACGTGCCCGTGCCGATATCCTGCGTGCCGCACGCGACACGCGCGGTGCCGTCCGCGCGCAGATCGACGGTGGCGTCCGCCGAGAAGCGCAAGCCTGGCCAGCTGCACGCGCCGACGCCCCAGCCGAGCACGAGGCCATCGCGCTTCATCGAGCCGATTTCGGGCGTGCGCTTCGACCAGCCGAATTTCTCCGCGCCGGTCTTCAGGCACTCGACGAAATGCCGCGAGGAAAAGGGCAAGCCGCTGCTTTCATCGACTTTCGGCTCGTTGCGCAGGCGCAGTTCGACCGGGTCCATCTTCAACGCGATGGCCAGCTCGTCCATCGCCGATTCGAGCGCGAACAGGCCGGGCACCGCGCCGGGTCCGCGCATCGACGTGGGTGAGCCGACATTGCGCTTCACCGTGCCGCCCGTCACGCGAAGATTGGGCGTGCTGTACATCGACGGCGTGGCTTCGCCGCAGTCTTCCGTGTAATCGTCGTCGATGGCCTCGTGGTTCACGAAGTCATGCTGCAACGACACGAGCTTGCCGTCCTGCGTCGCGGCGAGCCGCACGCGCTGCTGCGTGGTCGGCCTGTGCCCGACGTTCTGGAACATCATCTTGCGCGAGAGAACGAGCTTCACGGGCCGCTCGAGTTGCCGCGTCGCAGCCGCGGCGAGCAGCGAATGCGGCCACATCCAGAGCTTGCCGCCGAAGCCCGAACCGAGATAGCGCGAGATCACGCGCACTTTCTCCTTGGGCAGGCCCATCATCTGCATCAGCGTGCCCTGATGATTGGCGACAGCCTGACTCGTTTCGTAGAACGTATAGCTTTCGCCGTTCCAGTGCGCGATGGTCGCGTGCAGCTCGATCGGGTTATGCGTTTCGACCGGCGTCACGTAGTTCTCGTCGATCTTCACGGGCGCGTCGTCGAAGGCGCGGTCGGGGTCGCCGCGTTCGCTGTGCACGTCGAGCTTTTTGCCGGCGTCGAGCGTCGCGCTCACGTCGTGCGGCGTCCTGTCGTAACCGACCTTGACCGCGGCCGCCGCGGCGCTCGCCGCTTCGAACGTATCCGCCACGACGAGCGCAACATACTGCCCGTAGTAGCGAATGACGTCGTCGTCGAAGGGCGGGCGGTTCTCGTCGACGAAACCGGTGTCGATCGAATTGCCGGAGATGCGATAGAAGCGGCCGATATTGCCGCGATGAAGAATCAGCTTCACGCCGCGCATCGCTTCTGCCGCGGCGAATTCGAGCGACGTGATCCTGCCGCTCGCAATGGTGGCGCCGACCGGCACGGCGTACAGCATGCCGGGCAGGTCGACGTCGGTGGTATAAGTCGCGCGGCCGCAGACCTTCAGCGGTCCGTCGATGCGCGACTGGGGCCGTCCAATGAAGGACTGCGTGATGTCGGGCGCGGTGGACATGTTCGGTTCCTCGGTCGGGTTCAGGATGCGGATGTGGCCATCTTCAGCGCATGCACGATGCAGCGCGTGGACAGCTCGACCTTGAAGCCGTTCTCGCTTTGCGGCTTCGCATCGGCGAGCGCGGCATCGGCGGCGCGCTTGAACGTGGCGTCATCGGGCGCGGCGTTCAGCAGTTCCTGTTCCGCCTCGCGCGATCGCCACGGCTTCGTGCCGACGCCGCCCAGACCCACGCGCGCGTGCGCGATGCGCCCATCCTTCACGCCGATCACGACGCCCGCCGACGCCAGCGCGAACTCATACGACGCGCGATCGCGCAGCTTCAGATAGAACGAGCGCGCGCCTTCGACCATCGGCGGCAGGGTCACGTGCGTAATGAGATCGCCCGCATCGAGCACGTTCTCGCGATCGGGCGTCGTGCCCGGCAGCAGGAAGAATTCGTCGATCGGAACCGCGCGCTTGCCGCCCGTGCCTTCGATGTGAACCGTCGCTTCGAGCGCCTGCAGCGCGACGCACATGTCCGACGGGTTGCTCGCGATGCACGATTCGCTCGTGCCGAGAATCGCCATCATGCGATTGAAGCCCTGAATCGCCGAGCAGCCGCTGCCCGGCTCGCGCTTGTTGCACGGCGATGTCGTATCGCGGAAATACACGCAACGGGTGCGTTGCAGGATATTGCCGCCGGTCGTCGCCATGTTGCGCAACTGCACGGACGCGCCCGCGAGCACCGCCTGCGACAACACCGCATAACGATCGCGGATCAGCGGATGATGCGCGAGGTCCGAGTTGCGCGAAGTCGCGCCGATGCGCACGCCGCCGTCGTTCGTGGCCTCGATCTTGTCGAGCGGCAGACGGCTGATGTCGACCACGCGCATCGGCCGCTCGACGTTGAGCTTCATCAGATCGAGCAGTGTCGTGCCACCCGCGAGAAAGCGCACTTCCGCGCCTTGCTGCGCGGTGTGCGCGAGCGCGCCGGCAGTGATCGCGTCGCGCATGTCGCGCGCGCGGGAGAGCTGAAACATGTCCATGTCGCGCTCCTTATTTTGCCGTTGGCTTGGTCGCGCGCACCGACTGGATCGCCGCGACGATGTTCTGATAGGCGCCGCAACGGCACAGGTTGCCGCTCATCGCTTCGCGCACGTCGTCGTCGCTCGGTCCGATGGGTTCATCGAGCAGCGCCACCGCCGACATCAACTGGCCGGCCGTGCAGTAGCCGCACTGATAGCCGTCGCATTCGACGAACGCGGCCTGCAGCGGATGCATCGCTTCGACTTCGCCGATGCTTTCTATCGTCGCGATGGTGTCGCCGTCGCAGGCCGCCGCGAAACAGAGACACGAGTTCACGCGGCGGCCGTTCACATGAACGGTGCATGCGCCGCATTGGCCGTGATCGCAGCCTTTCTTCGTGCCGGTGAGATGAAGATGCTCGCGCAATGCATCTAATAGCGTCGTGCGCGGATCGAGCGAAAGCGTCTCGCTGCGGCCATTGACGGTCATCGTGAAGGTGACGGTCGCGTCAGCCTGCGCGAGCGTCGGTGCAAGCGTCTTGTTGGGGGTATCGGCGTGCGTGGTTTTCGATTGGGGGATGTGACGTTGTGGCATCGAGCAATCTCCTTGAATAGTGCAGCACGCTGCTGCACTGATGCGGCAAAGCGGCAGAACGTGAGAGAGGCGAAGATGCGGCGAAGTGTCGGGCGCCGATGGCGCGGGGAAGAGCGGCGGGAAAGGGTCTGCGCGGGCGCGCGCAGGACCTTCGAACGCCGGCAATGCGGCGAAAGACGACACTCAGCCAGTATAGGCATCCGCCGCGAAACTTTCTCGATCGAAAGCTGGCGCGGGCGGCGGCGATGCAGCGGGCGCACGAAGCATGCCCGCCGGGGCGTCGGGGTGCTTCAGTGCGTGAGCACGGCGCGCGCGAACAAGGAAAGCAGGAACACGCCGACCGTCGTGAAGGCGACGAGGGCCACGAGGATCAGGATCAGGCGCAGGATCATCTGCATCGTGTCGTTCCAAAAAAATGGCCGCTTGCGCGGCCGGAAGGAGGGGTGGATCGGTCAGCCTTCAGACTAGGCGCGCTTTCTTAAATCAGACTTAAGCGCGCCGACTGTCCATGCGTTCCGTGCGGGCCGGCCCATTCTCCTTCCTTTCCGGATCCGATGCAGCACTCTTACCGCAGCGCTTCGCTATAACGGTCGCGCAGCGGGAGGAGCGTCAGAAGCGCGACCGCGCTGCCGAAGATCACGTAATAGCAGATCGAGAGCGGATCGCCCGTGGTCATCGTGAGCCATTGCACGATGGCCGGCGCAAAGCCGCCGAAGATCATCACCGCGACGTTGTAGCTCACCGAGATGCCCGTCGAGCGCACGCTCGAAGGCAGCAGTTCGGAGATGAACGCGGGGTAGCAGCCCTGAAAGATGCCGAGATATGTCATCAGCAGCGCCTGACAGACGATCAGCATCGGCAGACTGGGATGCGCGGTGAGCACCGCGAAGATCGGATACGCCGTGACCAGCGACAGCGCGAGCGCGGTCCCCATCAGCTTCTTGCGGCCGATGCGGTCCGACAGGCGGCCGAAGATCGGGCAGCACACCAGATACACGAGCGCGCCGATCGTCGAGCTGATGAGGCCGTCGGTGAGCGCCATGTGCAGCACGCGCGTTGCGTGCGTCGGCAGATACAGCAGGAAGATGTACGTGCCGATGGTGCCGAACACCGTCAGGCCGAAGCCCGCGAGCACGGGCATCCAGTGCTTCGTGGCGGTGTCGCGGATCGGGCGCGTGGTCAGTTCGTTCTTCTGCGCCTTGTCGACGAACACGGGCGATTCGTCGAGCTTCGAGCGCAGATACAGGCCGACCGGCACGATCAGCAGACCGATCACGAACGGAATGCGCCAGCCCCAGCTATTCAGATGCTCGGGGCTCAGCGTGCGCGTGAGCACCGCGCCGAAGAACGAACCCGCGAGACTCGCCGCGGCCTGCGCGACCATCTGGAAGCTGCCGAAGTAGCCGCGCTTGTTGGCGGGCGCGTATTCGACGAGAAACGCCGTCGCGCAGCCTACTTCGCCGCCCGCCGAGAAGCCCTGGATCAGACGCCCGAGCAGCATCAGCAACGGCGCGGCGACGCCGATCGCGGCATAGGTCGGCGCGAACGCGATGATCGCGATGCCGACCGCCATCAACGAGATGGTCAGCGTGAGCGCCGACTTGCGCCCGACGCGATCCGCGACCGCGCCGAGCACAATGCCGCCGAGCGGGCGCGTCAGAAAGCCGACACCGAAGGTGGCCCAGGTCGCGAGCAGTGAGATAGTGGGATTCGTTGCGGGGAAGTACAGCTTGGCGATGATGACGGCGAAGAAGCCGTAGACCATGAAGTCGAACCATTCGAGCGCGTTGCCGATGGTCGATACGACGATGGCTCGTCGGCCAGACATGTTGATCGCGGCATTCTGTTCGGCCGCGTGGGCTGCGGGTAGTACGGTGCTCATCGAATGCACTCCGTGGCGTGGGGCGATTGATCAGGTGCGACGACATCCGCTATTTTTTGTCGGCTCGCCGGGCTGAGCGCGCGAGCCGCTGCAACACGCAAACATTACGCCGAGTTGAAATAAGAAAATATAGAATTTCTGAACTGACACTCAAGCAAACCTGATCAAACGATCGGGGTTGTCCCCTAGGCTCGATGAGCAACATTCGCTTTTTGCGCACTTTCATCGCCGTCGCGCGATACGGCTCGTTTGCGGCGGCCGCCGAGAAAGTCGCGCTCACGCAGGCGGCGGTGAGCATGCAGATGCAGTCGCTCGAAGACGATCTGAAACGGCCGCTCTTCGATCGCGTCGGCCGCACCAACCGGCTGACGAGCATCGGCAAGCAGGTCTTGCCGCAGGCGGAGCGCATCGTCGCGCTGTACGACAGCATGCGTCTCACCGGACTCGACGACGAGATCGCCGGCTCGGTCTCTATCGGCGCGGTCGATTCGGCGATGGGCGCGCTCGCGTCCGTCGTCACCGAATTGAAAGGTCAGTATCCACGGCTCGATGTGCGGCTTTTCACCGGCAAGGCGCTCGCGCTCGCGCCGCAAGTGGAGGCGGGCGAGATCGATGCCGCCGTGATCGTGGAGATGGCCGGCAAGACGCCCGCGAGCCTCAACTGGACGCCGCTTTATTCGGAGCCGCTCGTCGCGATCGGATCGCCGGCCAGCGCGCCCGCGAGCCCCGCCGAGATGCTCGCGAGCCGGCCGTTTCTGCGTTTCGATCGCGCGCAGCGCACCGGTGCGCTGATCGATCGCGCGCTCAAGCACAACCGTCTCGCGGTGAACGAGTTTCTCGAACTGAATTCGCTGGAAGTGATCGTCGAACTGGTGCGCCAGGATGCGGGCGTGTCCGTCGTGCCGCTGCTCGAATATGGCTCGTGGGCGAGCGATCCCGCATTGCGCGTGCTGCCGCTCGCGAAGAACACGCCGCGCCGCGTCGTCGGCATGCTGGAGCGCAAGATCCACGACCGTCACGCGGTGATGAGCGTCGTGCAGGAGCGCATTCGCTTGCGTTCGCGTGGGGCGCTGCCGAAGCAGGAAAGCTAAAGCTTTCCTTAAGTCACGGACAAGAAATATCAGCTTTCGCTGTTATTTCCCGCCATCGACAATGCTTCGGTCACTCAATCACACACGAGGAAAGCATGTCGATCATTCCCGAGATCGCCCAGTCGCGCGACGAGATTCAGGCCATTCGCCGCGATATCCACGCGCATCCTGAACTCTGTTACGAAGAAGCGCGCACGGCGGAGCTGGTCGCGCAAAAGCTCGAGAACTGGGATATCGAAGTGACGCGCGGTCTCGGCAAGACGGGCGTCGTCGGTGTCTTGAAGAAGGGCACGGGCAAGCGCGCGATCGGCCTGCGCGCCGATATGGACGCGCTGCCCATCCCCGAATCGAACACCTTCGCGCATGCGTCGCGTCACGAGAACAAGATGCACGCGTGCGGCCACGACGGCCACACCGCGATGCTCCTCGGCGCCGCGCAATATCTCGCGAAGCACCGCGATTTCGACGGCACGGTGGTGTTCATCTTTCAGCCTGCCGAGGAAGGCGGCGGCGGCGCGAAGGCGATGATCGACGACGGTCTTTTCGAGCGCTTTCCCGTCGATGCAGTGTTCGCGCTGCACAACTGGCCGGGCATGGCGGCGGGCGAATTCGGCGCGCGCGCCGGGGCGACGCAGGCATCGAGCAACGAGTTCGAGATTCGCATCGAAGGCGTGGGCTCGCATGCCGCGATTCCGCACGACGGCGTCGATCCCGTGTTCACCGCGCTGCAGATCGGCACGGGTTTGCAGAGCATCGTGACGCGCAACAAGCGGCCCATCGACGCGGCCGTGCTCTCGATCACGCGGATGCAGGCGGGCCACGCGGTCAACGCGATCCCGACCACCGCGACGCTCGCGGGCACCGTGCGTACGTTTTCCGTCGACGTGCTCGATCTGATCGAGACGCGCATGAAGGAAATCGTTGCGGCGACGGCGGCGGCGTATCGGTGCAAGGCCGAGGTGAGCTTCATACGCAAC